>CAZWFS010000004.1:0-92858 GCA_964633325.1 uncultured Candidatus Saccharibacteria bacterium | reverse complement strand
CACCCTTTCAGGTTGTTTGATTTAATTGATACGAACCGTATTTTAATACTTGTGGGTGGTTAGCACAAGCGGGTTGGGGTTTAACCCCCTACGTTCTTGCTAAGCGACGCAATCGGACCCATGACGCTGGCGGCGATCAGGCCTACCATCCCACCGAGTACCACGATCATCAAGGGTTCAATTATAGAACTCAGTCCATCTATGATTGTTTCCACCTCTTCTTCGTAAAAGTCAGCGACTTTTACAAGTATAGTATCGATCTGGCCGGTTTCTTCGCCAACAGCTAACATCTGAGGCACAATAGCTGGAAAATGCTTACTGGTACTGAGCGGCTCGCTCAAAGGTTTTCCGTTTTTCACCGCCTTGGCGGCTTCCTTAAGTTCCCCCTCTATGACCTTGTTGCCTATAGCGCCACCAGTTACTTCCAATGCGTCAAGCACAGCCACTCCGGATGACATCAAAGACGCAAAAGTCCTGGCGAACCGAGCTACCGCAATCTTGGTAATGACATTACTTACTACAGGAATCCTTAGTAAGAAGCTATGAAAAACATATTTACCGTGTGGCGTCTTGATATAACGGCGCAACAGGTACGAGCCAATAAAAAATACGGCCAGAATAATAATAGCGTTCTGCCGTGTGAAGTCACTTATAGACAGCAGGGCTCTAGTATAGACGGGCAGTTCGGCGTTCTCGCCCCCCAGATCCTTGAGTATGGCGCCAATCTTAGGGATAACAAACATCATGATGCCGAAGAAAGCGATGATTGTAATGCACAGGATAACTACCGGATACATCATGGCGCTTCTGATTTTCTTGCGCATGGAAGAGTCTTGCTCAACCTGGGCAGCTAGCCGTTTTAATATTTCGTCTAAAATACCACCGGCCTCACCGGCGCGAACCATATTTACGTAGACTTCAGAAAAGACATTGGGGTATTTGGCTAGAGCATCCCCCAAATTTAGGCCGCCTTCTATATCTTTAGTGATGCCAGCCACTACCACCTTGAAATACTTGTTGTTGGTCTGGCTTTGTAAGGTAGACAATGAACGAGTTAGCGGAACACCGGCCGAAATCATCGTGGAAAGCTGACGGGTAAATACTACTAGGTCCTTAAGCTTAACTTTTTTACCGTGTTTCAACTTACTAGCAAAACTGGCGCCACCGGTGTCCAACTTGATTACTAGTGGACGTGCGCCTTGGCGGGTTAGTGTGGCTACCAAATTTTCCCTGTTTACGGAGTCGGCGGTGCCTTGGATGGTCTTGCCTTCTTTGTTTACTGCGGTGTAAGAGAATTTAGCCATGTATTTTTTCGTTATTTCTCACTAGTTACCCTTAAAATTTCTTCGATTGTAGTTTGGCCGCGCAGGGCTTTAATAAGGCCATCAACTTGCATGGTTATCATACCTTCCTTAATGGCTTGTTCCTGGATTGCATCGCTTGTAGAGTTGCCGACAATTAATTTTTGGATAGCGCTGGAATTACCTAGCACTTCATAGACGCCCATTCGCCCTTTATAACCGGTATGTGAGCAAGCATCACAGCCAGTTTCATGAGCTTTCCAGAGACGCGTAATTTGGCTATCACTACTGCCAATTTCCACATTTGCAGCTTTATTATTCTTTGATACCGTTACCTTTCCGATCCCAGACTCCAGGGCCTGTGAGTCCAGCTGGTGTATGCGTTTCATGACTGAGGTGTTATCGGTGTGAAAGATTTCGGCTATTTGCTTCAACACCGGCGCATCAGGTTGGTATATTTCCCGACAATCGATGCAAAGCTTGCGAACTAGGCGCTGTCCTACTACAGCCCGCACAGTACTAGCGATTAAAAACGGTTCTATGCCCATATCTAGTAATCGCGGCAAACAAGTAGCAGCGTTATTGGTGTGAAGGGTAGAGAAGACCAGGTGGCCAGTTAAAGCCGCCTGGACCGCTAGTCCGGCCGTCTCCGAATCGCGAATCTCACCGACCATAATTATATTGGGGTCTTGGCGTAATAGTGCGCGCAAACCATGTACGAAAGTCATGCCGGCCTTAGGGTTTACCTGGGTCTGGTTAGTACCAGGGATGCGGTATTCAACCGGATCTTCCACGGTAGATATATTCACGCTCGGGTTATTGAGCATGCTTAGTACGCTGAACAGGCTTGTTGATTTGCCGGAACCAGTTGGTCCAGTAACTAGGATCATGCCGTGCGGCTGCACGATGGCCTTGTTTATGGTGTCTAATGACGGGCCCCAATAGCCGAGCTCTTCTAATGTAGCCGCCTTGGTTCCCTCGGTCAGGATACGCATGACCACTTTCTCGCCGTCCACTATCGGCAGGGTGGAAACTCTCAAAGCATAAAGCTGGCCGCCGGCCTGTATCTTGAATCGTCCGTCTTGCGGTGCCCTTCTTTCGTCAATCTTCAGGTTTGACAAGATCTTGATACGTGACACCAGGGCGCCAAGCACTTTTTTGGGAAGCTTATTTGCTTCACGCAAAATGCCGTCTACCCTGTAGCGTACCAATACGTGTTCCTCTCTTGGCTCTATGTGGATATCGCTAGCATTGGCTTTTACGGCGTATTCGATGATCAGATTCACGGTCTGGGCAATAGGCGAATCTTCTGCAAGGTCTTCTTCGTTGACTTCGTCTTCCACCTCGTCTTCTTGATCCTCGGGGGATATAACTTTAGTTAATTCCGAGCTGATGTTGCCACGGTATTGGTCTAGGGCCGACTGGATGTTAGACCTGGTAGCGACATGCACTTTGATATCGGCGCCCAGCTGCTTTTGTAAGAAGTTGATGGCTTGGATGTCGTCAGGATCCTCCATGGCCAACAATTTAGCGCCGTTTTCTTCCACACCGAATAAAATCACGCTGTACTGACGAGCGATCCGTTCCGGGATCAGTCGCAAGATCTCCCTCTTCAGTTCGCGTACATTCAGCTCGATATAAGGTACGTCAACCTCATCGGCATAAAGCTTGGTCAGGTCTTTTTCCGAAACCAGGCTGTCATTAACAACCAAGTCCTGGAGCGGCTTCTTTTCGTTAGCTTCTTGCTCGTGCAGGGACTTAAGCTGTTCGTTTGTTACTTTTTTTGCTGTTAAGAGCAACTTCTCGACCAAGGCATCGGATATACGCATCTAATGCTTAATTATACTAGAAAAGGCTTAAGCATAATACGGAAATCCTGAGTTCACCCCTATTTCCTATACTTGCATCTGATATAATCAAGGTCTGAACGCGTGAGGGTAACAACTACAGGGAGGTAGGCTATGGCAGATGAAAAGACCGCAGTGGCCGAAGGTAAGAACAAGGCGCTAGGCTTGGCTATGGATTCTATAGAGAAGCAGTTCGGAAAAGGCTCCATCATGAAATTGGGTGAAGCCCACAAAGTCAATGTCGAGACCGTTTCTACTGGAAGCCTTTCGCTAGACTTGGCATTGGGGGGAGGAATTCCCAAAGGTCGTATCATTGAAGTTTATGGGCCGGAATCCAGCGGGAAGACGACCTTAACCTTGCATGCCATCGCGGAAGTCCAGAAGCAAGGCGGAACTGCAGCTTTTATAGATGCCGAACATGCCTTGGACCCGTCATATGCTAAGCGCATTGGGGTAGACGTGGAGAACCTATTACTATCCCAGCCTGACAATGGTGAACAGGCTCTAGAGATTACAGAGACATTGGTGCGCAGCAGTGCGGTGGATCTGATAGTTGTTGACTCCGTAGCCGCATTGGTGCCGCGGGCTGAAATTGAGGGCGAGATGGGCGATTCGCACATGGGATTGCAAGCTCGACTAATGAGCCAGGCCTTGCGTAAATTGACCGGTGTCATCTCACGCTCCAAGACCACGGTTATATTTATTAACCAGATACGTATGAAAATCGGTGTAATGTTCGGCAACCCGGAAACCACGACTGGTGGTAACGCGCTCAAATTTTATGCCTCTGTCCGAATGGATATCCGACGCACATCACAAATTAAGCAGGGTGATCAAGTCGTAGGTAACCACACGCGCGTCAAGGTGGTAAAGAACAAGATAGCGGCGCCGTTTCGCGAAGCCGAGTTTGACATCATGTACAACGAAGGCATTTCCCGTTCCGGCGATATAATCGACCTGGCAGTAAATCACGGCGTTGTTGAAAAATCAGGTGCCTGGTTTGCCTACAACGGCGAAAAAATAGGACAAGGCCGCGAAGCCGCCAAGGATTACCTGGCCAAAAACCCCAAAGTCATGGACACAATAGCCAAACAAGTCCGCGCCGCCGCCGAAAAACAAGAATAATTCCAAGGAATGACGGCTACTAATCATGCACTGACCGGCGCGGTTATCGCCCTTATGATTAAACAACCGGCTGTTGCCCTACCGCTTGCATTTACCTCTCATTATATTCTGGATGCCCTGCCGCATTTTGGTTGGAACAGAAATATTATCAAACGCAATAAAAGCACGCTTTTTTGGATTGTACTTGTGACGGATGTAATCTTGCTGTTATTAAGCCTAATTATTTTACCTATTAGCGTCACTATAGTTTCAACAACTATTGTGATGTTGGCTATGTTGCTATCCGTATCACCAGATTTCGCCTGGGTATATAGATTTTTTCGTGAGCTTAAAACCCATAGGCACACAGAAGGTAATATCACCTCCAGGGTTCATAGAAAAATCCAGTGGTGTGAACGGCCATGGGGTATATTTGTAGAAATCGGCTGGTTCACCGGCATGGCTATTCTTCTGATAAGATTAATACGATGAAGAAAATTGGGATTATTGGGCTAGGCATAATGGGTCATGGTATGGCTCTAAACTTTTTGAAGTCAGGATATCCTGTAGCTATTTGGAATCGTGACGGTTCCAAAGCAGTCGATCTAGTTAAAAGAGGTGCGGAACTACTGAGGTCCCCAAAGGATGTAACCAAATCTGCCGATATAGTATTTGAGGTTGTGGCTGATGATAATGCGTCACGCGCTGTATGGTTTGGAGAAGTGGGAATATTGGCAGGTGCCAGCAAAGACAAGGTGCTGATAACGTCCGCCACTCTATCGCTTGATTACTTGGATGAGCTTATTGAAGCAACAAAATCCAGTAAGCTAAGACTCTTAGATATGCCGCTGACTGGCAGTAGAGCAGGTGCCGAAACCGGGAACCTCAAACTACTAGCCGGAGGTGATCCGGATGTTATTGAAAGCATCAGGACAGCACTGGATACGATAAGTGCCACTTTGTATTATTTTGGACCGATTGGTAGCGGTATGCGTTTTAAGCTTATTCTTAATATGCTTATGGCCATTCATGCTACGGCTGCATCCCAGGCGGCTGTTTTAGCTACCAAAAGTGGACTTGACCCGAAAGTCGTAAAAGAAGCGATTATGGACGGGATGGCTCCAGCCAGCCCCTTTACAGGTTTATTGTTTGACAGCCTTGAGCATCCACAAACCCAGACTCGATTTGCTATAAAATTACTTGAAAAAGACCTACGTTATGCCCAAAGAATGGCTAAGAGATTCGGTCTTGATTTCGATCTACTTAACGATGTACAGAAGGATTTTGTCAAGGCCGAGGAGTTAGGCCTAAGTGACCAAGACTGGTCAAAAATAATCAATGTTTTTGATCAGAAATGAAAGTTACCTTAATTCGGCAGCAACAGAAAAGGTCGGATAGGTACTCAATCTCAGTAGATGGCAAGTATGCTTTTTCGCTGGGGGAGCTAGAGCTGCTTAACAGCGGTTTGCGGCTGAATAAGGAATTAAGTAAGGAAGAGCTTTATAAACTCAAGTACACAGCCAAGCTAGATAAGGCTTATGACCGGGCACTGAACTACATAGCCATAAGGCGGCGAAGCGAGTGGGAAATCCGCGCTTACCTAAAAAACAAGTTAAATCACAAATCTCCTATTTCCAAGGGTAATCCTTGGAAAATAGTTACGACAAGTTCGGAGAATAAAGAGAAAAATGAACAGGTCATTGATATAACACTTAACAAGTTAAGTTTTAAGGGTTATGTGGATGATAAGGCGTTCGCTCAAGCTTGGGTGGAAAACAGACGACTGCTTAAGTCCACTAGCAAACGCCGACTGCAGCAGGAGCTGCGCGCCAAGCGGATAAATGACGATGTTATCCAGGAAGTACTTAGCGAAGACGAGACTGATGAGCGGGAGGTCCTTAAAGAACTGGTGGCTAAAAAGCGACAGCGATCCCGTTACAAAGACAATCTCAAGCTCATGCAATATCTAAGCCGCCAAGGCTACAACTACGACGACATTAAATTCGTTCTCGAGGAGACATCATAAGATTGACTAGAGCTACGGTAAAGGAACTAGCTGGCGATTTGGGCGGTGGCTGGGATGACCGACTTAGTCGGCTGCAGTAAATCCTGTATAACGATTTTCCGGTTAGTAATTTCAATGATTTGGGTCCGTTCCACGCTAATGGTACCTCCGCCTAGGCTTTTCAGTAGCGGCTGCCCCACATAAAGTTTCTGAACAAACATAGTTGTTGTCTCGGTAGCGTAATCATTCACCTTCCCGACTTTGGCTTTGCTGGCTGTGACGACCGGTTTGCCGAGTAGCTCAAACCCTATGGACATTATGTCTTTCAGCCGGACAAGCTCGTCTGGATGAGTCAGGGATTCATGGTCATTTACCACAAACCCTTGCGGTATGAGATCGCGGATATCCTGGTATAACAGCACCAACCGTTCTTTAGATGCCTTGGACTCACAGTAAAATCCTTCTACTTTTAAGTTGTTCGGGTTGATAATTGGTCCTACTGCTGTGCCGACCACAGCACCGGTTCTCAAGCTCAGTACCGGCTTGTTTAAGAGCGTCTCGCTAAGCTGTAGCATAGCTCCATTATAGCCAACCTTTGAGGTGCTGGCTACGCACATGCATGATTGCAAAATTTATGAACAGCAATAGTGTAATTTTTACTAATAATTTAAACATGCCGCTAATGTTTTTAGCGTACAATCATAGTTAAGAATTTGGAGGCTGGGATATGAAGCGGATAGTGCTGTTCGCAGGGGTATTAAGTATATTGACTCTAGCAATACCAGCTAAAACTACGGCCCAAATTCCTCTTGGAGCAGACATATTAATTGTGGAAATGCAGGTATCTGGTAGTACGGAATTCATTGAACTATTCAATATTACAGATCACGATATAGATGTGTCGGACTGGCAGATCGACTATTTCAATAGTCCCAACGCCAATTTAATGCAAACACCCTATAAAACGGTATTACTACACGGAATCCTTGGAAGTGGTAAGCGATACTTGGTTGCAAAAAGCGGCCTACAAGCTCCACTCGTACACGAAACATTTACATTCGGTTTAGCTGATGATGGAGGCTACGTCCGACTGGTTAGCCCGAATCTAGACGATCCTGACAAATCGGTAGAGCATGATCTAGTTGGATGGAGTAAGGCGCAACCGCCTGCTGGGTCAAGTTTGGTGCACGCACCTAGGGCTAGTGGTGATCCAGACAAAAGCCTGCGTCGTAAATATACCAATGATAAATTTGAGTACACGGGTATTAGCGCACATGACTTCACATATGATGTCGGGTCCTCGCCCCAAGCCGACCCGCTCATAGAGACTAATATTCCCGATTCGGACGAGTCATCAGACCAAGAGGGTACAAATAATAATTCCACTAGTAATGATGACCCAGAGCAAATAGTTTCCGGCGCTCCACTACCAACAGGTAATTTACAAATTACTGAGTTATTGCCTAATCCCGCGCCTCCTTCCAGCGATGATACTGGTGAATACATCGAACTGTTTAATGCTGATAGTCAGTCTATAGATCTGGAAGGCTATAGGTTGCAGAGCGGAAATAGTTTTAGCTATAGTTTTACTTTATCTGATGTAACCTTGCCGCCAGGTGCTTACCGTTCTTTTTATGTATCTGAAACCCATCTGTTGCTGTCAAATACTTCCGGAAAAGCCCGTTTGGTCAATACGGCTGGCGAGGTGGTCGCAGAGACTGCTCCTTACCAAGATGCGGCAAGTGGCGAGGCGTGGGCAATTGTGAACGGTCAATGGCAGTGGACTACGTCTCCTACGCCTGGAGCCGCAAATGTAATTGCAGCCCCGATTGGCTCGGTAAAAAGTACTTCCACCAAAACATCGGCTGCGTCCAAGAAACCCACCACCAAAGCAGTGGCCACAACCAAGCCAAAAGCGGCCGCTAAGCCCAAAGTTGCCAAGACCACCAAGCCCAAGGCTGATAGTGCAAATAGGGCATCATACCAGGATCCAGGCAGCAAGGTAGCAGCATCCTTGCATACCGGTTTGCTTGTAGGGGTAGCCGGGCTCGCGGTACTATATGGTGCATATGAGTACCGTCATGACATTGCAAATCGTCTCTACCAGCTCAAGCGATACCGAATCCGTCGCCGAACGGTTGGGGCAGCGACTTAGAGGCACGGAAGTTATCGAGCTGGTAAGTGATCTGGGGGGTGGTAAAACCACATTTGTACGAGGTCTAGCGAAGGGCCTAGGTAGCGAAGATCATGTATCCAGCCCCACGTTCAAAATAAGCAATGTTTACAAAGCCGGCAACTTAGAACTGCACCATTTTGATTTTTATCGCTTGAGCGATCCAGGCGTAGTAGCCCAGGAATTAAGCGAGGTGATAGGTCAGTCTGAAACCGTGGTCGTTATTGAATGGGCGCAAGTTGTTAATGACGTCCTACCAGAAGAACGGTTGAGGGTAGAGATGAATACCGTGGGAGAGGTTGAGCGTCAGCTTAAATTTTCTGTTCCTAGCTCGCTACAGTACCTTATGGAAGGACTGGCGAGCTGATGTTGGTTTTAAGTATCCGGACGGACAGGCCGGAGGCGGGGATAGGGCTTTTTGATGGCCGGATAAAAGTTGCTTATGAAACTTGGCCAGCTCATCGGCAGCTGGCCGAAACCTTACATAAGAAAATAGAGGCATTATTACAAGCTCAGCAAAAATCATGGAAAGATATTACGGGAATCGTGTGCTTCAAGGGCCCTGGGAGCTTTACGGGGTTGCGCATAGGACTTAGCGTAGGGAATGCGCTGGCTTATGGCCTGGATGTGCCAATCGTTTGTGGGTATGGCGAAGAGTGGACGCAAAAGAGCATCAAGCGACTACTAAATGATGAAAACGATATTCTTGCTATGCCTGAGTACGGCAGCCCTGCCAATACCACCTTGCCTAAAAAATAGTGTAGTTATTGTGATTTTACGAAGTAGGGCGTATTATTTTATATAGGATTTGACTTGTTTTGGGATAAATCCACTTAAACGTTAATTTAACTTATTCAATTCGACTTTCAGATAATTCTAAGTGGCTAATGAAGTGAAAGTGATCGCCGCTTGAAGGATTATCTGCACCGATAGAAGAAAGGATTTACTATGGATCCAATTACCATAGTCCTAGCGCTGGCCGGGATTGCTGTTGGATATGGTACGAATCAGGCCATGAGCAAAAAGAAACAGGGCTCTATAGAGGACCAAGCAGAAAAGGAGCTTTCAAAAGCCAAGAAAGAAGCTGACAAGCTGGTTACCCAGGCTCGCCAAGAGGCTACCGAGCTAGCAGATTCGGCGCGTAAGGAGGATCAGACACGCCGCCGAGAGTTCAAGGAGATAGAGCAGCGGCTATTGGACCGCGAAGAATCTCTAGACAAAAAACTGGATAACCTGGACAAACGTAGCGAAGTGTTACGCAAAGGTGAGGACGAAGTAGAAACCCTAAAAAATGAGATTCGTGAAATCCGTACCAAACAGCAGGATAAGCTAGAGAAAATCGCCAAATTGACCAAGGCCGACGCCGCCGAAAAGTTGCTGAAGATGACCGAGCGGGACATCAAAAATGACTTGGTTGGCTTAATCAACAAACTTCAGAACGACGCGAAAGAAACCGCGGAAGAGCAAGCGGCGGTGATTATCACGACAGCCATGGAGCGGATGGCCAGCGATGTTACCGCCGAGCGTACCGTAACGGCCGTTAAGCTCGAAGATGAGGAAATGAAAGGCCGCATAATCGGCAAGGAAGGCCGAAATATTCAGGCCTTGCAGCGTGCTACAGGCGTAGACATCATGGTGGACGACACACCGGGCATGATTATCCTGTCTAGTTTTGATCCGGTACGCCGCGAAGTTGCCCGACAAGCGTTGGAGATGCTTCTAAAGGATGGCCGGGTCCATCCGGGCCGGATAGAGGAGGTAGTAGAAAAAGCCCATAAGAATGTTCTTAAAGAAGTTGTTCGGGCCGGTGAGGATGCCGCGCGGGAAGTCGGTATCATTGGTATTCCTAAGGAGATTCTGCAGATACTGGGCGAGCTGAAATACCGTACATCGTACGGTCAGAACGTGCTCAAACACAGCACAGAGATGGCCCATATGGCCGGCATGATTGCGGTGGAAATCGGGGCTGATGTGAAAACCTGTAAATACGCTGCCCTGGTGCATGACATAGGTAAAGCCCTGACGCACAAGATGGAGGGTAAACATCACCATATCAGCGCCGAAATGCTGCGCAAATACGGCGCACCCGAACCCGTAGCCCATGCCGCGGAAGCCCACCATGATGACGTGGAGGCTACCACCACCGAAGCTTTGGTAATTAGAGTCGTTGATGCGGTAAGCGCCGCCCGTCCTGGCGCCCGTAACATCAGCGCCGAGAACTTTAGCGAAAGAATGCGTGATCTGGAAAATGTGGCCGTCGGCTTTGGCGGGGTGGAAAAGGCCTACGCCATTAGCGCCGGCCGCGAAGTCCGGGTGTTTGTAAAACCGATAGACCTGGACGATCTAGGCTCCATAAAGCTTGCCAGAGACATAGCCAACAAGATTGAAAGCACAATGCAATACCCCGGCACCATAAAGGTAAACGTTATACGAGAAACACGCGCCATAGAATTTGCCAAATAATTCATGAAAGTTACGAAGTACCCCCAGTCGTGTTTACTGCTGGAAAAAAATAACCGCAGAATAGTTATTGACCCAGGAAAATTCTTCGCTGACCAATATGATATTAGTGATTTAGGTACAGTGGAAGCAGTGCTGTATACGCATCAGCACGGAGACCATTATGACGCATCGATAGCCGAGCGGTTCAAGTCCAATGGTACAAAATTGTATGGTAATCATGCAGTTGCTAGACTAATCGGCGAAGATGCGATTCTGGTTAGTTACGGTACGCCGTTTAAGGTTGCAGGGTTTAATATTTTGCCCCATGATTTACCGCACTTTGCTAAGGCCGGCGTAGAAGTGCCGCCGAATACTGGCTATATAATAGATGGTAATTTCTTCCATCCTGGCGATGGTATTAAGAATAACGGCGTTAGGGTTAATAACTTTGCATCGCCAATAGCCGGGCCATTTGATTTTGAAACGATATTAGAATTTATTGCCTCCGTTGGAGCAAAAAAGGTGATTCCCTTCCCTTACTCAAATCAAGAGTTATACCCCTGCGATCCGAACGAATTCGTTAAACTATCACATCAATGAGCTGAGATCTTATTGCTCAATAATGGCCAGTTTGTTGAGTTATGATATAGCTAAAACGTAAGTGGTATAATTCAGCTTATGAATTCAGATGATGATATGTCTATTTTGGAGGATATTATCACAGACATCAACCAGTTGATTACAGAGACACGACAGACCAAAAAAGAGCTAAAAATGCTCGAAGAAGAGGTCAAGCAACAGTACGATACAGGCAAGATGAATGACCTGGACTTCACGATAAGTAAAGAACGACTCCGCCGCCATAGCCAAAATATAGATTACTGCCTGCGCAAGCTAGAACGCGAAAAGAAGATAGCTATAACTAAAATACAAGAACTGGAATAATAAAATAACCCGTCTCCTGGTAGGTATAGATTTACGCATTCTTGACTTGCATGGTATAATATACTTGATTAAAAGTGATAAGTTTCATCAAGCAACCGGTCTTACAATAACCAATGGGCCCCAATTACACAGACAAAAATCAGTTTCCAGATTTTGATGTAACTGAGTTTACCGAAAATACTGACATCGATCATGTTAGCCGAGCAGCTTTGGGTGCCGACAGTCCCGATTGTGATTATCGCGAAGGCCTCTATTACCTTAATCTTTCTGGCTTTCAGCCTAAATTACCCGAAGGATATAACCAGCACGATCTAGGCGAATCTTTGTCTTTGGGGGTTGATGGAGCAGAGTTGGGGTGCGACTTGAGCGCGTTCGAAATTTCCGCAGCAGAGGAACGTGAGGTTTTTTTGGGGATATTACAAGGAAACATTAGTTGGCTTGAAGAAATAGGTTCAGCAGATCCAGAAGAATTAAGCTCTTTTCACGAAGATGAGTTTGAAGATGTACAGGATCGCGTTAGCCGTCAGGTATTTTTCCGGGTTGTCAATCACCCGGAACTTGGCAGGCTCTATCATTTCATAGTGAACGATTCGACTGTCGATATAATAGATTTCAGCGCGCATGTACAAATAGTTGAATTTATTATGTCTATGTCAGACGGTATAATCACTAAACAAACCTCCGAAAGCGTAAAGAATAATCATGATCGCGACTGGAGATATTTGCCCGATACAGGCCCTGTCCTAAAAAAGAAAGTTAGCGATGATAATGGGAGAGCTGCACTTACTATAAAAAGGGGTGATAATTATCGGTCATCTCTTCCTGCTCCGTTTATCCTAGGAGGAACTCTAAGCGATTTAGAGCGACAAAGAGCATACGCTAAAGAACTTGCCAGTCTAACCAACAGACTCGATCGTGATAGAACCTATAAGCCAAATGTACAAAGGACAAAAAGCAATAGATAGCTCGTAGTACACTGAGGGGATGAACATTCTTTATATTGGGGACATTATGGGGGAGCCGGGTATTGAGGCGGTGGGGCGGGTTTTGCCCGACCTTAAAAATGAGCGGCAGATTGATTTGGTTATTGCACAGGCAGAGAACGTTACTGATGGGAAGGGACTTTCTGTGGGGGACTATGAAAAATTGCAGAAGTTGGGAATTGATTTTTTTACCGGAGGCAACTGGAGCACATATAGGCCCGAAATACACCCTTATTTAGAAGACATGAGCAAACCGATTATCCGGCCGGCTAATTATCCTAATGACACGCCAGGGCGGGGCTGGAAGTATGTGAAAACCCGCGAAGGTGAGGTGCTGGTGGTAAGTCTGTTGGGGCATATCGTAGGTAAGGACGCAGACAAACCCTCTGATAATCCTTTAAAAGTTATTGATGAAATTTTAGAGCAGCAAAAGGGCAAAAAGCTGGCGGCCATAGTAGTTAACTTCCACGGTGATTATTCAAGCGAAAAGCGGGTGATTGGATACTACTTAGACGGACAGGTGACAGCGGTCATAGGGGACCACTGGCATGTACCTACCGCCGATTCAATGGTGCTACCAAAAGGCACCGCCCACATAACCGATGTAGGCATGTGTGGAACCCTCCACAGCAGCCTAGGTGTAAAATTAGAGAACGTAATTCCCCGTTGGCGCGACAACGTAAAGAACAGAAACGACCTAGAAACTACCGGCCCTTTCCAGTTCAACGCCGTCCTAATAGAAAATGATAATCAAGCGCTAACAGCTCATTCAGTCCAACAAATCCAGGTGCTGGTTTAGCTATTGATATCGCGACATATATAATAGAACTATATGGAGCCAGTATTTTTAATTCTTCATGGGGCGTTTGCTACACCAGATAGTAACTGGTTTATGATGCTCAAAGAACGATTGGAACGTATTGGCCAGATCGTTTTGCTACCGGCATTCCCTATCGATCAATACGATCAGCTGCAACCAAACACCAATAGTAATCAGAATCTCACAAATTGGTTAAGGATTGCTTCTGAGTCGCTTGAACCCTACCATAAACGTCCTATCGTAATTGTGGGCCATTCACTTGGACCGTTATTCGCGCTGCACCTAGTTATGGCACTAAACCTTACTGTTGACTGTTTGATTGCGGTCAGCCCATTCTTGGATTTAAGTGATGACACAACCCCTTGGCAATTCCAAACTGTAAATAATACTTTCTACAAGACGGACTTCAATCCTGAGCAACTCCAAAAATCAATCCATACAGCGTATGTACTATATTCTGACAATGATCCTTACGTCCCGCAAGGAAAAGGACGAGAATTTGCCAACCTACTCAACGCTTCCTTGATTCCAGTCAAGGGTGCTGCCCATATGAATGCCGAAGTGAATATGCATGAATTTCCGTTAGTGTTGGAGCTATGCAAATCCCGTCTCGACATCAATCTTTACCAAAAATATATTGATCATCGCGCTGAACTATTCCAGGAAGATACAGCAAAATACCACACAGAAAAAGTGGTGGAAGTTTCCCCTAAAGACATATTTGACGAGGGTATTTTCAAATTCCGCAATCTTCAAAAGAATGGGTTTTGTACTTTTCCAAGCGGTACACACCTGTGGGATAATCAATCACTTTACATGCAGGAGTCACGTAAAGCGGGAGCACGTCTAAGAACTGTTTCAAGAGTTTTCATCATCGAAGACCCAGCGGATTTATCACGTGCTGAACTAAAAAGTCAAATTCAAGCAGATCTAGAGAGTATGAACGTATTAGGGGTGATGGCCAGCGATTTGCCGAAAGATGTAGCTAATGATTTTGGTATTTGGGATAACGAATACGTCTGTCTTGTTGATAGCACTCAGGGTCCCGAACCCAAGATTTTAATCAGTTCTAGATCAGAAGATATGGAGCGTGCAAACTATTGGAAGAAAACCATTATGGAACATGCCCAACCAATAAAAAGCTTAGAAGAAATGCAAAAAATAACCCTAATAAACTAGAGTAGAGGGCATCAGAGAATAAATTCATGCATGAGGCTCTTAGGACTTACTCAGACTGGTGCAGTTTGGGATGAAACCCGCGCACTGAAGCGCAGCGTACTTAAAAAAGTACGTGAGCATCGGAGCACAGGATTTCGCCCGAAATGTGCTGTTCTGAGTAAGTCCTACAATTCTTTTTTGCCGGAGAAGCCGATACTGGCTATTATTACACTGACGAACATGTCGATTATAACCATGCGGATGCCGGGGAGGTCGTGGTTTAGGGCCATTAAGGTTGCCGTTCCCAGCCAGATTGTGGCTATAACCCCTGCGGTGTAGGGGTATTTGATGAAAAGCATGAATTCTTTATACATATTAAAACTCCTCCTTATGAGACATCTGGAACTTCTTTAACTATGTCTACGGTTTGGTGCTTGCCTAGCTTTATGCGTCTCATCAACTGGCTAAATAGCATCGGATCGCGCTCGGCTACTCGCTCTAACCAGTTGCTGACTGTTTCTAGGGCGTCGCTGATGCTAGTGAGTTCGTCGTTCTGATGCAACATCTCCTGATGCTCGCTATGCACATTTGCTACAACCCGCTTGAATACTTGCGGCAATACTTCGCTGCGCACACCTAAGCTCTCGACCAGGTTCATATAGGTCTGGGCTGCCCGCAAGATTTCTGAAGCCTCTATCTTCATGACCAAGCCGAAGCGGTTCTTTTTATTGACGATCTGGCTGATTATCTGCATTATGCGGCCGTTTTCTATCAAAGGCGTAATATCGTCGGTACCAATGACACTGGAAAAAGTTTCTTGGGCGATACGGCCGACATCCCGTGTAAAATCAGATTTCTCGGCGCCTTCTTCGCGTTGCTGCATGCTGCTTAGTTTCTTCAAGGCCTTATAGAGGTCGCTCACAAAAAACCGCAGGAATTGCTCGAACATATTGGCAATGCTCTGAGTTCCGGAATATAGACGGTCCCATTCCTCAATCATGCCAAAGAAAGCTGCCTTGTTTTTTGGTGTGCGTGCCTGAATGCCAAAATCTATTAGTCCCACTCGGTTCCCTGTCATTAAACGCACGTTTCCAGGATGCGGATCTCCTTGGATGCGCGTTAGGTTGAATATGCTGATCATGAATTCGTAGCCTAAATCTGCCAGCTGTTTTTTCAGATCCGAGCCAAGTTGTTCCTGGACATATTGCTGGGGATCCACTCCCTGCTGCTTAAGCTTAATGAGCTGGGCTACGCTAAGGCCGGGTATATACTCCTGGACAATGATGTGGGGCGTACACAAATCCCTGAATGTTTCGGGAATTATCAAATGCGGATTGCCCTTATATATCTCGTATAATTCAGCACCAAACTTGGCTTCTTCTATGTAGTCGGTCTCCCTAAGGGTAGCTAAACGGAAATCATCTATCGCGGTCTCTATATGGTAATCCATATTCTTATGCAGTTTTAGGAAAAAATTCTTGCTGAAGGCGGCAAGTAGCTTCAAATCGTATCTGAGCAGTTCTCGTATCATTGGTCTTAAAACCTTGATAATGATCGGCTTGCCGTTGGCATGTTGGCCATAATATACCTGGCCGAAACTTCCGGCTGCGAATGGCTGGGGCTGTACCAAGGCGATCTGCGAGCGTTTGTCTCCCGGTAGCTCCTTGTCCAGTATAGCTTCAAGGTTTAGTAGTTCGTGGTCCAGGTTTTCGAAAATTTTCAGCCGATCCGGATTGGTCCAGCGACGCATAAGCTCGCTTTGCAACAGCACGCCCTGCAAGAATTTTATATAAACGCCGCCAAACTTGACGAATTCGCCGCAGACAAGGTTGGACATTTCCACGTCACGGCCACGCTTGTGTAAATAATATGATTTACCGACAAGCTTAGCTAGCCGGGTAGTCCGGTGTCGTTTAATTGCGGCGACCGATTCACGCATTAGAAAGTTTTCCCTTTGTATCTATTTTCTCGCAAAACCGATCAAAAACAAAATCATTGTGCAGACGATGACAGCCAAATAAAGCTGAAACATCTCGCTAGGCCCAGGACGGGTCAAGGCCATTAGAATAACAGCGATCCAAATTAGCAGGATCGTAAAGAAAATGGAGGCATACTTCATGAGCTAATTATATCATATTTAATACCGGTGAGCGACATTTCGTCCTGGTTTATAAGCCGTTAATTTTATATAATCCCTCTATCACTTGGTTGAATTTACGGGGTGTGGCGCAGTAGGACAAACGCCCGCGTTTGGGACGCGGAGGTCGGAGGTGAGAAGTGCCGGTGGCACTTCGCAAGGGAACCTTCCGACAACAACTGGTTGTCAATCGCGAAGTTCCGGAGCCGAAGGTGGCCGAGTCCTCGATAAATAATCCTCGAACCTTTACAATGATTTTACATATATATCGGGGTGTGGCGCAGTTGGCTAGCGCGCCGCGTTTGGGACGCGGAGGTCGGAGGTTCGAGTCCTCTCACCCCGACCATTGATTTATTGTTTATGCTTGCTTCTAGTCTGCTTAGTATTATTATGTAATTAATATGGACACTCACGATAACGGAAAATATTATTTAGCAGAATTTCTTAATTGCGGTTCGTTATCAAAAAAAGGCGAAACCCTTATCCAGGAGGTAGAAGATTATCTAGAAGAAGTTGCTTGTGGTTATCCTGAGGGCGTAGAGCAAAAAACACCGGTGTGGAGGCATATAGGACGAGTAGTATTTGATGGTGTCGCTCGAACGTTATGGATGATAGGCGCGCCCTTAGCTTACTGGCATTCTAGTAATGATCGTGGTAACAATCCCCCATACTAAATGCAACTTCTAAGAACTCGCGAATG
The DNA here is from genome assembly GCA_964633325.1 of uncultured Candidatus Saccharibacteria bacterium. Lineage (GTDB taxonomy): Bacteria > Patescibacteriota > Saccharimonadia > Saccharimonadales > CAZWFS01 > CAZWFS01. The sequence goes on along the minus strand of CAZWFS010000004.1, from coordinate 75,243 downwards.
CAGCTGCAATTAATATAAAGAGCATTCCGTCCACACGCCTTTTTATATACGCATCTCAGGGTCAATTCGCTAATCGCTAAGATTGCTCTTCTTTCCATAAGCTGATGCTATACTGTAGTTAGACATATGAAAAACAAAAACTTTAGGCTTTTCGAATGTTGGTAACCCCGCATATTTTGGCTGGAGCCGCCCTGGGCTCTTTGATGCCAGGGTCAGCGGTTGGCAAAGTTGCAGCGTTCTTTGTTGGTTGGGGCTCGCATTATCTTTTGGATATGGTGCCTCACTGGGAACGTCTGTTCGGGCCACACTATAACGATAAGCTGCCCAAGGATCATGATAAATGGCCAAGGCATATATTGGTACAGGGAGCTATGGATGTGTTTATCGGGCTTTTACTACTCCGTTTTTTTGCTTTTACTATGTACACCGGCGAAGCGTGGGTGGTGTTCTGGGGTGGTGTTGGTGGGGCTTTGCCGGACTTCTTAGACAACACTCCTTTTTGGTCTCGCATAACAAGACGTATTCCGTTCTGGCGGGCCACAGAACGATTCCATCGGTTTATTCACATCAGTGTCGTAGAGCAGCGTCGATTTCCTAAATTTACAGGCATTATCACACAACTTGTTACGTGCAGCATTGCAGTTTTTGTTTTGATAAAACGCTGATGGTTTTTCAACGCCATTTAACAGATAAGGCTGTGGTACACTAAAAGGTATGTTGTTCGTCGCCTTTTGGAGCTGGTGGTATGGCGCGGGGTGGGCTGGTACTGTCCGGCAATCCAAGCGCCAGCTAGCAGGAGTAGCCAAGGATTTTTCCATTCTTATTCTGCTGAGAACCTTATTTGCACCCTGGAAACAGATCGATGCTTATGGACGGGTAAACCAAAACCTTGGCGACCGCTTCCGCCACTCCATAGACAAGTTTGTGTCGCGGTTCATTGGTTTTTTAGTACGGTTTTTTACGCTGCTTGCCGCTGGTGTTAGCTTTATGGCGGTGTTGGTTATGCGAGCTATATGGATCATGATTTGGCCTTTCCTGCCTTTATTTGTTCCTGCTATGCTCTTATACAGTTTGGGAATATTTTAAATGAAGGTTAGCTTTGACTATTCTGGGTCGCGGGCGCGAAAGGCACGCTTAGCTCGACACTTCACTTCTCGTCTCGTTAACTTACTTAAAATTTTTATCGTGCTTCTTGTGGTCACCGGCATAGGTTTGGCGCTTACTGGTAACCGCTGGGGGGGTGTATTGGTTGCCATAGCTACAAGTACTCTTTTGTTATTGGTATGGCATGACGGAGATCTGAAAAACCTATCGGCCAAATTACCGCGCAATGACATTGAGAATTTGGCTCTAGAGCAGGCGCTTGACGCCGACCTTCTGGCAGTATTACCGAAGAATCCAGCAATTGATTCTATATGGAAGGCTGTCAGACCCCATTGGCATAGGAATTTTTTCAATACGCGGTTCGGACTGGATGACTATTTTTTTGACAATCTTCAAGAATCTCGTGCTCAAGTTGAAGACGTATGGAAACTAGCCCTGGAACTGTCGCAGAAGCACGGGCTGACCTCTATTACGCCCAGTGCTACTATGCTGGCGCTATTTAGGTGCTTTACGCATTACCAAACTGCCTTGAATGCGCTGCATTTGGAATGGGAAGACCTGGAGCAAGGGTTGGACTGGCTGAGCCATTTGGAAGCCGTTATGGAGCAAGCAAAAAGGAAAGAGCACTACGGCGGTCTTGGCCGAGACTGGTCGGCTGGGTATACGCCGTTGCTGAATCAGATAGCACATAACCTAAGTCTGGATATTCAAAGTGGCGGTCTCTGGACGCGGCAAACTGAGAGCCATGAGAGGGTAATTAATCAGCTTATACAGGTATTGGCCAAAAGCAGTAGCAGTAGCGTGGCACTAGTCGGTGAATTGGGTGCAGGAAAGACCACAGCTGTATACGCTTTGGCAAAAAAACTGCTTACTGAAAGGGTTCCCAGCTTGCGCTATCATCAGATGTTCAGCCTTGACGCTTCCACTCTAGTTGCTAACGCACGTAATTTTCAGTCCTTGGAACAACTTTTGCTCGGTATATTCGGGGAAGCCAGTACGGCCGGAAACGTCATCATCTTTTTAGATGAAGCCCAACTGTTTATGCGTGGGGGCACCGGTTCGGTAGACCTCACAAACGTTCTTCTGCCTGTCCTGCAGTCGGGAAGGGTACGGCTCATCTGTGCTATGACTCCCCGCGAGTGGCAACTGTTATTAGACGCTAATCCAGCACTGGCGGGGCTGTTGAATTACCAGTTTATGCCACCGCCAACTAGGGAGGACACGCTGAGGATAATGCAGGATCAACTTATAAGCATAGAGCACAAACACAAAGTAGTATTTATGTACCAAGCTGTCCAAGAGGCTTATCGCCTGGCCGAAAAGTACATCCATGAACAAGTCTTTCCAGGTCGGGGAATCCAGCTGCTCAAAGAAACGGCGGTATTTGCAAGCCAGGGCTTGATTACGCCCGACATAGTGGGTAAAAGTCTGGAAGCTAAGCTTGGCGTAAAAGTGGTGCAAGCATCGGGAGCGGAAAGCAAGCAGCTGCTTAACCTGGAAGAGGAGCTGCATAAGCGATTGATAAATCAGACCCGGGCCGTGGGAGTGGTATCCAACGCCCTCAGGCGCGCCCGTAGCGGTGTCAATAATCCTAACCGTCCGGTGGGTACTTTTCTATTCCTGGGTCCGACAGGGGTTGGTAAGACGGAACTGGCCAAGGCCTTGGCGGATGTTTATTTCGGGGGTAGGGGGCAGATTATCCGTGTAAACCTGAACGAGTATAGCCAGAGCAAAGACGTGGGGCGGCTGTTAGCTGCTACCACCTTGGAAACAAGCGCGGTTTTTCTAGCCCAGATCCGCCGACAGCCCTATAGCGTAGTGCTGCTGGATGAGATCGAAAAGGCACACCCGGAAGTGCTGAATGTGCTTCTGCAGCTGCTGGATGAGGGGGTTATCCGTGACGCGACAGGGAACGAAGCTTCCTTCAAGGATGCAATCGTAATAGCCACCTCCAATGCTGGCGCCGACTCCATACGCAAACAGATTGAAGCTGGGCATGACTTGGAAGAGTTCGAGGAACCATTCGTTAACCAGTTGATTGACGAGAAACACTTCCAGCCGGAATTCTTAAACCGGTTTGATGAAATCGTATTATTCCGACCATTGAAGCCGGAAGAATTGCAGCAAGTAGTGCGTCTGATGGTAGAAGAGGTCAACCAAACCTTAGCGCGGCAAAAAGTACGAGTTACTGTAACCGATGCGGCTCTGGCCTGGCTAGTTGAGAAAGGCAACGATCCCCGCCTTGGGGCCCGCCCTATGCGTCGTATGGTCCAGCGCAGTGTAGAAAACATCGTAGCCAAGAAAATCCTAAGCGGCCAAGCCGGACCGGGATCGGAGATAGCACTTGATGCCCCGGACCTGGAGGCCACCGGGCAGTAGATTTGTTATAATCCGGGGCATGACCGGGGATTAGCGCAGCTTGGTAGCGCGCCGCGTTCGGGACGCGGAGGTCGTGGGTTCAAATCCCGCATCCCCGACCATTCGACGTGCAGAGTCTGCCATAGGCTGGACAGCTCGGCGAATGATCCGGAGCGAGTTTTATTAGCCAGACTGAACGTCTTCTCCGGCGGAGTTTGAGTATCACACTGATCGAGGACTCGTCTGCGGCATTGCGATTAACCTTTGTCTAGCGTTTAATACACCTTATGATTGTTCCGCTGTTGTGCCTTGTTACTGTTTTTTTGGTACTCTGTCTGGCCGAAGCCTTATGGCGCACCAAGCAGATCCACGGGGAGGGCGGACGTAAATTCGTTCATATCATCATTGGTTCGTTCGTAGCATTCTGGCCTTTTCTAATGAGCTTCCGTGCGATCTTAATTATAAGCGTCGGCTTCTTTGTCGTGCTCATTGCCTCGCGTATGCTAAATATTTTCAACGTGATCCGCGCCGTCAAGCGTAAGACCTGGGGTGACGTGTTGTTTGCTGTTAGCTTAGGAACGCTTGCCATAATTAGCCCCTCAAAATACATCTTTACGGCTGCCGCCCTGCATATGAGCTTGGCCGATGGACTTGCCGCGCTTATTGGGGGCAGGCTGGGCAAAGGTAATCGTTACAAAATTTTTGGTTACTATAAATCATTAGCCGGTACCCTAACATTCGCGCTTGTTTCCAGCGTGGTCATAGTATGGTTCTTGGTTGCCAGCCCTTACGACTTTAACCGTAATGCCTGGCCGATTTTTGTCGGCCTGCCGCTTATGGCCGCTGTAGCTGAAAATATATCAGTCAGGGGTACGGACAATATGCTAGTGCCACTACTGGTTGCCCTAGTCATTAACTCCGTAGTAGGCTAAGCCTGTTATACTGAACCAACAATTATGAGAGAGAAAATAAAGCAGCATTTTGAAGATTACTTGGGCGAATTCGTCTACGGCGGTATTGACGGTGCGGTAACCACGTTTGCGGTAGTCGCTGGGGCAACAGGCGCCCGATTTGATAACAAGATATTGCTGGTTTTAGGTTTTGCGAACCTAATTGCCGATGGGTTTTCCATGGGTGTAGGCTCATATCTATCATCTAAGTCAGAAATAGAACTCAAGGCGAAACGAAAAGAACCGATTGACGACGAAGCGTCACCAGTCATCAACGGTGTTACTACTTATTTTTCGTTTATTTTGATCGGGCTTGTTCCCCTACTGGTCTATACATTTAACCTTTTATCTGGCGGTGATTGGCCTAATTTATTCTTGATCTCCAGCATTTTAACTGCGTTAGCATTCATAGGAATTGGTATACTCAAAAGCCGTGTGGCTAAATCCCCCATCATCCGCGCTGTCTTTGAAACGCTCATTCTAGGTGTTATAGCTGCCGGCCTAGCCTACGTACTTGGCGACCTACTCGAAAGAATAATAACCTAAGAAGCTTCCCTTACACGCCTTAACGGGTAAGGGGGATATTGAAGACGCTGCCGCCACCTACGTATTGGGGCATTTTGCCATCCCATTTGTCTATGGCGTACTTTTGAAGCAGCTCTGGACTTAAGCTGGTCTTTTGGGCGTTTTGGGCCTGTGCGTCCAGGTTGGCTCTTTCCAAATTGAACTTAGCGCGCTCTGCTTCCTGTGCGGCTACCTGCTTGGCTTCGATAGCGTTAGTAAACTCCGGGCTAAAACTGAAATTGGTAATTGAAAGGTCTTGGACGATAATTCCATAACGCTTAAGTCGATTAACAAGATCGTTAAAGGCATCAGCTTTAACGGTTGCGCGATCTGTGATCAGCTGCGTAGCATCATATTTTGCAGTCGCCCCTTTAAAGACCTCTTGTACGGCTGGATCCACTAATTTTTCCTTATAAAATGTGCCGACTGTCTTGTGCACTTCGCTGACCTGGCCGGCTTCCAGCCGGTAGTTAATGACCAAGGTTGATTTAACATCCTGCAAGTCTTTGGACGCTGCAGCTGCTTCAGTTTCTTCTTTTAATACCTTTATGTCGTATTCATTGGCTCTGTCGAGCGGACTTTTAAAGTGAAAACCCTCGCCCAACTCTTGACCGGTCACTTTTCCGAACCGGGTCATAACTGCGATTTTGCCCGTCCCTATTGTTACGGTGCTAGAAAATATAAGCCACAGCAACAGCAAAAAGACAACACCTGCGATTATAAGTTTATATATTTGTCTGATAGACAGAGTTATCGGAGCCATGCGTCCCTCGCTTTCTATTGTTACTATAAATCAAGCAAGGCTTAACGGAAAGGAGTAATTTATCGTTACCATAATATATCTTAGACATCCCAAATAGGTTCAAGCTATTCCGGTAGAGCTTGTTTCAGCAGCGAAAATGCTCTGGCAAAATTTGTGGTGAAGTCGTTGGGCGAAGTTTGCAGCCATTTGTCTATTTCCGATATTGGTAACCAACGGACCTCGGCCACCTCTAACTCAGCATGATGGAGCTGACCGCTCCAATGGGCTATAAAAACAGTTTGGAACCTTCTGATTAAACCACCAGGCCCCTCACGTTCAATATAAAATTTACCAATCTCCTTGAACTTATCTAGGCGGATTCCCAACTCTTCAAAAGTCTCACGCCTTGCTGCTGTTATATAGTCTTCTCCTTCGTCGACATGCCCACCAACGGATTGATCCCACTTACCGGGTGTATCCAGTAACAGTCTGTTACGCTTTTGAAGCAACACTTCGCCTTTATGATTAAGTAAAAACACTCGGACTATGCGATGACGGAGCCCCCTGGTTCTAGCCTCGTCTCTATTAGCCGCCCCAGTAACGTTATCATTCTCGTCAACAACTGTAATTCTAGCCATACTTATTAAATGCTAAGGGGATGGCAGGGGTTCTTTTGGAACTATTAACGCCAATATGAAATAAGCTATTATCAGCAATCCGGCGGTTGCGAATTCCAGTATCACCAGAATTACGCGAATCAAGGTTGGGTCTACGGCAAAATAGTCAGCTAGCCCGCCCGCCAGACCGGTAAAAACCTTATTAGTCCTGCTTCTATATAATTTTTTAGTCTGCATGGGTAATCCTGACCATTTATCCGAATCTGCTATTGAATGTTATGAATGGGGTGTCCGAAGGGAATTGAACCCTCGTGACCGCCTCCACAAAGCGGCGTTCTACCATTGAACTACGGACACCATAAACAGGGGTGATTGTAACTTAATAAGCTATATTTAGCAATAAGCTGGCTACTCCATAGTCTATATGTCCAATAGAACTTCGGCACCGATGACCAGAGCCGCCAACCAGCCTAAACCTTTCCAGAATTGTTTTTTGTCCGGGTTGTACGAATCTTTCTCGGACATATAGCCTCCTGTCAGGAATAACATTATATACTAGATTGTATGGGAAAAGCAGCGCGCGCAATTATCCTAAAGAACGATAAGATATTAGTTATGTATCGCAACAAAGAGGGTAGCGAATATTATACTTTAGTGGGAGGGCGGGCCAAGGATGACGAGACGCTTGAACAGGCCTTGGTGCGCGAGGTCAAAGAGGAGACGGGGTTGGAAGTAATAGCCGCTCGGCTTGTGTTCGTAGAGCAGCATCCCGAACCCTATAACGAACAGTATATATATTTGTGCGAGGCATTGCCAAACGAGTCGCTTGCCATCCAAGATTCATCCGAGGAAGGCTTGATGAATACGATAAGCATCAATGTGCATAAACCATTATGGGCTGAAGCCAGGGCTTTTTCTAGATTGCATTTCCGCACCCCACAACTACAAACCGCAATTGATAGGGCTCTAAGATACGGGTTTCCAAAAGAGCCAATAAAATTGTAGTAACTGGGTATACTACGTGATAAATGATTTATAGCTGCATACTTTCATAAGTCCTATCAGCCAATACGATAAAAGTGACTCTCGATCAATTTCTTATACGGATCCCATAATTGTTTGGCTTTTTTGTGTGTCAGAGTAGACATTTTGACCAAGATAACTAAGAGCATGCTTAGTCCTGTACAAAGTAATGCGGCAAGAAACTGGTACATGAAACCATTTCCAGCATCCATTAAAAGAACGAAAGATAGAGTAATGCTAAATAAGACCAACATGATGACCCATTCGTTGCTGAATACTCGATTTGTCATCTGCATGGAAAAGTTTGTTCGATTCTGCTGATTCGCTACGAGCTTATCGAGAAGGTTATTGATTTCCTCTTCGTGTTCGCCTTTATATTCTAAACAATAGGTAATCAGTGACTCGTACTTTGCCTCCCCTTCACTTGGTTTTCGTTCACGAATCGAGGATTTAAGATAATCAATAAACATTGACTGGATATCATTGCGCAAGTGTTTAGGCAATTTTTTGAGGCCTATAACCATCGCAAAGATCGAATTAGCCTCTGATCTAACAATTCTATGCAATTCCTCAATTCGGGCTTTTTGACCACTAAGAATTGGAGCAATATAAAATCCGTACAAGAACGAGTTAACCGAAAAAAGTGTTAAGGCGCCACTATCAAACTTTAAATCTGGGGCTATAGCTACCAAAATAATGAATGCTGTGAGCAGTATAACGAAGTATTGGCTTAGCCTGATTTTCTCTAAAAGAAGTTTTTTCATTTTACCCCTAATTATATCGATCTTGATTATAAACCATAAGAGCTAACAACGATTAATTTTATGGATATAGTTACCATAAATATAACACCTTATGGATTATTGCACTTCTGATAATTTACTCCAGGCGGTAGGATTGGAAATACTACACTGAGGTGTCAATGTGAGGAAAAGGACTATTCGGAATTGGATGTGCCAAAAATTGACATAGCTCATTCCAGCTCTCACCTCCAGATATGTTCATGCGTAAAAGATCTTGAGGTCTATAGGTGAAATATTTTTCAATGTCCTGTTCTAACTTTTCTCTTGCTAAGAATAGTTGCTCGCGTGACGGATTCTCATCACCCCAAATTATATGGCGATACTTTCTTTTTAACTCTGACTTGGTTGCTGCCGGGTAGACCTGCAAGTGTTTCATAACAGCATTAGCCCAGGCCTCTGGCTCACGGTAAGTATATATGAACTTAGAGCCAGGATAATGCTCGTCTAACTCTTTGTAGTGAGCTACTACAAAAGCATCACAGCTTACATCATGTAGGGCAATTTGGTCGAACGAGACGGGGTAATGTATCGTGGTGTAGCCTAATTGGCCTAAAGCTTCCATGAGACTATGCTTACCGGTGCATGAAAGCCCAATACAAAAAATTTTACCCATCCCTGCAATATTAACAGAACTAATGTCTCCCCAGTGATTAATTTTTAAACATAAATAAAAAGGTAACCTGGGAGTGGATAGCGGACTTTGTCCTTTTCCGCTGCGGCATGCTCGAAGCAAGCTTCTGCGCGTGTCCTCGCTCCACCGCACCCCCGTCGTGAGTTCAATCCGCTTCGCGAATTACCAAAGAAAAGACCCCACACAAGGCGAGGACTTTTCTTTGGTACCCCGGGAGGGATTCGAACCCCCGACCTTGACGTTAGAACCGTCTTGCTCTAATCCGCTGAGCTACCGGGGCATATCCTGGATTATAAAGGATGAGCCCAAGTAATTCGATAGAATGAGTTTCGACAGCCTCTTTACTAGATGCTTTAACTCTACTTAGCGGAGGCCGAGCTTTGAGGAACAGGCGGGCCATGCTCCCCAGCCTTGGATTGCTCGGAGTTTTTCGGCTCTGGCTATCTGTTCTGACTTGCTGGCTTGGTGCGGATAACCGCTGCCGCCAACTGCTCGCCAGCTGGACAGAGTGAACTGCAGACCGCCGTAGAATCCGTTTCCGGTGTTAATACTCCAATTACCGCCGGATTCACACTGAGCCAGACGATCCCACACACCGCCGTTTACGTTGTTTGCAGCAGGTGCTGGTGTTGCTTTTGTTTTTGCTTTAGGCGACGCTGGGGCTTGTTGAGGCTTCACTGTTGGGGTTGGAGCCGGCGCTTGCCCTGACCGACTGGTTAATGTTTCATCAGGACGCGGTATTCGTACCGGATCACCTGGATAGATTACGTCAGGATCTTTTATATTCAAGTTGGCATCGTACAATCGCTGATACGTGGTCTGATGCGCACTGCCGATTTTGGACAAGGTGTCTCCTGTCTGCACCTGCACAATTTTAGATTCTACAGTTGGATTATTTGTTTGTGCTTGAGCGTGAACTGATGGACTGTCTACCACATATAACACGGTGGCAAACAATAGTCCCGCAATAATTACGGATAATCGCATTTAAAACCCTCCTGGCCAATACCAAAGGTACCCTCGTTCACAGATCTGAATTAGTTATTATTTCGTCTCAGGTAGCCTTAATCTAGGTAGGCCTTAATTTGTGCTTCTCCACCTCACGAGTAAAAAAGACACATAAAGGCTATCCTACAGGCCTGAAAATATAAGTCAAGGGCATCCCACCCCTATAGCCCATCTATTGCATAAGTACTTTTGACAATATGTGTAATTTACAGCGTGATACCTAAAAGCATAAGGGGTCTGACGGAATTGAAGTACAGTCGGATCTGGTGCGGGATACCGGAGTCGAACCGGTCTCCTCAGTTTGGAAAACTGATATATTAGCCGATATACGAATCCCGCATATTATCTTGTAAATAAAATATTTGCGTACAGACAATTGTACTACATTTATATCTGGTTATTGGGTTGGGACTAAGACATACGTATGTTTAAAGTCCAATCACGTGGCAACCTACCACACACTCTGTCAGAGATAATTATGATGATTTGCCTTACGAAAAGCCCCAAAAACTAGCCGCAATTTCAATTCAGTGAAAGATATTTAATAAAATATATTGTATTATAAACAAACTATAGTATACTATAGTTTAATTAGAGTAATAATCGGTGTTTTAGCAGATAGTTAATTGTGAACATTATTAAGCAATTTAGAATAGCAAAGCGGTCAGCGAAGCTAGTGCGGAAGATACCAGTTATAACTATTGCTGTAGCGTCTCTAATTTTAACTTTCGAGACATTCTTGCCTGTTGCTGCCGCGACAACCAATACAACGCCAGCAGCTAAAATTTCATTCACATTCGATGATGGCTACGCAAGCGCTATTACGCAAGCCGCACCGACTCTCGCAAGGTATAGGTTAAGCGGCACGAACTACATCACCACGGGTTGCGTTGGTATGGTCAAGGCTCCTAATACCTGCCAAGCGGATAGGGATAAGACATATATGACCTGGAATCAGATCGCACAGTTAAAAAATACCTATGGATGGGAAATTGCCTCGCACACAGTAACCCATCCCTATCTGGCTACTAGCGATCCCAATGACCAGCCGCAACCAATTTCAACGGCCCAGGTCATAAATGAACTGAAAAAAAGTAAGGACGACTTAGCGGCACACGGATTTGATGCCACGGACTTTGCCTCGCCGTATGGTGATTACGATATGCCGGTTCTGGCTGAAATTGCGAAACATTACGCTAGTCAACGTGGCTTTGGCGATGTCGGGACCAACTCATGGCCCTACAGCGAATATTACCTTAAAGTTAAGCAGGTGCAAGCGGGCGTTTCTGTAGCAGACGTAAGATTAGCTATTGACCAAGCTATTGCTAACAAACAATGGCTTGTCTTAGTGCTACATGATATAAAGGTTAGTCCGAGTAATCGAAAAGATGATTATGAATATGGTACAGCTCAGCTAGATAAGATAGCCGCCTACGTCAAGGGCAAGCAGAATGCCGGTTTGATTAAATCTGTCAATGTGAATCAAGGTCTAGTGACGAGTGACACGAACTTACTGCCAAACAGCAGCTTCAATAATGGCATAGCTGCTGGTTGGACTACGGATAAGCCTGGTTCCGTTACAGCGAATTCAGGCAATAATGGAAGCTACCCGGATCCGATTAAGGCCATAAGGTTAACGGCCGGTACTACCGCCTCGCATCTTTTTTCACCTCAAGTTTCCGTGGACTCCAATATGACTTATATGCTAAAAAATTTCTTGAATGTACAAAAGTTAAGCAGCGGTGAAGTGGGTTTCTATATTGATGAGTATGACGAGTTTGGTAACTGGGTTTCCGGCCAGTATAAAAAATCAGAGCGTTCGGTGTTTGTGGAAAATATGAATTTTACATACAAACCTTCGTCTGGTTCAGTTGCGCGTGCCCGGTTACAGGTATTTGTTACCGCTAATTCCGGAATAACTGCCTTCCTTGATAACGTTCAGTGGTTTCCTCTGCAGTCTTTACCGCCAACTCCACCCCCAGCAAATCTAATACCTAACAGTACTTTCGATAACGGAATTGCGGACGGCTGGTCAACTGACGCCCCTGCCAGTATCCAAAAAGACAGTAATAACAATGGCAGCCCATCTAACCCCCTCGCTTCTATTAAGATGCAAAGCACTACAAGCAACACCCATCTGTTTTCACCCCAGCTAACCGCAGATTCCACTAAGACCTACAATGTAAGCAGTTACCTTAACCTTAAGCAAATAAGCAGCGGTTCAGTCGGCTTTTATATAGATGAATACGATGTTCAAGGTAATTGGATATCAGGGCAGTATAAGTTAGGTGTAAGCACTTTGGGCGCTGGCAATGTGGCTTTTGCCTACCACCCGAGTTCCGTAAATGTACGTAAGGCTCGACTACAGGTTATTATAATAGCTAATTCTAACCTGTTAGCTTACCTTGACGAAGTCAAGTGGAGCCTTGCTATATAGTTTGCCTCGACTTGATTGTGCCGATAATATTAAATCAAAGTGAACTCCTTAAAATATGAAGACCCAAGCTTAACATAAGCACATTAATAATATACTTTACAATTTGTCACTAATTTAGTATACTACTCGTGAAAGAGTCTAATTGGACTGTCGAGGCTTATCTGTTAGAACTTTATGCGGATAAGGTAAGCAAAAGCTAGGCAGATTCTTTACTTACTAAATAAAGGAGGCATGTATGTACGAAGGAGGTCAAGGTGGTGGTGTAGTGCTTGGCGCTACTACTACTGCAGCCGGTGTGATGGTATTGCCTAACACTGGCGCGAATGTTTGGCTGACAGTGATTGCCATTACCAGCATTACTGTTGGGGCTATCATTGTGCTGTCAACAGCTCTACGCTTGGTCGCTAAGCGACTGGCCAAATAGACGACTGGATATAATATTCCAGCCTACATAAAGGGAGGGCAGGGCGCCGAAACGTGATATCGGGCTCTCCCTCCTTTTGCATGAATAAACTATGTCAATACGCTCAAAATTTATTATCGGTATATTTTTCATTCTAGCGGGCACACTTGCAGGCTACGATAAATTTATTGAGTATGCTTATAAACTAGAAAAAGGTTCTGCTGTGGTTGCAAGTTCTACGGATACCGCACCAAAACCAGTACATACGCCCACGAATAGGATTGAAGGCAAGCCGGTGCGACTGACCATTACTAAATTAGGTATAGATTTGCCTGTAGATGAGGGTTATTACAATGCCAAGACTCAGTCATGGAACCTGAGCCTCGACAAGGTCCAATATGCAATTATTAGCCCGATGCCCAATAACGAATTAGGCAGCACCTTCATTTACGGACACAACCGTCGAGGAGTGCTGAATAGCTTATACAAGGTTCAACCTGGGACCGAGGCTGTACTGCTAACCGATAACGGCCATCAGTTTGTTTATGAATTCGTTAACAGTTACGAGACATCACCTTCAGATAGCTCTATATTTAATTACAGGGGCGCACCCATTTTAACTATCCAAACCTGTTCAGGCTTTTGGTATCAAAACCGGCAATTATTTTCGTTTAAATTTACCAGGGTAATATAAGATGGACACCATTTTTACCGGTTTCATGTTTTACCTATTTATCGTCATGGGCATGATAAATGTGGTGCATTTTGGGTTCTTCCTAATCGGTGCTAATATTTATGACATTTGGCAGTACTTACGTGCCAGAAAACAAACACCACCCCAGTCCGCAGACCGGCCATTAGTGAGCGTTCTGATCCCCGCCCATAATGAAGGAAAGTCTATAATCCGTTGTCTTGAGTCGGTTTATAGAAATAACTATTCTAATTTTGAGGTCTTGGTTATTGACGATGCCTCTAGCGATAACACTAGTATGTTAGTTAGTAATTACATCCGAAATTTATCAGCAAGATCGGATTCTTACTATTTAGCACGCCAAGGACGTACGGGTGTGTTTACACGTCGCTTTATTCGTATGAGGCCATCCGTTAGTAATACTAATTTCCATTTGTTGTCGAGACAGAAAAATCAAGGCAAAGGCGCTGCCCTAAACTACGCCCTTTTACGGGGGGTCGCCAAAGGCGAACTTATCATGACACTTGACGCCGATTCGGTATTGCACCCGGACGCAATTAAGCGTGCCGTGAGCTATTTTAGTAATCCATCTGTAGCTGGTGTGGCGGCTAATGTGCGCATTATGGAAAGCCTTACGCCACTGGGATTACTGCAAAAATTTGAACACATGATCGGATATAGATCCAAGAAATTTTACACGTTATCCAACAGTGAATTTATCATTGGCGGCGTAGCATCTACATATCGTTCGGACGTCATGCAAAAGGTGGGCTACTATGATGAAGATACGCAAACAGAAGACATAGGGTTGAGTCTCAAGATAGTGTCTCTAGGCAATCGACAAAATAGGGTTATTTACGCCGCTGATGTTGTGGCTATGACAGAAGGCGTGCGTACATTCAAGGCACTTTTGCGCCAACGTTATCGCTGGAAGATGGGCAGTTTACAGAACTTATTTAAACATCGCCAATTGCTTGCTAACGTAAATAAAAAATATAGTCGTGCACTTACCTTTTATCGTATCCCAATGGCTTTCTGGGGAGAGATTATGCTCTTGTTCGAACCGATTATGCTGGCTTATATTTTTGTTCTGTCAATGCAGGCGAAGAATCCAGCTATGTTTATAGGTGCCTATATGACGATTACCTTGTATTTGCTATGGAATATTTGGCCAGATGAACATACGGGATTGAAAAGCAAGCTGCGGTTAAGCGCGTATGCTCCAATTATGTATTTGTTGTTTTATGTCATGAACCTCGTTCAGGTGATTGCAATCTTTAAGTGCTTATTTAACTTTAAGCAGATGACATTACGTGACGCAACACCCAGTAGTTGGATATCGCCTGAACGTAGTGGCCGCCGTATAGAGCTTGGTACGGCATCCTGATAATATTTTTGCCACACTCTTGAAGGACGAAGTGATATAAAATACCGTTTGAGTCACGTATATTATACAAAGCTTATACTAAAATTTACTGACTAGAATTTATGCACAAGGTAACGGTAGCCACTTAGAATTAATGACTTTGGATACGACTGTTCAAGAGCACAGCGATGCGGGAATAAACTTATTTGTGTCTAGATAGTACGAGCGGACAGTGCGCCGGTGTTACGCTTTTTGTCTGAATACTTAATGCTTGTTTCAGACTGATGTTTTATAGTTCGTGCATGATGGTGATATGGGCACCGAGGCTATTGAGCCTCTCGGCGATATCTTCATATCCACGGTTGATCGTGTAGACATTCCTCAACATGCTGACACCAGGTGCGGCCAGCATACCAATTAGTAACAGGCTTGCGGGACGAAGGGCGGGCGGACATATAACATCTCCTTTGGTGAATCGCGTAGGGCCGGTAATGTATACCCTGTGTGGATCAGCCAGTTCTATGTTCATGCCGATCTTGGTCATCTCTGTGTAATAGATAGCCCGATTTTCGAACATCCAGTCGTGTATAAGCGTCCGGCCTTTGGCCACGGCGGTGATGGGCACAAAATAGGGTATATTATCAGGGTTAATTCCTGGCCATAGATTTGGATGAATTTTATCGATTGGTGCGACCATGCCGCCATTGTGTTTTTTTATCTCGATATCGGCCAAATCAATAACGCCGTTGGTAGCCTTATATTTCTCTGACACGTTATAAGGCAAACCCATGGTCTTAAGCTTAAGTAATTCAAGGCCTATCCAGTACAAGGGCACGCGGCGAATAGTTATGTGTGAATTAGTCGCTACCGCTGCAGAAATAAAGAACATTGCTTCAATGGGATCTTCCGTGGGAGCAAAAGTTATATTTTTCTTAATAAATGGCACGCCTTTAATTCGCAGAACAGGAGAGTTGAAGCCGTCAATTTTGACACCCAATTTCTGAAGAAAAAGGCATAAATCTTGCACCATATAATCAGCACTTGCCGACTGGATGATGACCGGCTCGGTAGTGCCAGCCGCTGCCATAAGTGCGTTATTGGTTACGGTATTTCCCTGTTCAAATAAAATAACTCTGTCAGCCGGGATTTTTTTATCAACTACTACTTGGTACTGACCCGTTTTTGCGACTACGCCAACGCCAAATTGCTCAAGTGCAAAAAGATGAGGTGCAACAGTTCGGGAACCAAGCTTACAGCCACCGGCATAAGGGATATTGAATTCAGAATATTCATGCATAAGCGCGCCCATAAGCATTAGTACACTGCGAGTCTTGCGGGCGGAAGCGACGTTAATGTTCTTTAAATCGAATTTCGTGGGTCGTCGGATTTCCAGGTCGTTGCTAGGTAGCCATTTGACTTTTACACCAATGCTTTCCATCACCTCTATTATGCGGTAGACCTCCTCTATGCGAGGAAATGACTTGAACCGCGTAACTCCATGATTCATCAGGCTGGCGCATAGTAAGGCAACGGCGGCATTCTTGCTGGTTTTAAGTGATATCTCCCCGTGCAATTCATGACCACCTTCAACCCTTAAGTTTATGCCGCCCTCACCAATTTTGATGATCTGTTTATTCAGAACATCACTAATACGGCCTAATGTTTCCAGGCTGAGGTTCTGCCCTCCATGCTCAATGCGGTTAACGGCTGACTGGCTGGTGCCGAGCTTTTTGGCAAACTGGGCCTGTGTCAGACCACGTTCATGACGTATCTGATATATAAGATGGCCGATTTTCTCATTGGTGCTCTGCATAGTGGTTATACTAATATATCACCCATGGTATTTATGTAAAGAATTTTTGTAAAACAACACATTTCGGGCGAAAATCTGCGCTTCGCACATCTGCTCCGCATCTTCCCTCGCTGCTCGGTAAATACATGCAAGCATCTATTTACCTGCGCTGCTGCGTACACCACCGTACCTTAAAAGTACGCCTCCTTTACGTTGTCCCGCCTGTCTTTCCGAACCTCTTGTCTTTCTGACAAGAAGGCCAGGCAGGAAGGACAGGTCGAGTTTCATCTCAAACCGCATTATTTTACAAAAATTCTTGAGACTAAGGTTTTTAAAAGCTAGGACAGTCGTTACAATAGTCTTCATGTTGTGATCAAATTTTCTTCTGACCATGTGAATTAGAAAATAATTTGTTTTGAGGGAGTTTACAGAATGAGAGACAAGACAGTTGACGATTTGATAGTGGCCGAGGAAAAGCGACAGCGTGAGGGGCTAGAATTAATTCCAAGCGAAAACTATGTTAGCCGACAAGTATTGGACGCTATGGGAAGCGTATTCACGAATAAATATTCAGAAGGCTATGTAGGCAAACGTTACTATGGCGGCCAAGAGAATACGGACCTGATAGAACAGCTAGCCATAGACAGGATCAAAGCCTTATTTGGCGCTGACCACGCCAACGTGCAGCCATTAAGCGGCGCACAGGCTAACGAAGCGGTCGAACACGCCTGGATGGAGCCGGGGGACACAATTATGGGTATGGAGCTCAGTCATGGCGGGCACTTAACCCATGGCCGCCCAGGCACTATCCTAGCTAAACTCTTTAACTTTGTACGTTATGGCATGAAAGATGTTGAAACCGGTGAAATAGACTATGATCACCTACGCGAGCTTGCCTTGGAGCACAAGCCGAAGATGATTTTAGTCGGTTTTTCATCATATCCACGCGAACTTGATTACGCTAAATTTGCCGAAATCGGTAACGAAGTAGGTGCCGTGCTTTGGGCAGATGTAGCCCATATTGCCGGATTAATCGCAGCTAAAAAGTTGGCGAACCCGTTTGACCATGGCTTCCATATGATTAGCTCGACGACTCATAAAACGTTAAGAGGTCCTAGGGGCGGAATTGTCCTGACTAAAGGTACGGTCAGTAATCCATTAAGGAAAGTAGAAAAAACTATTGATAATCTGCCCACACTGGTAGACCGCACTGTATTTCCTGGAATTCAAGGCGGTCCCCATATGCACGTAATCGCAGCTAAGGCAGTGGCTTTTCATGAAGCCGCCCGCCCAGAATTTGCAAAATACGCCCAGGCTGTACTTGATAACGCCCAGGCCTTGGCTTCGGAGCTGATGAGCCGTGGTTTCAAACTGATTACCAATGGCACAGACAACCATATGGTAGTTGCCGACGTACAAACTAGTTTTGGAATCCACGGTGGGGAAGTGGAGGATGTTCTGGACCGTGTAGGCCTTACACTTAATAAAAATGTCATACCAGATGATCCGCTACCTCCATTTAGGCCAAGCGGTATTAGGCTCGGTACTCCGGCAATAACCACCCGGGGACTAAGATCAGAACACATGACTCAAATCGCTGACTGGATGAAACAAACTATCAATAGTCGCAACGATGAAAAAACGCTTAACTCGTTAAGGAACGAAATAAAAGAGTTCTGTCAGCAGTTTCCTCTTCCGTCAACCAGTAGTTAGAAACTGTTAACATTTTATCTTGTTAGTTGCATATTACGATACTACCACTGCAGAACTTCCTACGTGGTATTCCTTGCTAGAGATGCCACCTTTCTGATTGCGCGTCTGCCAGCAGCTCTTGCCAAATCGATAGTACCTACTCGTTCATGCTCGGATGGCAAAACGCCCATCATTTTAAGGTCTGAGATTAGATGATATTTATAAACTGACGTTAGCAGCGTTGTTGCTCGCACTACGTCACCTTCATAAAATGAAGAACTCTCTATGATTTGTTCGACAATGCCCATCTGCTCATTGGGATGAACTACAAATATTACGTCCCCTCGCAATGCATTGAAGTATTGTGCGCGCCGGGTGAGGTCATCAACCCACAATGTAGTCATCATGCGTGCTTTTCCGGGGACATCCTCATCCCCATTAGCCACGGCAAGAAAAGACATGCGCACAGCTTCCGATAAACAGTCTGCCGTCGCATCTACGCTTTGTACGGCCTCATCACATGGTGCTCTGAGGCAACCGAATACCTCAGAGAACAAGGCTTCGCGGTAACGATTGGCCAGTTCATAAGGACTTATTAGGTCTAAATCTAATTCTGTATTAAGGGGACTGGACATACAAACCTCCAGGCATGTAGCAAACGATTATAGCACTAAGCGCAAGCAGGTCAGTGGGAAAATTCACACCGCTCATGCGGCTTCATAGGGGAGTATTTCAGGTTCTTGATGCAGGGTTATATCGAACGTGGAGTGTACTTTATCGAGTATTTTTTGGCGGAATTTGATTAGATCCGCGGTGGTTTGGGCGTGTTCATTAACGAGTACCAAGGCTTGTTGGGGCCAGGTTGCCATTCCGGTCTCTTGGTCGTGAATATCTTTGAAGCCGGCTTGCTCAATCAACCAAGCGGCCGAAAGTTTTACCTGTCCGTTTTTTAATTTCCAGTGAGCAATATTCGGGTGATCAATTTGCAGACGGTCAAAGGTAACGGCGTCTATTATGGGATTCGCAAAAAAAGAACCGTTGTTGGCCACTAGCTTGGGATCTGGTAACCTGCTGGAGCGAATGGCAATCACTGCCTGCCTGACTAGGGCTGGAGTGTATTCTTTGACGTTGTGTTCCTCGAAGTAGCGTTGCAAAGAAGAATAAAACGGCGGCATCGGATTTTGACGAATGACATGCATAGTTACGGCCGTTATAAAAAACCGCCCTTTATCAGTTGTTTTAAATCGGCTAGTTCGATAGGCAAAGGCACAATCTGCCGCTGGTACGTTTAAGAATTTTTGCTCTTTTGTATCGTATGCCTCTACACTTACCAGAACTTCAGCGATTTCATGTCCGTAAGCACCGACATTCTGGATGGGTGTGCCTCCGGTGGAACCTGGGATTAGAGACATATATTCAATGCCGCTAAAACCCAAGGCAACCGTGCGCTCTACAACGCTATCCCAGACCTCGCCAGCCCCGGCAGTAACGTATAGGTTGTTATCGTCTTCGGTGAATGTTTCGAAACCCATAATCTTATTGACCATGACTAACCCCGGGTAACCTGCGTCTGCCCATAAAATGTTACTGCCGCCGCCAATCATGATCGTGGGTACATTCTTGCTCGAGGCGAATGCTAGGGCTTTGGTCAGTTCAGTTCGGTTTGCAACTTCAGTCAGGTAAGCAGCCGGGCCCCCCAGCCGCATAGTGGAATAGGCGCTCAACTGCACATTTTCAAGAATATACATAGCTTTAGAGTATAGAGGCAAGAGTCCGTAGGCAAGCCATATCACCATATGACGGTCTTGCCAGGAGTCACCCGGAGGCGTAAGATAGAACCCACAATAGGAGGCTTATGAACCACAAGAATAATCACTCTGAAAAACAGCTTAAATCACTTGGAATAAACCTTAGGGAGATGCGCCAAAACCGACAGGAAAGCCTGGCGGAGGTTTCTGGCGCTGTTGAGATTGACATAGAGGCCTTGGCTAAAATAGAACAAGGCAAATCACGCCCTACCGAAGACATTTTATTATTGCTTATTAGCCATTTCGGTGTCAAAGAAGATGAAGCAACCAAACTATGGGAATTGGCTGGCTATGAGCAGAGCAAGGTGCCGGCCACCAACATGGTCAACGATGATTTTGGCGGAGTCCGACCGATGGTGATGGTCATGCCAATGGACGCCCGAATTATTTATACAGATATGGTTCACGTGATGGTCAACAATTACGGTGTAGTGATGAACTTCATGCAAGGTGCAGGCCCGAGTAACCAGCCTTTGGCAGTGGCCAGAGTGGGTATGAGCCGCGAACATGCAGAGAGCGTACTGAACGTATTGCAGCAGACCCTGTCACAATCAGGTCAAGCCAGTACTGCTACCAAATCCCTCCCGGCTCCGCAATCCAAAAAACCGGAAGACAAGAAACAAAGCTAAAATAGACTGTAGACAGGGGGCGTGCACCCGTAGCTCAGCTGGATAGAGCGCTAGCTTCCGAAGCTAGAGGTCGTAGGTTCGAACCCTATCGGGTGTACCATCGTCTTTTACTGGTCTCTTGTGGGAGCGTCAGATGGAATACCGTTGGTGCCTGGGACGGTGCCGTTGCCGTTACTATTTACTCCTTGGGTAGGCTTGTTCGGGTCGTTGCTTGTGGTTTCGTTGCTGCTGCTGGGGTAAGTTGTAGTTGGTGTAGGGGAATTATCTGTGCTCTTTCGGGCAAAGGCTATCCACCCAACTATTAAAAGCAGCGTAACTACTAGGGCAATTATCAATTTGTTGGCTCCGCTGCTTCTAGTGCCGGTTAGTTGAGATTCCGCCATTTTGCTTCCTCGCCAATTAACACCCATAAGAGTAAGCGATAAATCAAAACGTAGCAGTTATATTTCTAGCTTTCCAGAACTCTACTCCCATACTGTGGTAATCTGTAAATTAAGCCCGCGTAGCTCAGTGGATTAGAGTACTTGGCTTCGAACCAAGGGGTCGCAAGTTCGAATCTTGCCGCGGGTACCATTATTAAACAGCATAAAAAAACACTTCAGTTAAACTATTTTCAATGAGTAATTTAAGCATATTTGACCCAGGCCATTTACAGAAATTACTGGAGCCATTTGCGCCAGGAATGGCGCCTCATATTACTCCTATAAAGTACGAGGCACTAACTCCGGATTGCTTTTTATTTCTTTTCCGTACCACCGGTGTCAAGGGCGATAATCATTACTTTGTATCGCTAGAGGTTGACCATGTAAGTAATTTTGAAGGAGCCAGATGCACCATAGAAGATTGGCACGGAAAAGTTATAGATTTTTGGGTGCTAGACAACAGACGAGCAACAAATAAATCTGATGATATCAAAGATTTTCAGATTGCCACGAGTGGACCATATTTCGCAATGCTAGCGGAAGTTGGACAACCGACACATAAAGGTTATTGGGCAGATGCTATCACAATTATGCCAAGTGATAAAATCAGTGAAAAAATTAAACATTATTCAGACAAAGTACAAGCTAATATCAGAAAAACGCTTGTTTCTATCCTTCAGCACAAAGTTGATCCAAGCGCTTCTTTTCTAGAGTCTTTGCAGGCTAAAAAGCAAGACACGATTGTAGATGATATTAACAACACCGATTTAGCTGTTTCGATTTACGTGCAACCTAATGATGAGATTGAGGTTTTCTATAATTACGTACATACCAAAATTGGCGACAGAGAGCTCAAGCTCAAGTAGAACAATCAAGATTGAGCTAAAGCGGCTCTGGCTTTATATATGCCTTATCATTACGTTTCCCGAGAGTCGTTTTTATTTGGAGTACACTTAATAACAAATGTTGGGTAGTTTTGAGGAAGTTAATAAAGTTTTAGCAGGATTTGTGCCGCCTGCTAATTTGATGCATAGCAATTATTCCTTGGAGCGGATAGAGGAGCTTATGGAACGGCTTGGTAATCCGCAAGACACATTCAAGGTGGTTCATGTGGCGGGGACTTCTGGTAAAACATCCACATGTTATTACCTGGCCGCATTCCTGAAAGTGGCAGCGCAAAAAGTGGGTCTGACTGTCTCGCCTCACATAACCGAAGTGAATGAGCGGGCACAGATCAACCTGGAGCCATTAAGGGAGGGCGAATTCTGTAAGGAGTTGAATGAATTTCTGGGAATTTTAGATAAGACTGGTATAGAGGTAACTTATTTTGAGCTGTTAGTAGCATTTGCCTATTGGGAATTTGCCAGAAAAAAGGTTGACTATGCTGTAGTAGAAGTGGGGTTGGGGGGATTACTAGATTGCACCAATGTTATAAATAGGCCAGACAAAACCTGCGTGATAACAGATATTGGGCTCGATCACATCAGTGTATTGGGGGATACATTGCCAGAAATTGCAGCTCAAAAAGCTGGCATCATTAAGCCAGGCAATGTTGTCTTTACACTAAAACAATCTCCTGAAATCAGCAGGGTGTTTCAGGAAACGGCTAAACACCAGCGCGCAAACCTGCACGAACTCCAACTACCGGATGAACCAGTGTTACCGGATACTCTAACTCGGTTCCAACAGCGAAATTGGTATCTGGCTAGTAGGGTATATCAGCATTTGCAGGCGTGCGACAAGGGGTTACCAGTGCTAAATGAAAATGAACTTCTAGGTATTGCAAAAACTCATATTCCGGCGCGTATGGAGGTTTTACATTTGGGCGATAGGATCTTAGTACTGGATGGAGCCCATAATCCCCAGAAAATGCAAGCTTTAGCTGAAAGTATCAAAGACATGTTTCCTGATCAGAAAGTAGCCTGCTTATTTGGGTTAATTAAAAGCATGGATTACCGGATAATCGGGACGCTGGGGAAACTAGTCGATATCACGGACCACTTGATTATTACTTCGTTTAAAACTGAGCAAGACCTTAAGAGAAGATCCGTTGACCCAGCCAAGGTCGCTCGGTTGGGCAGCAAGTTAGGGCTTAGTAGTGAGGTTATTGATAACCCCGGAGAAGCTTTAGCGCACTTGTTGGCACGGCCTGAACCGGTATTGCTAATTACCGGCTCATTTTTCCTAATCCAATATATTCGTCCGTTGATACTGAAGAAACAGGGTAGGTAGCTTTGATTATCTCTTGTTCGGTAATTATGTACCCTAGGTTTATGTCGTGGCCTTCGCGTGGCAACTGGGGCTTAACTTCCGAGAGCGAATAGGCCACACCAATCGTCATTGCCTGGGATTGTGTGGCTATAAAGCGGTCGTAATGGCCCTTGCCATAACCCAGTCGGTAGCCCTTCCTATCGAACCCCAACGTAGGTACAATAATGACATCAAACTGATCATTGCTACTATTGAGCAACATTTCTCCCACAGGCCGCGGTATGCCGACACCGTCCGTCTGCCACCTTGTCCGCACGCCCACTTTGGCTGACAAAATTTGATCGTATCTAATTATAGGGACATAGGTCTCTTTATCAGGACGATTCTGCCAGACGTATTCTATCAACCGCCATGTACTGACTTCGTTCCGAGAGGCAATGGGCAAATACATATGTATCTTGCGTATTTCTTCCCAAGGAATGAGCTCTATGCACTTCGCCACGATTTCCTTGCTAGCCGCCTCAACTTCGTCATGTGTCATTTTTTGGCGTATTTTCAACAAGGATTTTCGTAACTGAAATTTTTGCTCATAAGGTATCATAGTAACCAGTCTAACATTGAATAAACAGATACAAACTGTTAAACTCCCCTTGCCTTTCCGGGCCAGTAGCTCAGCTGGTTAGAGCACCTGCCTCTTAAGTAGGGTGAGAACTGCCGGTGGCAGTTCGCAAGGCCGGAAGCCTGGCTCGCGAACGCGACCGAGATGAGGCGGGCCCGACGGAATTTTTTACAGAAAATTACCGGTGGGTCGAGGGTTTATCCCTGGGCTCAAACCCCATCATCAATTACAATTAGTAACAAGGGCCTATAGCTCAGCTGGTTAGAGCACCTGCCTCTTAAGCAGGGTGTCCTGGGTTCGAGTCCCAGTGGGCCCTCCACTTCCGTTATAAAATATACTTTTATATCTTGCGACTTAGTTATAATGAGGTTGTTTTTGTTATAATTTGCTCATGGATGTTAAAGAAAGTGCTGAAAATTTACAGCAAGAACTTATTGGTCAATCTAAAAACGGCATTAAAGTAACGTATGACCCGGTTCATTCACATGCCGCAACGCATATTGAAGATACACCGCAACTAAGGGATTTGGTTGCCGAAGCCATTAACAGTATGGACTTAGATGGTAAAGAAGTTGCCACATATGTAGATATGGGTAGAATTGTCGGCACTTGTGATGTAGTTGACGTTGATGAAACAGACGAAATTGTTTACGGGATACGTAAAAATCGGGGTGATGATGGATTGGTGCCATTTACAAAAACTCGCATGGGCGACCCCTGCCCATATGTTGCGCTACAGTTAATACCACAACCCGACACGTCCTATGTACTTACAAGTGCATGGATTGGCACGTTTGGGGACGATGATGAGCCTTTCCCTAATTCCCCGAATGCCACGGATAGAAGTGTAGAATTCTGGAATAAGCATGCTTTTGTCTATGGGAGTCAAGAAATAGTAAATGGAACCGAAACAATAAATCGTCCATGGTAATTCACAATTTCGGTTGCAGTTGCGTGACAGATGGCCCTCCAAGGAAATCTTAATTTAGTAAGCAAGAGACGCATTACCATGCCTTTTATAACAAAACGCTGCTATTATTGACTCATGCCTATATCTATTACAGAGAGACGTCAGATTGAGAATGAGATGATATTCAGGCGTGCCAATGAAAAGGTCGGCGACAGTCTGGATAAATTAGATGAAATGCATATTGAGGACGATAACCCCCATCTAATCAGAGAAGATAGGGTACTAATACATTTCAAATGTGAGTGTTCTGACGAAAACTGCGATGCACGCATCCCGATCAAACTAAGCGTTTACCAGAAAATACACGAAAACCGGGACGCTTTTATCATAAAGCTAAAACATCAGGTGGAAGTTATAGAAAAAGTAATAATTAACGAATCGTCCTACAGCGTAGTCGAAAAGAATAATACTACAGCAGAACCTGGAGAGGCCTTCAATAAGACCTCAATTGACAACTCATAGGTCAATAGTATTCTCCTGGTAAAAAAACGTGAGATATTAGTATAGAATCGGGGACTATCTCCGCGCCAATACCTATGCAACCTACCATAGCAATCCGAACCAAGACCTTGGGTAGGTAATACAATGTTACGTTTCCGTCTTTCCTGACAAAGGAAATTAATTATATATTCTGAAGTTTTTAATGATTGCCTATGATTCTACTTATGAGCATAACTTAAAGCTAATTCTTGGCACCATACTTGCTGATTAACGTAATTATTATAAAACTATTGACTTAGTACTGTGTATGTAGTAGAATATACCATGTAAAGGCTTAGAAACCTTAAGAGAGTAAGCGGAGGAAAGGTTTATGAAAAAGATTTTATTTACAATGTCGCTGATTACTGTTGCGATTGGAGCTTCAGTGGGCACAGCACAAGCAGCCACAATCACCGGTAATCAGGGCAATGTCGTCCTGATAGGCTCATGCGCAGAAATGGGTACAGCAGCCAACAACAACAAAGGCAACGTAATCATACTTGCTAATCATGGTCGGTGTAACGTCACTGATATCGTGAATAACCCAGTCATCACGAATAACACCGGGAACGTCGTACGTATCGGAAACGCTTGCGGCAATACCGGAGGTACGATCAGCAATAATAAGGGTAACGTCGTAGTGATCGATCGTAGCGGACCCTGCCTACCTAATCGTCCAACCACGGTCGTAGTTACGCCTAAGGCTCCGGTGCAGACTACAGTTCGGACCCCACAAGTTACTAAAAAAGAAGTTACTAAAGCAGCTGCAACTGTCGTCACTCCTCCCGCCACTGCCACGCCCGCGGCACCCAGTCCCGCCGCTCCCACGCAGTTGCCAGTAACTGGTACGGAATCCGTTATAGGCATGTTCCTTGGCACAAGTGCATTAGCGTATGCCGGTGCAGTGGCCCGCTCAAAGCGAATTGCCGACAAGCTTAGTTAAAAAGATAAATATTCAAATTGCATAAAGCTGCTCATGGAAAATGTGGCAGCTTTTTGCTGTATGGAGTCTGAGGATTAGCTATATAGGCTTAAAGATATTGCGAAATTCACGGAATAAATCAATATTACGACCGAATAGCGCAGGATCATGGGGTTGTTGTATGCAGGCATGCGCAAATAACTGCGATAAATGGCCAGTAGATAGGGCTTTGCTAGACTCAGCTCCGCTTATACTGAAGAAGTGGGACCCAGATTTGCTAAGCTCATAGATCGGTGTTGATGGGACTGTGCCATCCGGACAACTGTGAACAGCGTATGGACTGGAAATTTCACTGGCGGGCTTTAGGTGGCCACCAGTGCTTACGGGCTTAAAAGCATACAGTTGCGATGTGTCACGCGGTGTTATCATGCGTGATGTGGATTTTAAACTGTCCAGTGCGCCATATCCAAGTTTAAGATCACGAGGAGTATTTACGGGAATAGTTAAGCGGTTAGTATTCTCTGTTAATGCGGATATTAATTGCACGGGTGTCGCGCTAGGCTGGTGACTGAGTAAGCGGGTCATCATGCCCCCAACCAGAGGAGCGGCGAAAGAAGTACCATTTACGCCACTGACATAGGCGGTAGTTGGATTGCTGGACTGCCAATTAGTAGTTGTTATTTGGGTGCCAGGTGCCATGATATCCAGATTCGCCCCCCAGGAGCTACAGCTAGCCGGTAGATTATTGCTAGTTAAGGCACCTACGGCTACGACTTCAGGGTAATTTGCCGGATATACCATACATCCGCAGCCACCGTTACCGCTGGCAGCCACGACAACGCTTCCAGATATTATAGCCGCATGAACGGCCTCTTTGACGTAATCATCCGGCAAGTCGCTGCCTAAAGATAGGCTGATGACATCAGCCCCTTGGGACGCCGCATAAAATATTGCCCGCCCTACGCTTAATGTGTCGCCATAAGAGTCGTCATCTAAAGCCTGTATAGGAAGGATCTTGGTGTTCCAATCCACTCCTGCAATGCCTTTGCTGTTATTCCCGGATGCCGCTGCTACCCCAGATACCATGGTGCCATGGGTCGTTCCACTGCCGCTCGGATTCAGTTCGCCAGCTTGTGTAGAATTGTCATTATTGATGAAATCCCAACCTTGATGGTCATCAATGTGTCCATTACTATCGTCATCTATCCTATTACAATCACGAGTAAGGGGCCTTGATTGGTCGGTGCAGTTCAAGCGGGACGGATTCTGGTAGGTGGTACCGCCTGATTCATTATCAACTACTCCATCATTATCATCATCGATCAGGTTGCAGCTAGCATTCATGGGTAAACTTCTGTCGGAACAAT
Source organism: uncultured Candidatus Saccharibacteria bacterium (assembly GCA_964633325.1). Classification (GTDB taxonomy): domain Bacteria; phylum Patescibacteriota; class Saccharimonadia; order Saccharimonadales; family CAZWFS01; genus CAZWFS01. The sequence goes on along the minus strand of CAZWFS010000004.1, from coordinate 47,634 downwards.
TTCGGACAGATGGTTGCTCGCTGGTCGACGTACCGGATTCGCCCGGATTCGTGTACCAGCGGTCCGCAAATTCTTCATGTTTAAGACCGAAGCCGGTATCGATGATAGCCAGAACCGTTTCGTGGTTGCCGCGCGGTATGTCCCACGCCTGATCCAGTTTGGTACTTGGAACCCACCACTGTGAAGCTGTGGGATCATTAGGTGTCATTAGAGGTTTGTAAGTCCTGAGCGGGTACTCTTTATTATTTATGACTACAGTGCGTTCACCGCGACCAGTGACAGAAGTTTTTGAAGCGTAAGTGGGGGTAGTAGTGCGCAATGGTTCATTGACGGTAATCATGCGCGGAGGCGAGTCGGCTGTCTCGTCATTGGCTACAACCTTTCCTTCAAGTGATTGTATTATTGCATTTTCAGTTACCGGCACGTCGGGTTGCATTGGCGGCAGTGCGGGTCGCTGTATAGTAAGGACAAAAATTACCCCAGCTAGCAGGGATAAAACACCTAAGCAGATAATTTTTCTTTTCATATGTGTTTTTAGGGAAATACTTAAGCATAATTATAACAGAGGGCGATATCCAGGCAAAGTTTGTTTAGAAAATATCAAAAAGGCCCCTATAGATATGACTCACACTAATAAGTGTAGAAGCCGGTGTGGCCAATCAGAGTATGGACGATAGACTCTACGGACTCAACCTTGGCTTCAGGTGAGCCAGAATGGCACCACCGCAAAAAATCATGCAATTTTTCTTGCAGTCCTTCCACTTCAATGAATACGCTGCCATCAGGCTCATTACGCACGAAGCCTTGCAACCCTAGGCTATCTGCCTCGCGCTTAGCATGAGCCCGATAGCCAACATCTTGCACCTTGCCTCTCACATGAATTTTCATATGACTCATGTACATGGATTGAGGATAAATTAATTTAGGCAGCGTGGCCAGAGTGTCTTTAGGGATTTGAATTAGTAAGTAAATTTTGGAGGTACCGGCTGATTTGGCTGAAGTTATCTCGGCCGGCTGTTGGGATTAGGGCGTCCTGGCCATTCGGCGCGGTATAGCCACGGAGCAGGCTTACGCCCTTGCCATCACCGGCCAAGCTATGCGATTTTATCTCGGAACTATTAATTTTCCTAAGCTTGCTAGCAAGTACCCGAGCTTCATTTATCTTTAAATCAGTTTGAACGTTACCACCCACGGCATCTAATATATTGCCTATCTTAAATGGGTTGGTCATCACGTTTATACTGCTGATTTTATCTTCCAGCGCCACAAAGAGCTGACGCTGGTGGTCAGTGCGGTCATGGTCGCTGCGTGGGAAGCCATAGCCAACTCGGCCATCACCGGTTGGGTCACCGCGCGCCCGCGTAAAATTTAGTGCAGTCTGCCCATCCAGGTGCTGTACCCCATTGCTTAAACGAAGCGGTCCACCATCCGATTCCTGAATATTTGGGTCATACAGCCCACGAGGATCCGGACTCTGTACGTTCACGTCCACACCACCCACGGCATTCACGGCTTCCCGGACGGCGCTATAATTAATAAGGGCGTAATAATCAACCGTCACCTTCAAGTTCTGTTCGATTACTTTTTGCAATAAACCGATTCCACCGGGCGGGTAGCCGCTTTCGCTAAAAATTTCAGCTTTACCATATGGATAAACAGCATTAATTTTCTGATGCCCATAACCAGGTATAGGCACCCAAAGGTCTCTGGGTATGCTCAGCAGGTCGGCCGTGTTATTTTGCGGGTTAACGCTTAAAATCATGATTGAATCTGTCAGATCAGCCGCAGGATGGCCTGGATCGTCGACAGAATTACCCACCAATAGGATATTTACTCGTCCCCTGTCCTCGCCTTTTAATCGGGTCGGTATGAATAGGGCAGTCATATTACCAGCTGGAGTACCTCCAAACATCTTCGTTGTAGTTTGGCCAAACTTCCAACCCACCCAAGCGGTGCTAATAATAACTGCCAAAAGCATAATTACAATAAATACTAATATTGCTCGCAGTAATCGCCGTCGTCGCTTAGGTTTAACTACAGGAACTTCGGTGGCCACAGGCAAGGGAATGCTCTCCGGCCTGGGCTGCGGCTGATAATAGTTAAATTTCTTCATATTTAAAAATAAGTTTAATTTCTACAGCATATGCTTATAGTGTATTGAACATAGAAAACTACAAAGCTTTTCAAGCGACTAACTATATCATATTTTGTATACATCTGTAAACTAACTCTATGTTCTTAGGGAAGTTAATGTTTTGGCAGTAATAACAATGGTGTAATCAAATAACTGTACTGCTATAATCTAGGACAAGGAAATTATTGATTAAATGAGCGAACCCATTTCTACCCGGCGTTTAATAGAAAATGAAGTTGTATTTAGGAAGTCCAATGAGAGGGCTCAAAAGCTCATGCAAAAAAGGAATTCCTCCAAGGATGGAAAAGAAGTCAGTCTCCACTTCTACTGCGAATGCGCTAATGAAGATTGTCGTGACCGGGTAGTGTTGACACCCAGTAGATATCAGGAGCTTCACATAAACCGCAAGCGTTTCGTTATAAAAAAAGGCCATGACGTGAAGACCATTGAGCGGGTCATTAATAACCAGTCTCAATACTCGGTGGTAGAGAAATATCTAAAACCGCCAGAGACTGCTATGAAACTACAACGAACCAGCTTATAGCATACGAAAAAAAGTATAAGTCCACTGAACCCATTGCAAAACTCGTCTCTGTTCTGCGGCTTAGTTTGGCGGCAATCAGCTGATTTTTTGCTTCGTTCCGTACCCTACAGGTACGCTTTGGCGCAAGAAAACCACCTGCTTATCCGCCAAGCTAAGCCTCGAAATTCAGAGAAAGTTTTGCAATGGGTTCAATAGTATATTGTTGTGGGAAAAACGTAGTCTTCCACACCTTTGAAGTGAAAATTTTAACATAAGCTTGACCATGCATACCGCTACTGCTATAGTCGACACCGTTGCTTTCCTCAGATAAACACCATAAAGCAATACAATTCATGAAGTATTAAAAAAATTAGATGAGTAATCAAGGGGGTAGCCTTTTAGATGCAGTCTTAAATTTATAACACGGGAATAAAAATTTTCTCATGTTGGCCGCTAACGGTAAATATATTGTTGAAAAGCGGAGACAGGCAAAAAAACTAAAGGCCATTTCACAATCTAAAATAGTGGGGAAAAAATCATTAGAATTTTTCTTAAACAAAAGCAAGAAAAATTAAAAATCCGAAAAGAAAATTCAATCAAGTTTAGAGTAAGCACCTTAGTTGTCACTCTCGCATCTACTCTAAGCGCCTCCTTGGCTACACCTTCCTTGGTTTATGCCCAGAGTTATCAGCAACAAATAAACCAGCTCAACCAACAGAACGCTCAGTCGACGCAGGCGCAGAGGTCGCTTGAAGCGCAAGAAGAAAGCCTGGCTGCCACCGTTGCCAGCCTGCAAGCTAAAATAGCTGAGTTGGAAGCGCAAATACAGGCCAACCAGGCAAAGAGCGAGGAGCTGAAACGGAAGGTGGCTGAAGCCGAAGCCGAAATTGCCCGGCAAAAAGGGATTTTAAAGACCAATATTCGGGAAATGTACCTGTCCGACCAGATAACAACGGTGGAGATGCTAGCTTCTAGCAACGATATCAGCGAGTTCGTAGACAAGCAGCAGTACCGCACCGAAGTCAGTGGGAAAATCAAAGACACCTTAGACCGTATAAACGCACTAAAACAAGAGCTGGAAGCCCAAAAAACAGCCGTGGAAAAATTGCTAGTTGACCAACAGGCGATGCAAGGCGAGCTCAATAGTCAACGAGCTGAAGTAGGACGACTCTTAAGCTTGAACCAGCAGGAACAAGCCGCTTATGAGCGAGGCGTTAAGACCAATTTGACCCAGATTGCTGCGCTCCGGCGCCAGCAAGCCGCAGAAAACGCTCGGAGTTTCGTAGGTGCTGTCAAAAGGGGCGGAACCGGTTCCTATCCTTATGCTAACGCCCCGTTTCCGAATTCGATTGTAGACCCTTGGGGGATGTACAAGCGACAATGTGTATCCTACACCGCCTGGAAAGTGGCAGCGTCTGGACGTCACATGCCCTACTGGGGTGGTCGCGGTAATGCCAATCGCTGGGACGATAATGCCAGAGCAGCTGGAATACCAGTTAATAGTAGCCCAAGAGTGGGAGATGTAGCTGTTAGTAACAGTGGTACCTATGGACACGTCATGTATGTGGAAGCAGTCCACGGCGATGGTACCATCAGCATAAGCCAGTACAATGCCGGTTGGGATGGAGCCTATAGCGAAGGTCGCCGATCGGCTGCCGGGTTGGTGTTTATACACTTCTAGGCACCCCCCTTCGCTTGCTTATAGAAAGAGGTGACTCCTCTTTCTATCGCTCAGGGAAATTTTAGGAAAATTTCTCTGGCTGTCTATCTCCCAAAGCGGAACCAAAAAGGCCGGAGTGAATCCACCCTTTTTGTTATACTTACGAAATTAGCAGGAGATAAATATGAAAATCGTTGCTATAAGGGTTCAGCAAGGCAAAGATTTAGTTCAGGAAATTGATCGTATACTTCTTGAATATGATATTGAAGCTGGCGTGGTATTGTCGGGTGTGGGGGGGTTGGCAAAATCCAAAATTCGAGTACCCGTTATAGATGGTAATTTAGTATATATTTACCCTAAAGATCTGGAAATAGTTTCATTGAACGGTACTGTTTCAAAACACGGATGTCACTTACATATCTCTGGATCAGATATAAAAGGTAAAGTATGGGGTGGCCACTTAAAACAAGGTTCGATAGTTCGTATGACATGCGAACTTGTGATTGGTATCGTACCCGGCACAAAATTCACACGCGAGATGGACGAACAAACTGGCTACAAAGAGTTAAGAATTCTGGAACAATAAATCAAAAAACTTCAACACCCTAGACTAGGATTTGTAGGTGAGGAGGAGGACACCGGTGAAGGTTAGTAGTAGACCGGCTATTTTGGTGGCGTCCATGGATTCCTTTAGGAATATCCAGGATAGGATTATAACTACTACTACGTAGGCGGAGGCGAGGACGGCAGCTACTGCCGCAGGAAGTTTATTGAACGCCAGCACGTATAGGATAGAACCGGTGGCCATCATGATCCCGATAAGCATTCCTATGGGCAATTCTTTTATTGGTATTTTAAACGATTTGTGCGCGATTAGGAGCGCTGGTACACCTGTTATTAGCATGCCGATTCCCATCAGGAAATTCAGCTGATACGGACTTAGATTTTTCATTCCGACTTTCATCAAGAATGTGGCGATACCCACTAGCACTACATAACCAAGCACAAATATATATCCCATAAATATATTGTACCAATTTAATTACTGAAGGTTATTGCAGCTTGACCGGAATCTTGATTGTAAATGTGGAACCCGTGCCGAGTTTGGACGATAGGCTGATGGTACCACTATGTAGATCAATAATCTTCTTTGCCCAATATAGCCCTAGCCCGGTACCGCCAACAAGAGCTGATAAGGGATTATCAATACGCGAAAACTTTTGAAATAATTTTTTTTGGTCTCCTTTGGCAATACCAATGCCTTGATCCTTAACCCGTATAATGGCAAGTCCGTCTTTTTTCTTTAAATCGACGGTCACGGATCGTCCTTCCGGCGTGTATTTACTGGCGTTGTCGATGATGTTTTCCATCACCATTCGAATCAGGTTCTTGTCGACGTAAGCACTGACGGCCTTTGAGGGCTTCTTGTATACCAATTTTTGTTTGCGATCCTTGAACCGAGATATTTGTTCAAGCATGACATTATGTACGAGTTTACCTAAATCACAAGTTGCCATCACAGGGTTTACCTTGCCGGCATCTACATGAGCCACCCTTAGCAAGTCGTCGATTATCTTTAATTGCCGCTCATTACTTTCGTAGGCGAATTCCAGCATGCTCTTCTGCTCTTTAGTTATATCTCCTACATATCCCTCCAGTGTCATGCCAACGTACTGTTTTACACCTGTAGCGGGTGTACGTAGTTGGTGTGAGGCTAGGGAAATGAATTCGTCTTTTGCCTCATTTAGGGCGACTAGCTGCTGGCGTTGCTCGGTAAGGGCAGCATTCAGCTCCTCCAGCTCTTTCTTGCGATTTAGAGTACGCTTAACGTCGTCGATATCGGTGCAGGTACCAAACCATCTGACAATTTTGCCTCTTTTATCTTTAACAGGTAAGGCTCGCCCCAGAAACCAGCGGTAAGATTCAACGTTACTCTTATCTTTGAACCTATACTCTATCTGATAGGGTTCTCCTGTCTTTATGGAGTGGTGCCAGGTCTGAATGGAATGTTCCACATCATCAGGATGCAAAAGCGGCCTCCAACTTTGACCGACTGAGTCTGTAGTATAACCGGTGAACTCATACCACTGCTTATTGTAATAATCTATATATCCGTCAGGACGGGCCATCCAGACAATTTGCGGCATAGAATCGGCTAACTGTCTGAAATGCTCTTCACTTTCTAGTAAGTCTTTCTCTGCTTCCTTGCGCTTGGTAACGTTCCGGTTAGTGCCAATTATGCGTTCGGGTTTGCCATTATCGTCATAGAAGACCCGACCCCTCATCGCTACCCATCGAATTTCGCCATTCGGCTTGACGACCCGTAGCTCCGTATCTAATAATTTCCCTTTGATTACTTTTTTGAGCTCAGCAATTACACGCTTACGGTCCTCCGGGTGAATATTATTGAGCCAGTCATCAAATTTCCCCCCCATAGTTCCAGGCGGTAGACCATATAGGTTCTCTAGTTGAGGTGTACAAACATATTCGTCTGTCAGGATATTCCATTCAAATGTGCCGATGTTAGCAGCCTGTTGCGCCAGGGCGAAGCGTTCTTCACTTTCCCTTAAACGTTCCTCGGCTAGTTTTCGCTCAGTGACATCACGAAAGTTAGACACTATAGCGCTTATCTTGGGATTATTAAGCAGATTGGTTGCCGTTGCCTCAATCCATCGCCATGATCCGTTTTTATGCCTGGCACGGAACTCAATAGTCTTGGAAATTCCCGAATGATTGAGTAATTCCTGAAATTCTCGACCGATGTATTCTAATTCATCAGGGTGCATGAGTTCAAAGCCGTTCGTTCTAATAAATTCTTTGGTCGAGTAACCCAAAACCTTGCGGACACCTGGACTTACGTAAGAGTAATTGCCTCCTTCATCTGATAAAGCGATAATGTCTGAGCTCTTTTCTATCAAAGTCTGGAATCGTTCTTCGTTTTGTTTTAACTTTTCTTCAGCTGTCCGTTTTTCGGTTATGTCTTCGAAAACAGAGCTGAAATATTGGGCCTTGCCCTCCTCATTCCGTACCACAGAGACAGTTATCTTAACCCAGATTATTGCCCCTTTTTTTGTAAAATAGCGCTTGTTTATGGACATGTGTCTATTGGGGTTTTGTATAAGCTGATTGGCCGCATCCAGAGAATTTTCCATATCATCGGGGTGGGTAAGGTCTTGGAATGGTTTATTCAGTAATTCATCCGCCGTAAACCCAAGCATGTCACAGAATTTTTGGTTTACCCGTAACCACTTTCCTTCTAGGCTGGTGTGTGTCATGCCTACTGCCGCCTGTTCAAATGCAGATTCGAATTGCTCCTGACTTTCAGCTATTTGCTTACGTGATTGAACCTGGACGGTTAAATCCCGCATAACTTTAGTAAAACCGCGTAATTTTCTTTGAGCGTCTTCCAGTGGAAAAACTAATCCGCTGCCCCAGAATCTCGAACCATCTTTACGCAGGTGGTACCTCTCGTTTATGGCTCGCTTATCAGTGGCGGCTTTTCTTAGCTCAGCTGCAGGGGCGTCTTTAGCCCGGTCTTCTGGTACGAAGAGAACGGCGGCCTTTTTGCCTATGATTTCCTCTTCGGTATATCCCATTAGTCTTTCGGCCCCTTTATTCCAGCTGCTAATGTTGCCCTTGATATCCGTAGTAAATACAGCGTAATCTTCTAGGCTTTCCAGTACATTACGGAAAAACTCATCATCGGCTCGGAAGCTTTCATGATGGCCTGTGGCATTTGTGTCAGACAGCCTGTGACTAAACGCGCCTTTTTTTGACTGACGCTTCTTAGAAGCGAGACCGGTTGTTTTCATAAATATCCACAATTATAAAGACATATAATAACTTCTTTGTAGCCGAAGCCAAGTGGTATTTCTCACATACGTTATACAGCCTTTAGGCTCAGTTAGAATTATAGGCTCATGGTCATGTCAATACTGTTACTGACTAAGGGTGCTATAACTCCCTGTCTGACGTCTCTTATATTATAAAGGGTATATAATTGGGCGATGTCTGTTAAAAAAACAGTTGGGGTATTTGATTCCGGCGTCGGCGGCTTATCTGTTGCCAATGCTATTGAAAAGGCTATACCGGGGATTGATGTCTTATTTGTTAATGATTTCCAGAACGTACCTTATGGCACTAAATCCCCAAGTCAGCTGCTGGCACTGGTCCACCCAATCCTAGAAGATATTGTGGAACAAGGTTGTGATGTGATTGTTGTAGCTTGTAACAGTGTCACCACTACGTTGATTGAGGAGTTGCGAAAGAAAATATCCATCCCACTGATTGGTATGGAGCCGATGATAAAGCCGGCAGCTCAGCAGACAAGTAGTGGTGTTATCGCAGTTTGTGCCACACCCACTACGCTGGCAAGTAAACGTTATGACTGGCTGAAGAAAACATATGCGAGCGATGTGAAAATAGTAGAACCAGACTGCTCCGACTGGACGCCCATGATAGAGACCGATCAAGTTGATCCGCAAAAGATACGATTAAGGATAATGGCTGCGCTGGACGAAGGCGCGGATGTTATCGTATTAGGATGTACGCACTATCACTGGATCGAGGAATTGATTAAAGAAACGGTAGCTGGCCGGGCAATCGTATTGCAGCCCGAGGCTCCTGTTATAGACCAACTCAAGCGAGTGCTTGCACGGTAGCCTTGAATTGCTCACCCCGATCCTTATAGTTCTTGAATAACCCAAAGCTAGCACAACCGGTCGATAGCAGAATTACATCTCCCGGCTTGGCTAGTCCGCTAGCCTTATTGATGATTTCAGTCATATTAGTGCCCCCTTCATGAATGTCTTCAAATCCTGCCCCCCTTAGCGACGCTGCTATAGCTGGACCTGTATCACCTACGACTACAGCCGCACGCACGTTACTACTAGCTATCGTCTGAGCGAGGCCATCATACTTTCCAGCCTTGTCTGATCCGCCCAAAATTAATACTTTAGGCTGATTAAAGGCTTCTATGGCTACTATGGCGGTTTCTGGTGTGGTTCCGAACGAATCATCATAATATTTCACTCCCCCTACTTCCCGGACTAGCTCTAGGCGATGGGGCAAACCCGTAAAGGAGCGCAAAGTCGCAGGAATAGCTTTTTTATCATTCGAAACCTGCCAGACGGTCGTTATAGCAGCGCAGACATTTTGCCAATTGTGCTTGCCGAGTAACTGGATTCCATCTGTTTTGCAGATTTCTTGGCCGTCGATGAGGACAGCGTCGTTAGCTATATATGCGCCTGGGGGCTCATAGTAGGGGATTTTCTTTCCTGGACTAATAACAATGATATGCTTGGAATGCTCATTTTTGGCATAATATATGGCTATGTCATCCGGCCGTTGATTGGCAAATAATTGCTGCTTAGCTTTTATGTATTCCTCAAAATCAGGATGCCAGTCTAGGTGTTCCGGTGCTACCATCAAACAGACCGCAATATGTGGTGATGTCTTTAAGTCTATTAGCTGGAAGTTAGCTAGCTCCAGTACCACCCAATCATCGGGTTGTATGTCGTTTTTTAGCATATCCAAGGGAGGAATGCCAATATTACCACCTAAGTGGACTTTCTTGCCGGTCGCTTCTAGCATTTTAGTAATGAGAGTCGAGGTTGTGCCTTTGCCTTTGGTACCAGTAACGCCGATTATGTTGCGGGTAGGGCAAACGCGCATGAATTCGTTAGTTACAGTAGTGACACGGCTTAAAATATCCGGTGACTGAGGGTTTGTCGCCAAGATTTCACGCGGATGGAGTATAGGTGTCCGAATCAACAAATCAAATTCCGTTAGGTTCTCAAGATAGTCCGTCCCAAGGTGCTTATTAACTCCTTCAGGAATGTTTAAATTGGGGTTAACATCACAGATAGTTATTTCGTTGTCTTTGGTACCCCAATACTCATATGCAGCACGACCCTGATCTCCGTAACCCAGAATAGCAATCCGCATAGTTGACATTCTAGCCGGCTAGTTGGGTCTTGACTAGTTCTGCCACCTGGCGCGGGGTCATATCGGCTTTGACAATAAAGGCGCTTACGCCATTGTCTTTAATGCTCTCTGGGATTTCCTGCTCTCCCATATTGGTCAGAATCACTACTTTTATCCGCTTGCCCCATGGAGTATCCCTTAATCTGACGAGCATTTCATCGCCGGTCATCTCTGGCATCATGAGGTCGAGCAAAATAATATCGGGTTTCATCTTTTCGCACAAAGCTAGTCCCAGCTTGCCATTCTCGGCGGTTTCAACATCATAGCCTTCCGTCTCAAACTTAATCCGATACATCTGCGAAATAGCTAAGTCATCTTCGACTATCGCAATTTTTTTCATGATAAGTTATTATTAGCATGAATCCTCTAAAATAAACACTTATCCTTATGCCTGCGCAAACATTTAGATGTATTAAGTACGAACCCCCTGCTAAGCCTTTGGGGACAATTTTTTTCATAGCCAGTTTCAGAACGAAAATATGGCATTACAAGATGGTTGTCCGACAGTTAGTGGAGTGCGGATTTCAGGTGTATGCCTATGATTACGATTGGAGGCCTTTGCAAAATGCTTCATATCCTCACGAGTGGTTAGAGTTCAGCGAACGAATAAAAGACGATATATCCACGAAAATAGTGGATGAGAAAGACCAGGACCATAAGCACCGGTTTGGGATAATTGGTGTCAGTATAGGAGCTACAATCGCTCTACATGCTGCAAAACTATTACCAGATATAGAAAGGGTGATGTTAGTGACGGTATACGGCAGTATGGCCCAACACATTTGGGAACACCCCGTACTGGAAAACATGCGAGATAGGTGCGCGTCGTTAGAGATGAACATTCATCAAGCTGCAAAAATTTTAGGCTATTACGAACCTACCTACAAACTGGGCTTAATGAGGAACAGAAAGATCCTGTTATTTGCCAACAAACAAGACCCGGTTATCCCTTATACTAATACAGAAATATTGATTAATGACGCAAATAATAGGGGAGTCTCTCTTATTACAAAATACATCGAGGCTAACCGGCATAGCCTGACTATACTTAAGGTCTTTCAACGACCAGGGATGTGGATATCGTTTTTCACAGCCCTAAAACACTCTTCGTCAACTTACTATTATGATACTAAAGCTAGTTCAATACACGCCCTGCAAACACCTAGGTTGGCCCATCATGACACACGCTAAGCATCACCCATTGACTAATACCCAGAGAACACTTAGTAATAAAGGAATATTGTCTGTAGTAAAATTTGTTTCCCACTCGCATCTTGGCGAAACAACAATATATAAGCTTCGTGTTTTAGATGGTTACCATACGCCCCGCTACAAACTCGAGCGCTACGCTACCAGACTTGTGGCGAAATGTATGGAAACCTATCTTGCTAAACGCCCACACATGCCATTCGATCACAAGGATAATAGAGCTAGAAAGTTGTTGTATATGCTGCCTGCACTGAAAGAATGGGCCACCTTGATGCCTGGAGCTCTTGCGTTAGAGCCTATTCATCACCCGAAACAGAAACGGTTGCCAAGCGGCCGTCGTATGGATCCACTGACCAGCCGAATCTTCCGGCATAGCTTTGATACGGTTGGTGTAAGAACCCGTACACTAGCGGCGGGGCGGTTGGCTTATGAGTATGCCGCCGAAAAACCGAGGCAACCTATAAATTGGGTAAGCTTGGCGGGCGGGACATCAGCACCCACAATGTTGATGGTTAACGCCGCCGGTATAGATATGAAAGCCATTAGATATACCAATATCGACCAAGACAGCTGGGCTATTAACGTATCCAGGGATGTAACGGCTTACGAAGGAATTCCCCCTCATCAGGCTCAGCTGTTAGTCGCCGATATTTTTGATAAAAATGTTCTAAATGCGACAGTCGTGCCGGGAACGGCGGATATAGTCGACCTTATGGGCATATTCGAATACTTAGACGAAAAACAATCCGTCCAGCTGTTAAGTCTGGCCTACAACCTGTTGAAGCCTGGCGGTAATATCATAGCCTGCAATATGCGCATGGATCATCCGCAGCTCAATTTGCACAAGCGGGGCGTGGGATGGCCTCATGTAATACAAAAAAGCGCCCAAGAGCTAATTGTCATTTGCCGGCATGCTGGTATCAATCCACAGCAGCTAACAATATACCAGCCCCTGGACGGCATTTATAATGTCATGCGCATCATCAAAGCCTAAGCATATGTGCCGGCCGGTATACGTTAACCCCAATAACTGATACATTTATAGTAATAATGATTGTGCTTAAGTGCCTGGCGTTGTTCTCTCTTGGATTTATTAATCTTGTAGTCGGTTTAGCTGTATTGCTGCGCGATCCTAAGAAGGTTAATAATATCTTTTTTTCCTGCTTAGTAATTTCTATCGGTGGCTGGGTAGCTGCCATCGGAGCGTACTTGTTAAGTCATTCTAAAGGCACAGCTCTGGCATATGCGAAAATATATTATTTATTGCCTCTTATTATCACGGCGTCTACTTTACTGTTTGCGAAATCTTTTCCCGGTAATCAGCGTATCCAGAAAAAATGGTGGCTCCCAACCCTGTGTGGATTAATACTTATCGCCTTGCCTTTAATGTTTATACCCACCTTTATTACTCATGATTTGGTGTATCACGAATGGGGTAAGGAGATAATCCTCAATAAAGTGCACTACCTCTTTTATGCGTTATATATACTAGCTTGCGTTTCTGCCGCACTTTTCAGCATTTACCAAACCGGTAAAGTCAAAAAAGGGCTATATGCTGCCCAAGCTCAATTGTTCTTTGGTGGTTTCCTAATCTCGGTTTTATTTGCCATATTTTTTAACCTGATATTGCCTTGGGCAGGCAACTACAAGCTCATACATATAGGACCCCTGTTCACTAATGTATTTATTATCGCCATAGCTTATAGCATCATACGGCAACGCATGTTTGACGTCCGGTTGGTGATTGCTAGGTCTGTGGCGTATGTATTATCAGTTGCCGCCCTCGTTATTGGTTACTCCGCCTTGTCATACGTGGTCGCTAATTATGTATTCGTACAATTTGAGGGTGGACTGGGCGAACGTGTCGTTAACGTCGTTTTGTTGATATTTGTTGTGCTGACCTACGACACTGTACGTAAATTTTTTGACAAGATCACTAACCGTATTTTTTACCAAGATGCGTATGACCCGCAGGAATTTCTGGACGAACTAAACCGGACGCTAGTTAGGGTGGTTGAGCTAGAACCTCTGCTGAAGCGCTGTTCAGAAATTATCCAGAAAAACTTTAAAACTGAATTTTGCCTATTTGGCATGAAGGAAACAGCTACTGTAAAACAGAGAGTTATAGGGACTCACTCCAGGGCATTCGACGCTAGCGACATAGAGATTGTTCGGAAATTGACGCCTCATCTGCGCAAGAAAGTGATAGTAGTGGATTATCTGGAAGGAAAAGATGATAGTCTACGGGATGCTCTGCATAGTAATGATATAGCTATCCTTGCCAGGTTGGTATCTAGCACTAAAATGACAGTAGAAGGTACGGGCTATCTGTTGCTCGGAGCTAAGAAAAGCGGCAATCCCTTCAGCGGCAATGATATTAAGTTGTTGGAAATTATTGTCAACGAACTTGTTATAGCTGTTCAGAACGCATTAAGGTTTGAGGAGATAGAACACTTTAACATTACCCTGCAGCAGAGAGTCCATGAGGCCACTAGGCAGCTAAGCAGGACGAATGAAAAACTAAAAGATCTTGACGTGGCCAAGGATGAATTTATCAGCATGGCATCGCATCAATTGCGGACCCCGCTCACCAGCGTAAAAGGCTATGTGAGCATGGTTTTAGAGGGTGATGCTGGAAAAATAACTTCTATGCAGCGAAAATTGCTAAATCAGGCATTTTTTAGTTCTCAGCGAATGGTATACCTTATATCTGATCTGCTCAACGTATCGCGGCTACGCACTGGAAAATTCGTTATAGAATCTAAACCGACCAATCTTGCCATAGTGGTGGAAGATGAGGTCCAACAATTACAGAATATTGCCAAAGCCCGGGGGTTGGAGCTTAGTTACGACAAGCCGGAGATATTCCCGGTGTTGCCTCTAGATGAGATGAAAATCCGTCAGGTAATCATGAATTTCATCGATAATGCTATTTACTACACACCATCGGGTGGGCATATAGCCGTGAGGCTGGCTGATTTGCCGCATAGTATTGAGCTTACAGTAGTAGATGATGGACTAGGGGTGCCTAAATACGAGCAGCCGCATTTGTTCACAAAATTTTACCGAGCTGATAATGCCCGTAAGGCACGTCCAGATGGGACGGGGTTGGGGCTTTTCATGGCCAAAAAGGTGGTTGTTGCGCAAAAAGGAGCGATCATATTCAGTAGCCAAGAAGGTAAGGGCAGCACCTTTGGCTTCACAATATCAAAGGGAAAATTATAGGTACCAAATTGCTTATGTGAGAGATAATTCACAGCAAAGGTGTGGGGTACCCAGTTAATATCTTTGTCAGCACAGCCTGGTGAGAGAGCTTGCTACCTGAGAGACTTATGTGTCAGGAGGAGAAATAATGCGACAGGTTCTGCTAAAAAATAGATTAGCTATACGTAACGGTTTGCTAAGTGGACTGATGGTTGCGGCATTTGGGATAGCCTCGCTAGGCGGTCATCTGTTGGCGCAATCCGGACAGGATTGTGATGACAATGCTGTTATTCGCTGTGGAGTTACCGATCTTAATAACCTAAAGCAGAAATATCGTGAGAACCAACAGGGCAATGTACAAGCCGTTTTTAGTGCTTTCGGCATTAATAATGAAGCAGCGCTAAATGGAATGGTAGAAGGTTCTGTTACTGGCAAGAATCAAGTGTTCGTTGGAAACCAACTGGTGGCTAACAATGCAATGACGGCGGGACGGCAGAATATCAGCAATGAGCGGGGCAGCAGTCTAGATATGGGTGGTGGCTTTTGGCAGCGTCCTCCAAGCGTGTCTTTTGCAAATCCAAATGGTAGCCTACGTGCTCTTGTTAAAATGGAGGGCGGAACCTTCAAATATGCTGTAATTCTCTCTTGTGGTAACCCTGTAGGCGCAACCCCCGTAGTTACTCCGCCACCACCACCGCCTCCCACTTCATCTAACTTTGAAATTACCAAGGATGTCCGTATAAAGGGTCAGACTGCATGGGTACAACATGTAACAGCCAAAGCGGAAGATACCCTGCAATTTAGAATTACTATCAGAAACACCGGACAATCTGATCTGCAAAACGTTGTGCTCAGGGACGTAGCACCATCGGGTAGCGATTATGTTGAACAGTCACTCAGTGTTTCTGGCAATGCCACGGAGTTCTTTGGCTCTGGAATTAATATTGGAACAATCGCAAGGGGACAGCACAAAGAAGTTACCTTTGATGTAAAGCTACCTAAGGGCACAGACACAAATACATGCGCTACAACTCGTTATAGAAATGTCGCATTCGCCAAACACGGCAATACACCGGAAAAGCAGGATGACGCTACTGCAGACGTATTATGCAAGCCAGCCGTCACACCTCAAACAGTAACACCTACTCAAGTAGTCCTGGCAGCCACCACACCTACACCCGTCCCCGAAACCAAGCCCATTATTCCTGTAACGGGTACAGCCGCCAACTTATTTGGCATCTTTACTGCCACGACCATAGGCGGTAGCCTAGCTCACCGCGTATTCATGCGCCGTATGCGTGGCTGGTAAAGCCATCCGATACAACATATTGCACTTGATTCCGCTCTATTTATGAAATTAGCGGTCAGCTGTTTATTTAAGCCGCTTGTGTTTACAAAGCTATTATTATAAAAAGTATTGACATTATTAAATGCTTGTGTTACGATAATGCCATAGCGTGATTTCATCCTTTCACCTAGGATAAATCACGACAGGAGTAAGATAATCCCTTTAAAGGGAAACGGGAGAAAATAATTATGGATAGTTCAACAGCAGTATCAAGTGGACCAAGCTTTGATGAACTCGTATTAGCAGCACAGCTTGCAGATGAAGCACAGCATTCATCCGAGCGTCCCGCTCGATTATGGTTACAGGCTGCAGCCGCAGGCGCCATAGTATTTTTAGGAGCACCAGTAGTCGCTGAAGGGGTAAGCTCTGTAACATCTCGTCCAGCTGGCGTTGAAGCCGGTGTTGCTGGTGTAGGTGGCGGCAATATTGATGGTGCTCGACTAACTGTAAGCTCACGTGAAAACGTAACCGGTCCTGCTGGCTCCGGTAGCTGTGGTCCCATGGATCAGGCTGAGGTAACCGAACACTACAAGCAGAATCCTGAAGCTCCTGCCATGACGGAAGCTGAACTTACATCTTTTACAAAGAATAACGAACAGCAAGCTGCTTACATCGCTGATGATATGGAGCAGGACGAAGGCTCCCTGCTTAAGAAAATACTTCCTGCAGGTCAGCAACAGAACCAGGTTTATTTTGAACATATGAAAGCACGTCGCATAGAAAAAGACGTAACTGTACAGAATAGTTACTGTGATGCGCAAGGTAAAGTTGTTCGATGGCGTGTCGAGACTCTAAAAGCCGGAACTGACGTATTCGCGTACGTAGTCGAGGACGGCGTCTTTACCCGCAATGACGGCACCAAGGTCAATGTATCTGATGTTGATTTGGCCGGCAGTATTATAGTCAACCAGAATGGCGAAACACTAATAGTAGAACTTAAGAACCCATGCGAAAACGAGCTGGACAGAGTCGCTCGACGAGGAGCCGAACAAGCTCCTGCTGAACAACCAGAAGAAGAGGAGGAAGATGAACAGGAAGATACTACGACAACCACAGTTCCAGTGTCAACTACAACTTCCACGACCCTTCCTCCATCAACCACGACTACAACTTCAACCACTGTTCCGGTGTCAACTACAACATCAACCACAGTTCCAGTGTCAACTACAACTTCCACGACCCTTCCTCCATCAACCACGACTACAACTTCAACCACTGTTCCGGTGTCAACTACAACTTCAACCACACTGCCCCCCTCAACCACGTCCACAACTCTGCGACAGGATGAAGGTGAAAGACCAGGTCCAGGCTCGACCGATACTACGGTACCACCCGTAGAAGAGGAGCCTACACCAGATGATGACTCGGATAATCCAGTTGGCGGAGCTCACCCTACCACCACGACTACCGCACCGCGCACACCCAATGTTCCTTCTGCTACTACAACTACGACAGTAGCTTCAGGCAGCGGTCCAGCAGATGGTGAATACGACGGTTAAATTACGAGAATATAAGGAGATATAAGAAATGCGTAAACTACTCAACAAAATAACAAAGACTTTTCGAAAACGTACAGCAGTTGTAATAATGACCGGTCTGATGTTGGCAGTACCTGCTACGGTATATGCAGCCTGGGGTCCGGATCGTCCGACTTACGATTACAGCAGCACAGTGCCAGCTGTACGGAACGGTTCCTATACCGGCCCGGTGTTCAATTCGTACATAAATACCCCTAGCTACGGCGACGAGCGAAACTTCGTAACCGTTAGTCCTGCCGGCCAGGCTGTCTGGCGCGAGAACGCAGAAGTAGAGCCAGGACAAGAAGTAGAATTCCGTGCCTACATACACAATGCAGCTCACGAGTCTACCAACGGTACTAACTTTGACGGTATCGGCGTAGCCCGCAATACCAAGGTACGATTCTACGTCCCGGCCGAAACTTCCCATGGTTTCGACGTTGCTGGATACGTATCTGCCGACAACGCAACTCCCCGACGCGTATATGACACAGCAACAGTTAAGAGTAAGGGCGGCCAAAACGTCAGTTTAAGCTACGTAGCTGGTTCAGCCCGCCTTTACAACAACGGCTCATTCAAGAACGGCACGCAGGTGCCTGACGGAGCAGTAAGTTCTACTGGCGACGGTACAATGATCGGTTGGGACGCCTTGAACGGTATGTTCCCTGGCTGTTTCGGTTACGACGCGGTTGTCATCATCAAGGTGAAAGTAACTGCGCCTAAGCTTGACTTCAAGAAAACCGTGTCTAAAGTAGAATCTCCTAAGCCTACAGATGCCCGTGAAAGCGTGACAGCTAAGCTTGGTGAAACCGTTAGCTGGAGAATCGATTACCGAAATACAGGTAACGCACGTATAGATGAAGTCACTGTCCGTGACAACTTGCCCGCCGGCCTAAGCCTGGTACCTGGTTCTATATCGGTCTCTGATGTGCTTCGTCCTAACGGACAAGCTTTGGGCGATGGTTCGCTCGGCAGCGGTGGAGTAAACGTTGGTAGTTACACCCCGAATAGTAATGGTGTGATTCGGTTCCGCACCACTATTAACAAAGATTTCAAAGAATGTGAAATCAAGAACGTAGCTTTCGGTCGCGCAAAAGATGTGCCAGAGGTCAAGGATGACGCTAAGGTTGTCATAGAGAACTGTAAGCCGGCTACTCCTCCTGTTGTTACCCCCACCACTACTACTTTGCCAGAGACTGGTGCGGGCAGCATTCTGGGAATTTTTGCCGGTACTTCCGCCCTAGGTGCAGTAGTCCACCGTTTGTTCTGGGTTCGTCGCTTCGGTCGCAGCTAAGGCTGTGGATAAGAGACTTGCCTAGTTAATAGGCATGTGGCTATAATGGGTGGTAGTGAGCAGTGACTGACCGCTCATCACACAAAAATTCCAAAGTATAAAAAATGAAATCCTCCGTACCGCAAGCGGAGGATTTCTTATTTTACCCCTGTTATGATACGATAGTCAGGCTATCCCAGGCCTCATCGTCTAACGGTTAGGACACCAGGTTTTCATCCTGGCAATCGGAGTTCGATTCTCCGTGAGGTCACCAGTGAAAAAGAATCATCTTGGCGATGGTTCTTTTTCACTGCTCATGAGGACCGGATTTCGATTGCCGTAACCGCAAGACGGTGGCAATCGGAGTTCGATAATCAAGGGCTCTCACAGGAGCTCGCTCCGAGAAAGACCGCAGAATATCCCAAAGGAGCCATAAGCGACGACGGATTCTCCGTGAGGTCACCACGGTGCCGCCCTTATCCATTTTTAGACAAAATTCTTACATAACCGCTCTTGTCCGTTATAGGCATAAGCAAGTACACTTATTAGGTAAATCATGACTACTAGTAACAAAGTGAAAGAAGTGCCACTGAATGCATATAAGCGCACTAAAATAATCGCTACAGTGGGCCCATCCACAAACTCTTATGAATCTATTCTGGGACTGATAGAGTCTGGTGCGAACGGATTGCGGTTGAACTTTAGCCACGAGACTCATGAGGGTGCGGCGCAACATATCAAATGGATACGTAAAGCTTCAAAAGCAAACGGGAAACCGGTAGCCATCATCCAGGACTTACAAGGCCCTAAGCTTAGGGTAGGAGATTTTGAAGGAATAATTACTATACAGACAGGCCAAAGCCTGACGTTTAAATACAAAGCTGATTATGAGCGTTCCGGCCATATACCTACCCAGTATGATTTAAGCAAAAAAGCCAAACGCGGTGAACAGCTATACCTGTATGATGGCAAAATCCGCACGGTAATATCCAGCGTCAAGGACGGCGTGGTCCATGTACGGGCCGAAAACAGTGGCATACTGATTAAGCGTAAAGGTATCAACCTGCCGGATACTGATTTTGGCGGCGACGTAATAACTACCAAAGATCGTGAGGACATGGCTTTCGGATCGACCCATGACATAGATTACGTGGCACAGAGCTTTGTCCAGACGGGGCATGATATCCATCGGCTACGGGTATTACTTAAAAACCTAGGTAGTA
This sequence comes from uncultured Candidatus Saccharibacteria bacterium, assembly GCA_964633325.1. Taxonomy (GTDB): domain Bacteria; phylum Patescibacteriota; class Saccharimonadia; order Saccharimonadales; family CAZWFS01; genus CAZWFS01. Next base: position 27,558 of record CAZWFS010000004.1, on the reverse strand, counting down.
GAGCCAAAATTATCGCCAAGGTAGAGACTAAAGCAGCCGTAGAAAACATTGAGGAAATAGTGCAAGAAGCCGACGCGGTTATGATTGCCCGCGGCGATTTAGCAACCGAGACACTAGCCGAATCCGTTCCAATAGTGCAGCGTCAGATAATCGGGCTCGGGTTACGGCACGCCACCCCTACTATTGTTGCGACACAGATGCTGGCGAGTATGAATGAGGTTCCGGAACCAACCCGCGCCGAAGTGTCAGATATCGCCACGGCGGTCATAGTCGGCGCCGACTGCGTCATGCTTAGCGATGAGACTGCCAGTGGCCAGTATCCCATAGAGGCAGTAAAGGTAATGAAACGAGTTATAAATTATACCCAGGCGAATTCCCCACTTCGAGCAGTATTTGATACGGCAGAAGACAACAGCCTACAGGGTGCCATTAGCTGGTCTGTTATCACCTTGGCTAAAAAAGTCCGTGCCCAGGCAATTGTAGCTGCCACAAAGACTGGCGCCACCGCTCTGCAGATTGCCGCACATCGCCCCGACATCCCGATAATCGCTGTGACTAGCGAGCTAAGGACAGCCCAACAACTCTGTTTAGTATATGGAACAAAAAGTTACCTACGGCCAGAGGCGCGATTAGCCACCATGAAACTGACCGACTGGTTATACCAACATAAGGTATTAAAGAAGTGGGATATAGTCGTCACAGCCAGCGGACAGTACCCGGGCGTGGTTGGCACTACCGATACGATAAAGGTGCGCGTACTGGGTTAAATTAGAGGGGTGGGGTATGTTTAAGAAAAAGACAGTAAGAGACATAGACTTGCGGGGCAAACGAGTATTGCTTAGAGCGGATTATAATGTCCCGGTTGAGGACGGAGTTATCACGGATAATTATCGTATTGAACAGTCCGTGCCTACGATCCGCTACTTACTTGAACAAAAATGCAGCGTGATAATTTGTGCGCATTTAGGAAGGCCGGAGGGGCCATTTGATAAAAAATGCAGCTTGTCGCCGGTTGCTAAGCGACTGGAAAAATTATTAGGCCTAGATGTGGCTTGGGTAAAAGATTGTATAGGGGCTGAAGCAGAATCAGCTGCGGCCAGTTTGGATGGCGGCAAGCTGTTGTTGCTTGAAAACTTGCGTTATCATCCGGAAGAAGAAAAAAACGACGATCATTTTGGTCGGAGTTTGGCTAAGCTTGCGGAGGTTTTCGTTCAAGATGGTTTTGGGGTAGTACATAGGGCACATGCCTCCACAGAAGCAATTACACGACACCTGCCTAGTGTTGCAGGACTATTGTTAGAAAAAGAGGTAGATGTAATAACTGAAGTTATGGAAAATCCCCATCGACCCCTTATGACTATTATTGGTGGTGCAAAGATATCCGATAAAATAGAGATCTTGCGACGCTTCATCGATATTGCTGATTTTGTAGCGGTCGGAGGTGCCATGGCTAATACATTTTTGCTTGCTAGAGGTATAGAGACAGGCAAGAGCCTTACCGATCCGGATGACGTTCCACTGGCCAAGGAGATTATAGAAAAGGCCCATGTAAGAGCTAAAAATAAGCACTTCATATTTTATTTGCCTCAGGACGGTATTGTAGCCCATAAGATCGACAAATCTGCTGCTACACGGATAGTCGACTGGGATGCGCATCACATAGCAGACGTCGAAAATTATCCCAAGAAACCTCCACGTCGAGCGACCCGCATCACCGAAGACGAGATGATACTGGATATAGGCCCGTTTTCCGGTGCTTTCATTTCTGGCGGGATGCAACTAGCTAACACAGTAGTATGGAATGGGGCTATGGGTGTTACAGAGACAGATAGCCTAAACGGTCCCATAGGTCCATTCGCTCACGGTACTGAACTGATGGTTGATTCTATGCTGGGCCAATTTGGGCATCGGCCTTTTAGTGTAGTCGGGGGCGGCGATACGGTTGGGTACATAGAGGAGCGTAAGATGACCAAGCTGTTCAACCACGTATCAACTGGCGGCGGCGCCAGTTTAGAACTAATGAGCGGGAAAAAGTTACCCGGAGTAGAAGCCCTCCAAAACAAGGATATTTGACCACCAATTGCTATGAATAGATTACGGATAATGCAGGGTAAATGGATAACAGAATTGTGCTAAACTGGAGCATAAGAAGTATATAAGTGGGCCATGGCTAAAATATTAATCGTCGGAAATTGGAAAATGCACCTAAACGCTAGTCAGGGTAGTCTTTTGGTGCATCGCTTGCATGAGCGGATTAGGATACACCGAGATATAGAAATCGTACTGGCGCCCAGCAGCCTGCTAATGCAGCCTGTTTCTATGCAGATCGACCGGCGCAAATTCAGGCTTGCCGCCCAAAACGCCTATCACCAAGACGAAGGGGCATATACTGGCGAGATTTCATTCACCATGCTCAGAGATTTAGTGCATTATGTAATCATTGGGCATTCAGAGCGGCGACACGTCTTCGGTGAAAATTTAGATATGGTGCGGGATAAAGTGGCAGCCTGCATGCGCAACGGCATCACACCTATACTCTGTGTTGGCGAGACTAAACATGAAAAACTAGAGGGGATGACCGGCCAAGTCATTCACGACCAGATAGTGACTGCTTTGAGTAACCTTACGGCCGAAGAGGTAGAGGAAATGGTTGTCGCTTATGAACCCGTCTGGGCTATAAGTAGCGGCAGCAACTATGTTCACCACGAGATCGCCAAGCCGGACCAAGTCGAGAAAGTAGTCAAAAACATCCGAAATAATATTGCTGAACTTTATGGTAAAAAAGCCGCCGACAGAGTACGAATATTGTACGGTGGAAGTAGCAACGCTGAAAATACTCATGCGTATCTAAGTGTTCCGGGCATTAATGGTTTGCTCGCAGGGGGCGCCAGTCTTAATTATCATGAGTTTTCCGGCATGATCGATGCCGCCTATCGTCTAGCGCACAAAGCTGGAGCCGAAGACTAGTGGCGATACTTGTGAAAGAAACCACAATTCTAGGCTTCACGGTGTTCCCTGGCGCGAGGAGCTTAAATGGCAGCTAGTAAAAAAGTCTTTGATGTAGCTAAGCCAGGTAAAAGCCAGCCAGCTCCCACTAGCCGCCCAATCATCGTCAATCATTCCCCGGAAGTACAAGATCCCATGTTTGCTAAAACTTCCAGCGCTCCAAAAATCAAAACCACTTCCATAGCTGTCGGCGGACACGAGGATGAAGAAGATAAAAGCCCGGAATCGACGGCCGCCAGTACTGCCACGTTATCATCAGTAGATCGAGTTACTATCACACCGCCGTCACATAATGATACGGATAAGGAACCCGAAGCGCCGTCGGGTGATAAGCAAGGGCTAGAAGCAGACAGCGATTCAGTAGTATTAACCGAAGAATCTGATACTTCAGAATTATCTGGCGCCTCGGACTCGGCTGCTGTTGATGCCATTGCAGAACAAGCCAACCTCAATAAAAAGCACAAAGAAACACCGGAAGAAGCCTCAAAGCGAGAAGCCCTGGAAAAACTTATAGAAAATAAAAAATATTTCTTACCAATAGACGAAGCCAAACATATCCATGCCTTGGAGCGGATCCTGTTCGTAATGCTTGTCATTTTCCTGATAGGACTTGTCGCCGCGGACTTGGCCATCGACGCCGGCCTCATAAAAACCGAGATCAAACCCGTTATAGATCTCATTAAAAACTAATTCAGCCCTGTCCTATCTTCCGAGCTCATGTACAGGTGTTTGCTACAATTGATTGATGCTAGATGACTTAATCGTTGGGTTGAATCCGGAGCAAAAACGGGCGGTGGAGACGGTGGAAGGGCCTTTGCTTATTCTGGCTGGGGCGGGGAGCGGCAAGACTAAGACACTGACGCATAGGATCGCTTACTTGATAGCTACTAAGAAGGCTACGCCGTATAACATCCTGGCGGTTACGTTCACGAACAAAGCTGCCAGGGAGATGCGTGAGCGGGTCGCCAAGCTGCTTGGCGAGAATCCGGATAACCGCAGCTTCATGCCATACATGGGCACATTCCACTCAGTCTGCGTAAGGATTCTGCGGCAAGACGGCGAGCATGTAGGCATACCTCGTAACTTCGTAATATTCGATGAATCAGATCGCCAGACGGCTATGAAGCATGCCAGCAAACAGCAGGGTATAGACGAAAAAAGCTTCCCGCCATCGCTCCTCAGCAACCTTATCAGCGGTGCCAAGAACGAACTGATCGGTCCGGCGGAGTATACGAATCTGTCGAGCAGTCCTGCCCAATCTGCTGCCGCCAAGGTTTTTCCGATTTACGAAAAGACGCTCAAGGAAGCCGGAGCCTTAGACTTCGACGACCTGATCGCTCGCACCGTAAAGATGCTGCAGACCCAAGCGCCAATCAGGAAGAAGTGGCTTACCTTGTTCAGGTACGTGATGATCGACGAATACCAGGACACCAATACCGCCCAATATAACCTGGTCAAATTACTGACCAACCAGGACAAGAACATCGCCGTAGTCGGGGATGACTGGCAAAGCATCTATAGCTGGAGGGGAGCGGATTTCCGAAATATCCTTAATTTTGAACGGGACTATCCTAACTGCACGATTATCAAGCTAGAGCAGAATTATCGTAGCACCAAACACATCCTGGACGCTGCGCATGCCGTCATAACCAAGAATCTGCAGCGTTCCGACAAAGAGCTATGGACAGCAGCTGGCATGGGATTGCCCGTACAATTGTTGCAAGTTCAGAACGAGCGAGCGGAGGCCGAAGTTATCGTGCGTCGCGTCCAGAGCGCCGTGGACGGGGGCCTGAGGCGTCATAATCATTTCGCTGTGCTGTACAGGACGAACGCCCAAAGCCGCTCCTTAGAAGAGACCTTAGTGCGATACGGCGTACCCTACCGGATAGTCGGCGGCGTGCGGTTCTATGACCGCAAGGAAATAAAAGACATAATGGCCTACTTACGTTTTATGTATCAACCGGATGACCTGGTAAGTTTCAGTCGGATTGTGAATGTCCCCACGCGCGGAATAGGCACGAAATCAGTTGAAACTTTCATGGCTTGGCGGGCGATTACGGAAAGGTCGCTGCTGGATGCTCTCAACCAGGCTGCGACATGCGGCGCTTTGACACCTAAGGCCCGCAAAGCGTTAAGCGAGCTAGGCGACACCATTACGTCACTAAAGGAAGTAATGGATGGAGCCACTGTCTCCGGCGTCATCGATTCTCTCATCAGAAGGCTGGATTACTATAACTATCTGGACGATGGTACCCTGCAAGGCGAATCACGCCAAGATAACGTTCGTGAACTAATAAGTGTTGCGAAAGCTAATGACGAACTAGGCATGGAAGGGTTTTTGGAGGAGGTGGCGCTTGTTAGCGATATTGACACCGCTAATTTTGGAAATAATGCGGTAACTCTGATGACGTTGCATGCCGCTAAAGGCTTAGAGTTCCCGGTAGTATTTATGACTGGCATGGAAGAAACGATCTTTCCACATTCCCGCGCCCTGTATGACCAGCATGAGATGGAAGAAGAAAGGCGATTGTGCTACGTCGGTATGACCCGCGCCCGGGAAGAGCTCTATATGGTCCACGCAACCAGCCGTCTACTGTATGGAGGCTTGCAGTATAATCCTCCCAGCCGTTTCCTATCTGAAATTGAGGGAGATACACAGGAGCTAGCATACGATGGCGGCAGTTATCCTAGGCCATCCGATGAGCATAACCAAGAGCCTAGTTATATTCCGGAGCTGGCGGAAGGAGATGGGGTAAGGCATCAGGTGTTCGGCTCAGGCACGGTGATGGAAGTGGATGGCGACACGGCCGTGATTTATTTCAGGGGCAAAGGTGCCAAGAAGCTAAACATCGCATTCGCTCCGCTGGAAAAACTATAAGATGCACAATAATTTTGGAAAAATTTGGGAAAGAACGGGCATACTGGTTTTTTGGGCAAGCTGGCCCCTCTTACATGTATACTTGCGGCTAAGTAAGCGTACTAGGGTGCTGGTAGTATGCGGTGACTACATGGTGGTGGTAAAAGGCTGGTTGGGTACCGGTAAGTGGGCTTTGCCGGGCGGCGGATTGCACCGCCACGAGAACTCAGCGGAAGGAGTTATGCGTGAACTCCAGGAAGAGACCGGCTTAGCAATAAATCCGGCAGGATTAAAGCCGCTTCTAACAGATATATATCAGCAAAATGGACTGAGGTTTGGTTACCAATGTTTTGTGGTGGAGCTTTCGGAAATGTTAGTTCTAAAGCCCCAAATATTTGAACTGCTCGATGCTGCTTGGGTCAAAAAGGATCGGCTATCATCGCGAAACGCCGGTCCGGATGTAGTGGAAGCAATAAAAAAATGGTACTCACCCCTTGAGAATTTGCTATAATACAATTTGGTCTGTTTAGGAAGTGCTCATAAAGATCCGTTTTTGATAAAGATTTATTGCAACCCTAAATAATAAACCAACCCCACATGAAATATCAACAAATCGGCCATAAGCGTTATAGGATTTTACGGCGAAGGCTCATGCGCGCAAGGGCAAACCACCCTTACGTACTGCCAGTAGCTGGTTTTTTGCTGCTATTTAGCATTGCCGCTATCGGATTCGTGAATATGGGCGCACAGACTATCGGTGCCAGCGATTCGCGCGTAGTGCACCTGTCGGTGGACGGCTCTATCCAAACAATCCCTACTAGGGCTGCTACTGTCGGGGATCTTCTTGAGCGGTTGAATATAGAGGTACGGGAACAGGATAAGATCGAACCATCCCTGGGTACTGAAATCCTTGAGGATAACGTAAACGTCAAGGTGACACACGCCAAACCTGTAACGATAATAGATGAAGGAAAGAAAATTACAGCTCTAGTAGCGGAAGATAAGCCACAAGAAGCAGTTAGAAAAGCTGGCTTGGACGTTTATCCGGAGGATAAGATGGATGTTGACATTAGCACGGAATTTTTACGTGATGGCATTATAGGGCAAAAAATCGTCATTGACAGAGCTACCCCAGTCAATCTTAACTTGTACGGCAGTCCTGTAGTATTGCGCAGCCACGCAGAAACAGTTGGTGATGTCCTAGCAGAAAAAGGTATAAAGACTCTTGAAGGGGACACAGTGTCCCCTAAGCCGGATACCAAAATTGACAAACAGACCCAGATTTTCGTTATCCGATTTGGCAAACAGATTATCAACAGCGAACAGGTAATCGAGCCACCGGTGGAGAGGCAAGAAGATCCCGGTGCGGATCTTGCTAAGATTGTGGTCAAGGACCCTGGCGCCCCGGGTAAAAAAATTGTTACATTCGAGGTAGAGCTACAAAACGGCAAAGAAGCTAGTCGGCGTGAGATCCAGAGTGTGATCGCGCAGCCGCCTAAGAAAAAAGTGATAGTGGTTGGTACTAAAAAAGCCCCCGGTTTCAGTGGTAGCTTCGAGGCGGCATTGGCTCGTCTTAGGAGCTGCGAGGGTAGTTATACTAGTAATACAGGAAATGGTTACTACGGCGCATATCAGTTTGATGTGCAAACTTGGGGTAACTTTGGAGGTTATCCCAATGCAGCTGCAGCTCCTCCCATGGTGCAGGATCAAAAAGCTTGGGAAACCTATCAAAGACGAGGATGGCAACCATGGCCGTCTTGTAAGATTAAGATGGGCTTGCAAGACGTATATCGCTAATTATAAAGTTCGTATAGGTTGAGAGAGTCTTTTCAAAAAAGGATTAGGCGCCGTATGCTAGCTATTAAATGACAATGAATATTACACCTAAGAAATCGTTAGGACAGCATTGGCTGCATGACCTTTGGGTGCTTGAAGCCATGTGCGATGCTGGAGGAGTGGGTAGAGGTGATACGGTACTTGAAATCGGATCGGGAACAGGTAGTCTTACGGAGCAACTGCTTGAAAGAGGTGCGGATGTTTTCGCCATAGAAAAAGACGAGCGGCTGCTCAAAGATTTAGTTGGTAAATTTCGTGATAGCAAATTTTATCTGACAGAAGGGGATATCCTGACTTTTGATCTGACAAGCCTACCCGCCAATTACAAAGTTGTGGCTAACATCCCATATTACCTGACAAGCAATTTGTTGCGTGTTTTAAGTCAATCCCCGAATCCGCCGGCGCAGATGGCGCTATTGGTGCAGAAAGAAGTGGCAGAAAGAGTGGTATCTGCTCCCGGTAGTATGTCTATTTTGAGTGTCAGTGTGCAACTCTATTACGAAGCTAGCCTGGGACAAGTAGTGCCAGCACGCTTATTTAGTCCTCCGCCTAAAGTTGATTCGCAAATTCTTAAACTTGCGTGGCACACACAGCCACTTTTTGTAGGCATGGATTCAAAAAAGTTTTTCCGTATTGTGAAAGCCGGCTTCAGTAACCGCCGCAAAACGCTACTTAATTCCCTATCCGCCGGGCTGCATCTGAATAAGCAAGAAGCGATAAAACTATTGGAAAACGCCGGCATAAACCCCCAAAGCCGCCCCCAGGAATTGTCGCTGAATGATTGGCATAAACTTTACGAGCATGCTGCGTAGTTTGTTATAGTCTAACTTATGGCAGAATCACTAAGAAGCATCACCGATAGAGAAAAGGCAGCCGTCCAACGCCTCACCGACAAGGAAAAGGCCGTAGTAGGAAGGTTGGCCGAAAAGAAACAGCACGTGCTTGACAGGGTCCCGTTGCTTTTCACTCTGCTTGGCGCATTTGGGCTGGTAGCGACCTTTTACGGGTTTGAACACCTCATTGACAGCATAGACTTGTTGGCCAACAACCCATTCATATTATTAGGGGTAGGGGTCGGAACCCTAATATTTACCGGCACCCTCTATAAAAAATTAGGTTGAAATAATCTTGCTTAGGTACGTTACCAAGGGGCATCCGATAGCGCGGTTCTTCAGCCGTGGATGGTGCGTTTATTTCTGCCCCTACTTAATCCTTGACTCGTTAAGTGTTAACGCGTAAAGTATTTTAAGGAAAGGGTGCTCCATGGAACATCAGACAAATGTGGGTTATCTGCTTCACCACCTGGCCTTTGTGCTGGGGCGTCAATCTGACCAGGCTTTGCAGGATCGTCTGGGGATAGGTTTTTCGCAATTCAAAATTATGATGTGCTTGAGCAGGGGTACTGCAATCCAGCAAAGGCATATTGCTGATAAGCTAGGACAAACAGAGGCCAGCGTCAGCCGACAAATAAGGCTTTTGCAGGATAAAGGATTACTAAGTAGCAGGGTGAGTCCGCAGAATCGCCGGGAACATATCACTACGTTAACTACCAAGGGGGAAAGATTGATAGAAAAGGCCTTTGTTGTACTGAATCAACACCACCAGCCGGTATTTGACCGTTTATCATCTGACGAGTTGGAGCGACTGGGCACGATTATGACGAAGATGCACGATTCCGCGTGCATGGGCGATAGGGGCTGTAATTACGTATAATTAATGGAGAGGAAGCAGGGATGGATAAGGTCAAAGCAAAATTAGAAGGCAAAGTACTACCGATAGTCTTATTCACTATCTTTCTCGACCTTGTAGGCGTGGGGCTCCTGATTCCGGTCATACCACAGCTGCTGGCTAACCCGCACTCCGGATTCTATCTGTTGCCGGCTGGCTGGTCTTACGCTGATGGCCTAATACTTCTTGGTTTCCTATTCGCCATCTATCCATTCATGCAGTTTCTGTCTACTCCATTCCTCGGACAGCTTTCGGATCGTTATGGCCGCAAAAAAATCCTAGCCTTCTGCCTGGCGGGTACTTCATTTGGCTATGCCATGTTTGCCATTGGCATCATCACTAAGAACATTCCCCTCTTATTTATCTCACGAGCATTTGACGGTATTACTGGAGGTAATCTAAGCGTCGCTCAGGCAGCCGTAGCCGATGTTACTACTCCAGAAAAGAGGACCCGCAACTTTGGACTCATCGGCGCGATGTTCGGATTAGGTTTTGTCCTGGGGCCTTATATCGGTGGCAAACTGGCCACAGCGAACGTTACCTTACTGAACATCGGTCCTATTGAGGCCCTGACCACGCCTTCATGGTTCAATGCAGCCACGCCATTCTGGTTTGCGGCCATTTTGAGCGCGATAAACTTTATCTTGGTCATGACTAGCTTTCCGGAAACACTTAAAAAAGTCCAAAAAGGGTTGCGGTTGCAATGGAACCAATCAGTGCAGAATATTATAAAGGCAGCGACTATGCCGGGGCTAAGGACAGTCTTTCCTACGGTTTTCCTTTTTTGGGGCGGCTTCACGTTCTTTACAACTTTCTTCGGTGTGTATGTCACCGACAAACTGGGCTTCAGCGCCAATAATCTGGGGGACTTCTTTGCTTACATAGGACTTTGGGTTGCCTTTACTCAAGCGGCGATTACGGCGCCACTCGCCAAACGGTTCGCTAACTGGCAGATTGTTCGGGTTAGTCTGATTGGTATGAGCCTGGCGCTACTCCTGATCTTTATACCTAAAAATACTACGCAGTTGCTGCTACTTAGTCCGCCCATAATGATATTCGTGGGTCTGATGATCGCGAACTCTACCGCACTAGTCAGTCGGACAGCCCCGGCAGCGATCCAGGGTCAAGTATTAGGGATAATGATGAGTGTACAGACGTTGGCCCAAGCCATTCCGGCGGCTATGACAGGATATCTTGGTGGCATCAATCGCAATGTGCCCATCATAGCCGCCAGCATCACTGTGGCCATAGGCGGCCTGTTATTCTTTGCAGTCTACAAACCTTCGAAGCATGTCGACCAACCCGACCCTGACCCCGTGCTGGCTCACTAGACAAACACTGTATTTTGTGATAAGATGCGTGAACGGGGCTGAATTTAAGCTCGACGTTGGACTTTACCAGTTAGATCAGCAGGCCGCTTCCTGAGCGTTATACGGGAAAACCTTGTAATTGCAAACGCATTTACTCGTGCGAAGACCGCAGTAGTAGCTTTTGCAGATTCTGTAGTAGCTGCTTTTGCGCCTCGCGCAACAGTTCTAGTTTAATCACTTGAACCGTTACTGAATAGACGCCGGATATTTTCAGTTAACGTCATATCATCTGGATGCTCAAGCCTTAGCGTCCCTAAGACTTGCTAAGACTTTAGGACTGCGGAACATGACTTTTTGGTTGTTTACCGGCCATGTTCCTAAGACAATTCAAGCAACCTATGCCTGTAGGATAGACTAACTAGATAAACTAGCGGACCCGGATGCGATATCCGGCAGCTCCACCAAATGAGCATTATCGACATTAGATAGTGCTTTTTTGTTGCTTCCTAATCTGTAAACTGAACTTAATTTCAAGGGATGAACTTTTGCTGTAGCACGGCAATTTAATTTTTGTGGTCATTGATAGACTGATTCAAGATATTAAAAGCTGTCTCGATATCTTTGTTATACAAAATAAGATGTAGCTCGTCGTAGGTTGATACGAGGTCAACAACTTGGTATACCTCGCCAGGCAAGCAGTTGCATAGGATGAGCCAATATGCCTGGCAGCTGACCATAGCCTCTTTTTATTTGTAGCGTAACTGCACTAAGACCGTCTACTTTTTTCTCTATTTTCTCCGATTTGAGCAGTTCAAGTATTTCGGAAATGTTATTGTCATGGACTATCAATGTGGTCTGAAACAGCCCGCGACTAATAGTGAGATATTGGTGGGTAGAGAATCTTTGAGCAATCTGGGCTAACTTTTTGGATAACGAAGGCGAGTTAGCGAATGTTACATCATGGAGCTCTGTTCGTATACTTAGGTCTCCGAGGAAGTCTTCTGGGCGTCGTATGTCTTTAGTGGTCAAACGCTGCCGATAACGGCGGATTGCCATTAAGATTGCTGCGTCTGAAGCTCGTTCCCCAGCAAGTCTTTCAACTTCAGGTTTTAAGTACCTAGCGACTGATGAGCTATTAAGCAGATTTAAGGATATGCCGATACGCAACATAGGCCAACGTTCTATAACCTTCTCCACATGTTTACTAATAGTAATCATGTACTAAATTTTAACACAAAGGAGTTAAATTTAACAATACTAAGAAACTTTTGATTTACTGAGTCAATAGGTTTTTACTTTTCACGTATGAGAGATTTGATACCAGAACCAATGTATTTTTGGACTCCCCAACAATTTATTGAAGGCAGATATAGTCTTGGTGAGATAGGTGATATTCGCAACCTAACTATAATTGAAGCCAAAGCTTCGCTCGAACGTATCGAAGCGAGCATGCATACAATCAAAGCAAGGATAGCCTTAACAGCTATTCGAGACGATTCTCCAAGAAGTCGGGAGATGCCTGTGAGAGGAGTAATTTATCCTGTAGACCCTAAATCTACTGAAGCTGAGCAATGGGAAGATATCGCTGCTAGATTCAGGAATATAGGAGTTGCAGGAATGCTACACGCATACGATGGATATAAAATAGAGCTTGCCACCAAGTATCCTGTAGGTTTGGACGATGAAGGGGTTACCTAGCTACATACGTCATTCTTTACCATGACTGTATTCAGTATAGTCGTCCCGGAGTAAATCACGCCAGCGACGTATCTCTTCAACTATGAGGGGAGAACTTTTTTCAAGGAACTCCACCATTATTCACTAAAACTTCGTATGGTATGCCATTTTAAATGATTTGACCTGTGGTACGAAGTTTTTGTTTTTAAAAATTAGCCAATGAATAGTGTGGTAATCTCAGGATATGCAAAAAATTGTTAAAAGGCTGATTTGGTTTGGCGGATTTTTATTGGCGGTGGGAGTGCTTGCTGCGGCCGTGCAGTTGTCTAGAACGTCCAAGCCTGTGGTTATGACGCCCAAACAGCACATAATCGAGTGCGAAGGACCAGAGGCAAGCAACTTCAACTGTTGGGAAGAGCGCTTTGCTCAAACCGTGCGGGAGGATTCGCCAAAGGTGGCCTTCGCGGATATGCGGAAAGAGTATGAGACCAGTGAATTTATGCAGTCAAACTGCCACCAACTTGTGCATGTTATCGGTCGGACGGCAGCGGAGCGTTATACGGACGTTATAGCGGCCTATAACGAGGGTGATAATTTCTGTTGGTCAGGTTATTACCATGGCGTGATGGAAAAAGTTATCCAGCAGATTGGGTACGCGAATATCCAGGCGCAGATCAACCAGATATGCCAGCCCGCGCGGCAGCAGGAGTACAGCTTTTACCACTATAACTGTGTGCATGGGTTGGGCCACGGCCTGATGCTAATTAACGATAACCAGCTGTTTGACTCGCTCAAAAACTGCGACGGGTTAGAGGGTACTTGGCAGCAGGAGGGTTGCCATGGGGGAGTGTTCATGGAAAACGTCATGAGCGAGATTAACCCCAACCATGAAACCACCTTCTTCAAGGCGGATGATCCGTTGTATCCATGTACGGCAGTAGAAGACCGCTACAAGACCCAGTGTTACCTTATGCAAACATCGCACGCCTTGAATGTTCTAAGCCGTGACTACAACAAAGTGTTTGAACTCTGTAGCGGCGTGCCTGGGGAATACGCGAATATCTGTTACCAGAGCCTGGGACGCGACATATCCGGGAATTCTGTAAGTAGCGCCACTACTACTAAACAGCTTTGCATGCAGGGCAAGTCGACTGCCGCACGCGAAAATTGCATCATAGGAGCCGTGAAGGACTTCATTAGTTACCACCATAGTGATAAGCAGGGGTTGGAGCTGTGCAATTCTTTGGAGGATGAAAGCTTGAAGTCAACTTGTCTCAGCACGGCGCAGACCTATTACCAAACTTTTTGACACTGGACGTTAACGGATTTTTGTGCTAGTATTATAGATATTGTTTGAATGAATCCAGGTTTAGGATAGGTTTTTACTTAGGTTTCATTTTTTGCAATCCAAGTATCAACACCCTAAATAAAGGATTCATTTTTTATGCCCACATATCAAAAAAGTCAAAAAAGCTATTCTGTTTATAGTAGCCGTAGTCGGCGCCCCAGCTCTAACCGCGGTAATCGGGGTTTTGGGCAGTACATAGACCCGGCCAAGTTCGTGCATTCCGCGGAAGCTGTCCAGCAGGAAAAATATACTGCCACTAATCAATTCGTGGATTTCGATCTGCACGAGATCCTGCAAGCGAACATCATAACCAAGGGGTTTATTACGCCCTCGCCTATACAAGACCAGACAATCGCATTAGCATTGCAAGGAAAAGACATCATAGGTATAGCCAACACAGGTACTGGCAAGACGGCTGCCTTCGCGATACCGGTTTTGCACCAACTAATGTCAGACAAGACGGCCAAGGCGCTCATAATTGCCCCAACCAGGGAACTAGCACAACAAATAGAAGCTGAATGCCAGGCTATCGCCAAAGGTAGCCACTTGACCGGCGCCCTACTGATAGGTGGAACTAGCATGGGTTTGCAGCTGCGTGATTTACGAGGCCGGCCACGTATAGTTATAGGGACACCTGGCCGCATCAAAGATCACTTAGAGCGTGGCAGCCTCGACTTGTCTAATTTCAACCTGGTCGTACTGGATGAAGTTGACCGGATGTTGGATATGGGTTTTGTAAATGACGTCCGGTTTATCCTGAACCGCCTGGCCCGTCAGCGTCAATCCTTCTTTTTCTCAGCAACTTTGGACTCCCGGGTAAAAGGTTTGATAGAGAGCTTTGCAACCTCACCAGAAACAATATCTCTAAAGACGATAAGTACCAGTGCACATGTTAACCAGGACGTAATACGCTACAGCTCCTCTCAAGACAAGCTAAGTAAGCTTCATGACTTGTTGATAAAAGGCGACGTAGAAAAGATAATCGTCTTTGATGAGACTCAACGCAGTGTGGAGCGATTAAGCAAAGAGCTTATTGAGCGTGGATTCACAGCTGACGCAATCCATGGCGGCAAGTCACAGAGCCAGCGGGAAAGGGCGCTGAACCGCTTTAGAAAAAATGACGTCAATATTTTGGTAGCCACCGATGTGGCAGCCCGGGGTATAGACGTGGTGGACATCACCCATGTAATCAACTACTCGACTCCCAAATCCTATGATGACTACGTTCATCGTGTTGGCCGTGCGGGTAGGGCAGGCCGCGTGGGGCATGCGCTCACCTTCGTAGCCAGCTAGGTTTACTGCACATCGCATCGGTCAGCCAGATCTGGCTGACCTCTTGTCACCAAGCACGATTCTTCCTTGATTAACCATTAGTATGCTGCCAGGAGTGAAGCGAGTGATTTTCTCCTGCGGTACTCCCGAGCAGTACCTTTTGTACAGCTCGGTCCGTTCCTCAAAGAGAAATCGCACCTGGCACTCAAGTGCGAAGCGCGGAAAGACCCACTATGGAATAGTTAGGCTTTGGTGGAGGGGAGTTTTCGGAGTATTAGCCTTAGGTTGGAGAGGTAATGTCGGGGGTTTACTGCAGGGTGGACTTTTAGGTAGGCCAGATGGCTTTCTATAAACGGAATACGGTTATCGGGCCATAATTCTTTGTTGGCACGAAAAGCAGATTCTGTGGTCAGCGTAGGGTCGGCTTCCATTGCCTTAAGTGCGGTCAATATCTCGTCTTCAGCCATTCTATCGTCCTAACGGTCCCTTTTATGCAGGTTTTATTCATAAAGCCTGCTGGTTACTATTAATTATACTATATAAAGTGTTAATTCCCTAGTTAGAGCTCAAATATAAGCGGAAGTTTATTTGCTATCATGGAAAAGCATGAATGAGACGAAAGAAATTATTGTGGGTGTGGTCTGCGGGGACGGGAAAGTTCTTATCATTAAACGGGCGGCACATAATAGATTTGATCCGGATCGGTGGGAATTCGTTTCGGTTTTTATCAAGAAGCAAACCTTGGTCGCACAAGCGCCTGAACCCTATTGGGAAGCGGAAGAAAAATAGAATGGGCGATTTTGTATATAATTGGGAAAAGCAAGAAGCCAACTTTGGATCACCCATATCCGGTGAAGTAAGCGGCGGAACGCATATATCTATCGAAAACATCCTCAAATACAAGGGACAGTACATCGCATTGCGGCGGCCAGAGGCAAACCCACAACACGAGGTACCTAAAAAAGCGGAAGAGATAGGCAAACCATTACTTTACTTTGTGCATAATCTCCCGCGATGGGGCGAAACGATGGATAATTACATTAATCGAGTTATAAAAGATTACGCTGGAGTTGGGGTTGTAAATTATCGTGTGGTAGGAATATCTATGGAGGTCTACGAAGATACCAACCAGTGGGCGTGGACGCCATATGCGATTGTAGAGTTGGACAAATTACCTGTAACCGGTAGGTATGGCAATGAGGTAACAGAGGTTGTGTCCTTTACGCAGGAAAACATACCAGACGAGTTTGGCTGGTGGACGAAACAGGAGTTAGAAGAATTTCTAAGCAAGCACGACACATGAGCCGTGTTTTAGGCTGAACCACTTAAGAATAATTATGTAGAAAGCCGCCTCTCGGAGTCGAGAGGCGGCTAGGGGTAAGCTGCCTCTTAGACAGATACCAGTCCGAAATTTTTAGGAGGCTAGCTGGTGAGTACCTCGCTCATCCAACTACTTGATATCTGTCCGGTAGATCTAGGACTTCTCAAAAATTACCTCCTTTCATATTAATAATATTAACCAATATTATAACCCTCATGCTTATGGCTTAAAAGGTATTTTTACATAAAGAAAGGGGTGCGTAGGTAAGCACCCCTTATCTAAACATGGAAGGCCTTTAAAGACGTGGTTTTTCTAACTAACAATCGAACATTCGAGCAACTAACTAAAGAACAAACGTACTAAACGAACATTGTACATTCTTAACTTGATTTACCACGTACTTATTTAAGGCGCAAAAGACTTTATTGCTAACCTTCCGCTAACTTTTATAGCAAAAACCAACAGAAATTGTCAACCACTAAAGTAGGTAGTGGTATGTGAAAAATATGATTGATCCCTGATGGCAGATTGAGGAAAATATGGCTGTTTAGATAAGAAGGAGTATTGGTTATGGCGAAGTATGGCAAGAAGGCCCAGGAAGAGGTAGAAAAAACTATGCATGAACATAAGCACGAGGGAAAGTTTAAAAATCGCAAGCAAGCGGTAGCTGTTGGTTTGAGCAAGGCCAGGAAGGCAGGCGGCAAAGTTCCAGAAAAGTAAACATTAGTAATATAGACAACAAACTATAAGGGCTTTACTTTTATTATTCTCGAGTGGAAAATTAAATCCAACTTTCTTGTGCTAGATTAGGCGTAAGCGCATAATCAATCTGAACACTGGAGAGGTTATGCAAGAGGCGGATAGTCGAGGAGAAGCCTGGGGTGCGGCTGCACTCAGTAAGGCCTCCGTCGCTTTCGGTGAATTGTTACCGTTTGCACTTCCAGAAGAAAGCTCTTCACCAGATAGTCCAATACGCCTAGAAAACATATATGGTACTGATTTATATGGAGTTAATGGTTTGGTAGCCCAGTCGTTGGCTATAAATTTTGGAGATGGTAGAAGACTAACCTTTTATAAGTACGTGGCAGCGGTTGACTCTGCGCGCTATGAATGGAAAATAACGGCAATTCAACCTAAAGACGAGACTCCGCGTGGGTATACAGAGACACAGCTGGTTAGTACGCGCAGCACAGGCAGCCATATAAATGTGTACGGCATGCTGCGGCCGCAGATAGCTACTTACTGCGTTTCGCACAAGAGAGGTTCGCCTGATGATGAGTTCCAGCTTGAAAAGATGATACAGGAAGCAACGGATACCGTACCAGGCCTGCAAGCAGGTTATTCATCGAAACAACAAGCTGCTGCGTAAATCTAAATTGCTTGACGTGGTTACCGGTGGTGGCCTACGCTTCTAGTATGTTAGATTCCGCAAAGTCGCTCGGAGAAAAAGTTCTATCTTTAAATCCTTTGCGTAAGCCGCCTATATTGAGTGAAAAAGATGTCCAGGATGCCCGAAACTACATAAGTGGTTACTGGAAGAGACTAGAACGCTATAACCCAAAAGACCAGGAAAGCCTTATAGGCCTGCCAAATACCTATCTGGTACCATCCTTTCAAGAAGGCAGCGAATTTGATTACAACGAACTGTATTACTGGGACAGTTATTTCATGATCCAGGGCTTTTTGTCGTCTCCCAGCGAACAGAAAAAGAAGTTGGTGTTAGGTATTTTAGATGATCTTATTGCTTTGTTTGAGAGATTCGGAATAATCCCCAACGGTTCGCAATTGTATTATGTTAGTCGTTCTCATCCGCCATTTTTAAGTAGCTTTATATTTGATGTTTACAACGCGTATGGGATGGATAAAAAATGGCTAAGACAAAAAATTACTGTCGCAAAGGAAGAGTACGAAACGGTTTGGATGGGAACACGTAAGCCGCACGCCCGGCAGGTGTATCGAGGTTTGAGCCGTTACTACGATTTTAATTACCTGCATGACATAGCGGAAACAGAGAGCGGCTGGGATATGACACCACGGTTTGGCCGCAAGGCCCTGAATTACCTGCCAGTGGACCTAAACTCCCTGCTGTATAAATACGAGATGGATTTTTCACGGGCCGCACAAATTTTTAACAATGCGGACGAAGTTGCCAAGTGGGAAAACGCCGCGCGCCGTAGAAAAAATGCCATGAACGAATTGATGTGGGATAAAATACGTGGCTTTTATTACGACTACAATTTTGTTAAGGAAAAAAGGGGCAATGTTAGCTCCTTGGCCGGCTTTTACCCCATGTGGGCCGGCCTAGTCAGCGAAAAGAAAGCTAACCAGATGGTGCGTGCCCTGCGAAGATTTGAAAACCGGGGTGGGCTGGCCACTACTGACGCCCAATTGAACCAACTTATACCTGGGGGTTTGCCAATGCAGTGGGCGTATCCGAATGGTTGGGCGCCACTGCAGTTCTTGGTAATCAAAGGTTTGCAACGCTATGGTTATAACGAGGACGCTGAACGTATCGCCCGCAAATGGCTGAAGATTAATCTGGACTGGTTTAATAGGAACGGCGTATTCTTGGAAAAATATAACGTAGTACAAGTAGATAAGCCGCCGGCCAAAGGCGTATACCCTTCGCAAACCGGCTTTGGTTGGACCAACGCCATCTTCGAACGCTTCTGCCAAGAATTCATAGACAAATAAATATTAGACTTGCCCTGTGATTAAGACGCATGATATCTTATATGTAGAAGATTAAAAAAACCAAAAATCTTTAAAAACAAAACAAAAACAGGAAGCGGATATGAGTTTTTCATATTTGACTGGCGTCCAGGGGTCTCCCGGACGTTACGTCTACGAACAACATAGCCAAAAAGGCAAAAAGAATATTATCAAAGCCTGCGTGGTAATCCTACTGGCTCTAGCCATTGGCTTCGCCGGGGCAAGAACGTTCAAAATGCTAAGTCCGAAAGCGCCCGAATCAAATCACCCGTCTTTCCTTTCCGCCCAAACAGTTAGTGCTGCTCCAGCGGAGGAACCAACCGCAAAAGAATCATTGTCGGCCGCCTTGGAGACATGGGCGGGTAATCAGAAGGGCGAATGGGGTGTGTACGTCGATCAGCTTGATGGGGATCAAGCCGTAACAGCCAATTGGCGTGCGCATACACGATACGAGCTGGCTAGTATTTATAAGCTTTTTTTGATGAAGCCGTTATCACAAAAAATCCCGGCGGGGCAATGGGATGCGACAAAGATTAATGAACGGACATATGGCGAATGCGTTGACGCAATGTTGGCCCTCTCGGACAACGGATGTGCCACGGCTATAGCGGATCGCCTGGGCTGGAGAACTGTACATTACAGTAATCATAAACTGGGATACAAGGATACTATATTTAACAAGGAGCCACTTGTGGGGACTGCAGCGGACACTGGATTGTTGCTGGAACGACTATATAGCGGTGATGCCTACGATCAGCAAACCAGGGAAAAAGTCTTGGCGGCCATGAAAAAACCAAAAAAAGAAGAAGCCATCCGGCGCAATTGCGATGACTGTACGGTATACAACAAAACCGGTGACTTTAACGGCTTGCGCCATGATGCCGCTATAGTAGAAAAAAATGGTAAAGCCTACTCTGTCGTAATTTTTTCCAAAGACGGTAGCTGGAAGCAGCTAAGGGATGTCGCAGCCCTAATTTCCGAACACCTATAGGAATTACTTCGGTTATTATAGGATAATGGCTGAAGGCAATAATCTTGATGCATTACCATGCGCTGATAAGCTGGTGTTTAACACGAAAAAGGATGCCCAGGCGGCTGCTACGACTCTGGAGTGGCGCCATGGTACAAAACTAAAAGCCTATCAGTGCCGAGACTGTGGTTTATGGCACTTATCAAGTATTTAAAGAGCGGGTATACTTCTGGAATATGGCTGTAATATTACCCGAAAAGCCGACCCTGTCGGATTATCAAGCTTACATGAAAAAAGCAATTAAGGAGTTAGGGTTTGAGTCAGAAACGGTTTCGGATATTTTCTTGCTGCTAATGGAAGAGACTGGGGAGTTTGCTAAGGCTGCACGCAAATCTACGGGCATTCAGACACATCCAGAATCCAAGACTCATGATGTGGCAGAAGAAGCGGCTGACCTCTTCTGGTACTTATTAGATCTCTGCAATCACTTGGGCGTTGACTTAGAAAAAGTCTTCCGTAATAAGGCTGCCAAAAACCAAAAACGTCAGTGGCAGTAAGGTGTAGGTGATAAAGCAATTCTATAGTATAATTTAGTAATTATGTCCAATTCTGATACAGGGGCTGAGTTATTTTATGTTTCTCCAGAAATGATTGCAGATGCAGTGCCTGATTATCCACCAGAGGTGACTGCGCGTTTTCTGATTAGGCAGGCCATGGCTCCCTTAGACGAAGCCACACCGTTGCCTTTACTCGACGAGGTAGATAGATTAGAAGAAGTTAGGAGCATAGAAAGAGAAAATGACCTCGATGGTCAGCATTACGCCTGGATACGACTGCCGAGATGGTTGCATCACCGCAGACAGACAATTAAGGAAACCACCGGCTCTTTTGTGGCTGTTGACCTATGTTCAGCGTTTCCTGTGTACAGTGAAATGCTGCGCTCCGTCCATTTTAGACGTTGCTTTGTTAAAGCTAAAAATGTATTTGCTAATTCAATCGAGGAATATAGTCATGGAGAAAGTAGTCCGAGAGACGGTGCTACCTCAATAAACCGGATACTTAAACGCGACGTGCTAGCTAATTTTATGGGTAAACGATCAAATGAACGCGCATTAGCTATTAGTGTAGTGCAGCAAGTATTATATACGCTTCAGGAGAGTGATGTCTTTGACGATGAGGAAGCTACTCAACACCGCCTAGAAGATTTGATTTTAAGTGGCTTTGTGCATAATACCGCTGTGTATCGGACCCTGGGTCGTGCAGACACGATCGAAGGACGCTGGCAGATGGATACAGTAGCCCAGTCGGCAGAACAGACCTTACTAGACACCTTAGCACACCTGCAGGTTTTAACTCCCGAGAGTCATATAGTCAGGAAACAATTGGCTAGTGTACAAAAATTATTAGCTGAAGAAGGGCTTATCCCTAAGGGTGGATTTCGGATTAAGACTGACGAGCATATGGCCCTGGGTTATGAACATGCGTTCAGTTTCTTAACTGATCTTGCACATATAGTAAGTCGCGGTATCCTAAGGGATAACTTAGCCCGGCCATTTCGTGCCATTAGCGTTGATTTGGTTGATGCGGAGCAATTACTGGTAGCTGCCAGTAGCAGTTTTGATTGTGAGACCAAAGCTACAGGTTTATATTGGCGTGCGTACAATAATCTTAAATCAGGCCGCGATCACCTACAGTTAGATATTTTTGATGAGCAAGACTTAACCTTCCCAGAGGAATCGGTTGCCTTATTTACATGCTTTGAAGGCTGGCCTCTGCATTTTCATTTGCCAGATGATAGTTCGTCTGAGTCTACTGAACAATATCGTCAGCAAGCCTTGGCACTTGCCAGGAGGCGATATTCCGAACTGCAGAAGGGAGGGCGTATAATTATCTTTCCTTGGAATATTATAGATAAAAATGAAATTGATGAAGCTATCTTAGAAGACGTCTTGGAGACTTGGGAGATGCTTCTCGCTGACGTAACTATAAAGCCATATTCACGCCGTCAGCTATATGAATGGATGAGTGCTCGTGAGCGAGATCAGCTGGTTGAACACTCTCCCCTATTTAAAACTGGCAAGAAGACATTTTATCTGCTGATTGTCCAAAAACCGCATGAAGGTTCAAATCCGATATTTAGCGGTGTAGATGATTAAGTGTCGAAGTCGGGACTGGCGAGGTCCCAGGCGGTGATGATACCAAGTAGTTTTTCTGATTCTTTGCCGTGCTGGGTAATGAAGAGCATGCCTAGCCGTTTATGAGCCTTTACGGCTGCGTTGAACATAGCGTAAACATCTGCCAGCATCGCGTCGCGGCCGATAAAAGAGAAGTGTTCGCCGGTATGTTTATCGAAGCCTATGAAATCACAGAATTCACGAATAGTAAGATCTGACGTAATGATGGAATCTTCATTGTGGGTAAGATAAGACAGGATAGTGTTCTCGCTGAATACGCCGACCATGCTTTCCTTTTCGATGACTGGCACGTGAGTATATACCTTATCGTTCATGAGCTTCATAACCGGTAGGGCGGGAGAATCGAGCGTAGTGGTGTAGATCATGGCAGCCGGTATGGCAATAGACAAGGCGGTAGGGGGGTTAAGTATGGCCTTATTGATTTGTTGGTAGCGTTCTACTATAGCCGAATTAGGTACGGCTATGGGGTTAGCGGTTTCCATGAACGGATTGTGGACCAATACATTACGTAAATTGGCGAATACTTTAAGCTCATGTTCATAGCGGGCAAATAGCCGATGCGTCCGAGCCATTAGTTGCAAAAGGTGGCTGTGATCGGTATATGTCTCAGACTTGAGCGTTTTGCGCATATAAGAATCAAGCTGATTGTAAATACTTAGGAAGCGTTCATATAGAACTTTGTCCTCTCCAGGTTTATCTGCCATCTCCGCTTGTATCCTCTCTTCCAGGTATAGCATAATGGTAAATAGCTGTAAGGGAAATAGGGAGCAATGGGAATAGAAACCTCGCTTTTATTGGTGGTGGACGTACAGAATGGATTTATTAACGGGGAGACTGAGCGGGTTTTGGCACCGATTAATGAGCTGATAGAGCATTGGCGCAAGAAGAGCCAACCAGTTGTTTTTAGCAGGTTTATTAATCCGGCGGGAGGAATGTGGGAGAAACTGCGGCAGTGGAAAGATTGTCGTGATGAACCTGAAATATCGTTGCATCCTGATTTGGATAAGGGTGACAATCTTGTTATAGATAAAAAAACCTATTCAGCTTGGGGAGCTGATGTGGCTGATATTTGCAAGGAGCGAGGTATAGGTACGGTCACTGTGTGTGGGGTAGATACCAATGAGTGTGTGCTGGCGACGGCCATTGATATTTTTGACGCGGGACTACGGCCGGTGGTAGTGGCGGATGCCTGTGCTAGTAAAGGTCAGGCATTCCATACTGCAGCTTTGAAATTGCTAGAAGTACTGTTAGGCAAAGAGCAAGTAGTGAATAGGTCGAGCCTAGTGATGGGAGAGAAAGCGTGAAAAAGCAGAGCGCCGGATTCCTGGTTTACCGCATCAGGGATAACAAGGCCGAAGTATTACTGGAACATCCAGGCGGCCCATTCTGGGCCAAAAAAGACGAGCATGCTTGGTCTATTCCCAAAGGAGAGGTGGAGGGCGATGAGGACTTGCTTAAAGCCGCCAGGCGGGAATTCCAGGAGGAGACTGGATGGCCGCCGCCTGACGGCAAGACGTATGAGCTGGGCGAAGCCGAGACCGTAAAAGGCAAAATAAGCCATATCTGGGCAGTGAAAGGTAATTATGATGAATCTACTCTAAAAAGTCAGGTTATAGAAATTGAATGGCCGCCCCGTTCAGGTAGAAAAAGGGAATTTCCAGAAGTGGACCGTGCGGCTTGGTTTAGCCTTCCTGCTGCAGCTACTAAGCTGTATAAAGGACAGGTGACTTTTTTGGATCGATTGCGAGTAGTCTTAGACCAAGAGCATCCAAGCTTGGAGTGGCCAGAAGTCGAGGGCTATGAAAAGCCTGCCCAAGCCTCACTGTTTTGACGTCCTCAACGCATATGGAATAAGTAAATTGCTTGGGTTTAGTCAGCATAATATTAATCTGTTGATAGGGGTGGGCAGGAGTAATCTTATAGGGTAGACTTACTTAGTATGAATTACTATGTTACAACCTCGCTTCCGTACGTTAACGGAGATCCACATATAGGTTTTGGCATGGAGCTGCTGATGGCAGATGTCTTGGCCCGTACGGCACGAGCCAAGGGCACACCAGTTGTTTTTAGCACCGGAACAGACGAACATGGGGGCAAAAACGCTGAAAAAGCCAAAGAACTAGGAATGGAGCCGCAAGCCTATGCTGACCAGATGAGCCAGAAGTTTCGCGACCTGCAAAAAACGTTAAATATCAGCAATGACCGGTTTATCCGTACCACCGACGAAAGCCATGGACAACGAGCCCAAATTATCTGGAAACAACTAGCAGCAGACATCTACAAGGGTTCGTACATCGGCTTATATTGCACTGGCTGCGAGGAATACGTCACCGAAACGGTCGCAAAGGAAAACAAGGGAATCTGTCCTGATCATAAGACTCCTTACGAGAAGCTCGAGGAAGAGAATTACTTTTTTCGGTTGAGTAAATATGCCGATCAAATCCGCGAAGCCATAGAGTCCGGCAGCTTCTCGGTAATACCAGGGACACGTAAACAAGAAATCCTGCATGTTATAAAATCTGGCCTGGAAGACATAAGTGTATCGCGGCCAAAAGAGAAGATAGCTTGGGGCGTGCCTGTTCCAGATGATCCAAATCAAGTCATGTACGTATGGTTTGAGGCGCTAATGAATTATCTCACCGTTCTGGGCTATCCGGAACACGAGGATTTTAAGAAATTTTGGCCGGCAAATACCCAGGTAATCGGAAAAGGGATTTTGCGCTTTCATGCCGCTATTTGGCCGGGAATGCTCCTGGCGTTGGGCCTGCCGCTGCCTCAGTCACTTTTTGTCCACGGCTATGTAACGGTAGATAATCAAAAAATGAGTAAATCCATTGGTACCGTTGTCAGCCCCAAAGAGATAGTGGAGGCCTACGGGACTGACGCGCTGCGGTATTACCTACTGCGCCATATACCTTCGTACGAAGATGGGGACTTTACCTGGGAGAGATTTGAACAGGCATACAATAGCGAATTAGCTAACGCGCTAGGTAACGCTGTGCAGAGAACCGTAGTTATGATCCAGAAATACCAGAATGGCATCATTGGCGATGTGCCCCCTGCCGAACATGATATGGGGCAGTACCGCGCAGCAGTTGAAAAGTGTCATTTTGACCGTGCCCTGGATGATGTGTGGGAGCAGGTGCGTGGGCTTAATCAGTACATCGACGAGGAAAAACCTTGGGTAATAGCAAAAGATAAAGACGCGGAGCACCTACGAGAGGTATTGGCCTACATGTCTAGTTGTCTGCTTGAGATTGCCGAACTTCTATTGCCATTCCTGCCTGAAACTGCCGCCAAAATCCAACACATCTTTACCGAAGGTGTCATTCGTCCCGCCGACACAACGTTGTTTCCTAAAAAAGAACTACATACTAGCGAAAAAACCACTGATGGAGCTAGTTGATACACATTGTCATATTCATTCGGCGCAATATGAGCTGACCGGAGACGATCTCACTAGGGCTGCTTGGCTGAAGGGGGGTAAGCCGGATCCGGATAATATGATTTTGACGGCTAAAGAAATGGGAGTGGCTAGGTTGATCTGTGTGGGCACTGACTTAGAGGATAGTAGGCTGGCGGTAGAGTTCGTGCAGAAACGTAAAAGTTGCTGGGCAAGCATAGGCGTGCACCCGCATGAGGCCAAGCGCTATGCCGACGACCCCCGTGCATTAATGCAGTTAACAGCACTCGCTACCAAGGAGAAGGTGGTTGCCATAGGAGAGGCAGGCTTAGATTACTATTACAGCCACTCACCGAAAGAGGCTCAGAAAAAGGTATTAAGGTTTCAGCTGGAGCTAGCTATAGAGCATCATTTGCCAATGATTTTTCATATACGGGAAGCATTTGATGATTTTTGGAATGTTTTGGATGAATTTGGCGCTAAAGAACAGAAAATCATGGGAATTATCCACAGTTTTACAGATAAGCGAAGCGTTTTAGACGAGGCTTTAAATCGTGGATTTTTTATTGGACTTAATGGTATAATGACATTTACTAGGGCTACGGAGCAGCTGGAAATGGCCAAGATGGTGCCGGCAGACAGGCTGGTGCTGGAAACAGACGCGCCATACTTGACTCCTACACCATTTCGTGGTACAATCTGTGAGCCTAAGCACGTACGAGTGACAGCGGAGTTTTTAGCGGAATTAAGAGGTGAGAGCCTTTCCGATATTGCAGCCGCGTCAACTCGAAATGCCGGCCAGCTGTTTGGTTTATAAATAACTAAAGTTCGAAAAGGTTATAATATGGGTTCTGATTCTTACAGATTAACCGAACCATTTAAAGCACGCGCAATGGATGAGGCAGGTGTAACTATTCGTGAGCGTTTTGGAGAAACGTATGATGCAGAGCAAGAACTGCATTTGCGTGCACGTGTACAATTTCCTGACCTTGATACGAGGGGTGTTAGTGAAGTAGAATTACAACTCCAGGCAAATAACTCAACTTCCGCGGCATTGCGCTCTGGCTTTATTGGTAATAAGCCTGTAACAGATAAGGTACAGCAAAATGCTGGTACGCGGTCAGCAGAGTACACGACTACTCCAGCAACTACGGGTACTGAAAGACCCCTAGATAACATCGATCCAACATATGAACATGACCTAGATGCTAATGTTATCCTCCAGAGTATTGATAATATACACGGGTCAGCTATCAATAATTAGGGACGTACGGCATGCTCAAAAAACTGTTTAAGACAATCAGCAATGAGAAGCACGAACAACGAAGGGCTGAGTTATACAATAATCTTATTCGTCGCGAGGCAAGGATTGGTGGACAACTCTTTGGGCCTGTGCCTAAGGGTGGACGTAGAGAGTTTTTCTGTTTAGATAAATATACATGGATTTGGCATGAGGAGTGGATTGATCAAACTGGCAATAAGCAAGTTAAAACAACCCGTTACGATGTCCGCCCTACAGGAATTATCAAAGTCCAGGATGGACAGGCTGCTCGATATGTATCGCGTGAGGAAGCAAAACGTTTGGACAAGGCAGTTACACTTTACAACCAACGAGTGTATGCAGAACTTCAGAACTTCATTTAGCCGAGAAATATTTGTAAAATCAGCCTAATATAAAAGTATGCCTGGCCCTTTGACTATTTATCTGGATTATGCGGCTGCCACACCTATGGATCCAAAGGTGGTGGAGGCTATGCGGCCGTATATGTCGGATAAGTTTTATAACCCCTCGGCCACATACCTAGCGGCGCGGGAAGTAGGTAAGGCTATACAAGCCGCCCGGGGACAAATTGCCCATTGGTTGGGTGCCCGCAGTAATGAGATTGTTTTTACTGCGGGAGGTACAG
The DNA here is from genome assembly GCA_964633325.1 of uncultured Candidatus Saccharibacteria bacterium. GTDB lineage: Bacteria > Patescibacteriota > Saccharimonadia > Saccharimonadales > CAZWFS01 > CAZWFS01. The sequence continues at coordinate 16 of CAZWFS010000004.1, read as the reverse complement.
AAGCTAATAACCTAGC
>CAZWFS010000003.1:94392-120321 GCA_964633325.1 uncultured Candidatus Saccharibacteria bacterium | reverse complement strand
TACCGGGGTATGATAAGGCAGGCGAAACACACTACAACATAATCAGTGCATTCATTAAAAGCATGCGCGGTAACGACCCAGACGCAACTCTTTATTACTTATCTAGAATGTTGCAAGCGGGTGAAGACCCGAAGTTCGTTGCCCGCCGCATGGTCATATTTGCCAGCGAAGACATAGGGCTGGCTGCTCCAGCCGCGCTTAATTTGGCGGTAGCAACATTCCAAGCCGTGGAACGCATAGGCATGCCGGAATGCCAATACAACCTGTTCCATTGTGCTTCCGTACTAGCCAAATGCCAGAAATCCCGGGTAGTAGCCGACGCTATGGGAAAGGCCCTGCAGGCAGCCAAAGACTATCCGGACTTACCCGTTCCGTTACACTTGCGCAATGCACCGACCAAACTTATGAAAGATTTGGGTTACCAGAAAGGAACCAAATGGGAGGCCGGCTTCAAACATCCAGAAGGGTTTCTCCCACCAGAAATCGCTAAACTAAACCTGTTTGATAGTAGTTAATATACGAGTTGATTGCTCATGGCAGGAACTAGCAATGAAGAGGCACTCACAGGTAAACCCCGAAAGCTTCCGGCTTCGTCCATAAGCCTAGGAAGAAAATCAGTAAGAGTCGGCTCAAGCGCCAGTTTTCCAATATTACTTCGTGGTACCCACATGTACGCATCGTGATCCGTTGAATCAATTCTTACTTCACTAGATGCTGCCCTTGCGGTGACAACTACCCTTGCGACTGTTTTTGTTCTTGTCTCGTCCAACGATGGTAGTCTAAAATAATGTAAGCCAAGTAGGTTTATTGGTGTGTTTACACCTAATTTAATCCCTGCTTCTTCCTCTATCTCGCGACCAACCGCTTCTTCGAGTGTCTCGCCTAGTTTGACGCCACCACCAGGTAAAGTCCACTCGCCTCCATTTATTCGTCGTATAATAAGTACAGTGTCATCCTCTCTAGGGCATGACATAAGCGCCTTTACCCCTACCTTCAGCACTTCTGCCGGAAACGTATCAACTGACATTGTATTATCATATCATATATTTATACTTATTGCAATATACAAAGTCTTTAGTTTGTTAACTTACTAAGGCCTAGTTCCTGAAAATAATTGCATCCCTGTTATTTTTCGGTAAAACCATGCATAGTTTTGCTGCATTTGTGCCATAACCTTGCCACCACGTAGAAAGATACCACGGCATAAACAACACCAAGAATTACGTCTATAACGTAATGCTCACCTTGATAGACTGTTCCGACGGCGATAAGCAAGGGGTATACACAGGCCGGAATACCCCACTTCTTGCCGAATAACCGCCACAAAAAAAGTGTGAACAGCGCAGCGTATGCGGTATGCAATGATGGTACGGCAGCTACCGGATTAGGTGAAATCCGATTATAAAGCGACGGGAAATCGTGAATGCCTAGCGTGCTCCAGACCGAGCTGGATATGCGACTGATGGGCTCAATGTATCCTCTGTCTGAAGCCATCCAAGGAGGCGCCGCCGGAAAAGCCAGAAATGTAAAAAAGCCAGCAAACGATAACACCAAGAACGTCGTAATATAGCGCCAGTAATAACTAGCACGGAATTTCCAAATCAGTAGAGCTAGGGCGACCGGCAGGATGAAATGCAGCATATAAACTAAGTAGAACAAAAAATCATACCACTGCAGCTGGCCATTCCAAAACCAGGATTGTAACTGTACGGTGGGTAAACGGCCTAGAAATATAAACTTATCAGCGTCAGGCATAAACAAGTAATTAACATGCTCGTTCAGTGAGGGCACTATACCTCGGAAAGATTCATACGCCAGCAACAGTACAACGAAAGGCGCAAGTCTCTTAAAAACCGCCCGACCCTGCGCGAATATCATGAAAATGAAGGTTACGAAAATTAGTAACTTATCCGGTGTCGGCCAACTAGGCTGTCGGATGAATAGCACCAGGCAAGCCAGTACGCCAACTAGCCCTACGACACGTAAGGCGGATTTTTTCATCCCTCTAATAGTAACATTAGCGTTTCATTGATCTACCGCAAATACCCTGCGCTTAGCGGGCGACAAAGATTCAGATTATTGTTTAAGTTACTGCCTGGGATGTGGCGATCTGTTCCCATGGCAATCCCGACTTACCAAAGTGCCCATATGCCGCAGTTTCTGTATATATAGGACGACGCAAATCCAGAGTTTCAATAATCCCACGCACAGATGTGTCTATAAGTTTATCGACAAATGCCTGTAGCTCTTGCTCGTCCACCGTACCCGTACCAAAAGTATCAATTGTCTGCATTAATGGTCGGGGATGGCCTATTACATAAGCTAGGCCAACCTCACATCGTTTGGCCAAACCAGCAGCAACAATGTTTTGCGCAATGTACCGCGCCGCATATGCCCCGGAGCGGTCTACTTTACTTGGATCCTTGCCACTAAAGGCGCCACCACCAACTCTTGCATAACCTCCATAGCCGTCAACCACGATCTTTCGCCCAGTCAGGCCTGCGTCGGACTCCGGACCTGGTATGTGCCACACTCCAGTGCCATTCACAACTATATCGGCATCCTCAACCTTAAACTTATACCTATCCAGCACAGGCGTAATAATTTCTTTTATGGCCTGATCCCGCACTTCTTCCGCGGAAGTCGCCTCGTCATGAGCTACAGCTACAACTACCTTGTCTATCGCTACTGGCTTATCTTGCTCATACCTTACGGTTACCTGAGCCTTCCCATCCGGACGAATGAACTTGAGGAGATCGCGCTCTCTCGTTTCATCAATACGCCTGGCGAGTGAATGAGCCAACATAATCGGCATCGGCATGCGTTCTGTGGTCTCATCGCAAGCGTAACCGAACATCATGCCCTGGTCGCCAGCCCCGTCCTGATCTACGCCTACAGCGATATCCGGAGATTGCTCATGTAAAAAATTGCTAAACTTTGACTCCGTAGAAAAGCCCCAGTCTGGGTTGGTATAACCAAGACGAGCTACTGTATTTTTTACAATTTGGGCTAGGTCTAACTTGGCTGAAGTTTTGATTTCACCAAACAGTGAAATTTGGTTCGCTCCGGCTACCGTTTCCACAGCTACATGTCCGCGTGGATCTTGTCGAAGGATTTCATCCAATACAGCGTCGCTTATTTGGTCGCATAACTTGTCTGGATGTCCGGCGCAAACTGATTCGCTCGTAAACAGTTTACGTCCATGCGCCCCCTGGACTGCTTTGTCGGTTAAATCATTCATAAGTATTTCCTTTCTGCCAAACGAACAAGAAAGGATACATCAAGGGTTACCTCAAATATCTATCCTCGCTCGGGGGCGGGCTAGAAGTAGCACTTTATCCGCGTTATTACGGACAGGTTGCCGGCAGGTCATAGAGCTAGTTCTCTCGCTGCACTCTTTATATCTTAGGTTGTTAAAGCTTATCCAGTATAGCATGGGCTGTATAATAGCAATCGTGTTGTATTTGATAGCTTTGTTAGTCTTAGGTGTTTTAGTTGGTATACTAAGTGGCTTAATTGGTATCGGCGGCGGAATACTTATAGTACCCGCGTTAATTTTTATGTTCGGGTTTTCGCAGCACCAAGCGCAGGGCACAACTCTTGCTTTACTTGTTTTACCAGTTGGTAGTCTTGCGGCTTTTACCTATTACCGCAACGGTAACGTCAATATAAAAGCAGCTATACTCATAGCACTTGGCTTTGTCGTAGGCGGATTGATTGGAGCTAAATTTGCCGGTAACTTACCGGATAAAACCCTCGCGCGAATATTCGGAAGTGTCCTGATTGTTGTAGGCATCAGGTCTTTATTCTAACCTCTCAACATTAAGGCTGGGTTTGATAAAACTTAAAGCCAGCGTCGGCGATGAAAGATATATACAATAAATAAACTAGCTACAGTGACGAAGGCCAGAACATAACCAAAAGCGTAGTTATGGTGAGCAAACGGCAAATTAATATTCATACCAAATAGTCCGGAGACTACCGTAGGAATCATCAGGAATATCGATATAGACGTAAGCCTTTTAAATGTACGGTTTAGGTCACTCGTAGCTATTGCTTCATAAGCCTGACGGATATTTACAATTGTCTTTAGGCGGGATTTTGTCAGCTCAATTAGCTCGTTGGTGCCTAGGCTCAAATCCTCAACCAGTTCGCGGTCTTCTTCGTACAAGCGCAAGTAACGAGCGCTGAGCAAATTACGCAACATGGCGACCTGTGGTTGTAACGCGCTCATAAACTCATTCAGGTCATCCTCAAGTTCGACAAAACCAATCAGCACTTCCTTGCTTATATCGACCCGTTTTAACTGGGACCGGATGCCCAGAAGCTGCCGATTTGCCTTGATCAGATACCTGCTATAAGAATTGTTTACCTCCTCCAGCATTTGCAATATCGTCTTGGTCTTCTGGGTTGTTATGATTTTCTCACGACCGTTTATAAGGGGATCCAGCACCGCGCCATTTATGCGCATCAAAGTCAGAACAACTGTCGGATGATAGACGATCAGAAACGGCTCGGTAGCATTAATAACACCGTTGTTGGCGTGATAATAGCGGGTATACACGTAAATCGACTCATCGCTACGCTCTACGCGTGGCGACTCGTACAGATCGATGGCATCGGTCAGCAGGTCCTTCTCAAGACCATAGGTTTCGCTAAGCTGCGCGATTTCCTCTTCCGATGGCGCCACTATATGCACCCATGAGCCATCACGAACCACCTCAATTGTAGCCAGCTCCTTGGAGCGGGCATTACTGTAATAAATCGTCTGCATCCCACTGATTATAGCCGCAAAGTGGTTTGAATCAGATATATTTGCTACAATCCCCTCTGTTAATTACACATCGACTATGGGGAGTGGCCAAGCGGTAAGGCGCCTGCCTCTGGAGCAGGAGATCGAAGGTTCGAATCCTTCCTCCCCAGCCATTCTCTGTGGCTATGGCTTTATGTCATAGCTACTGAGAATCATTGAAGTTATGATTCGAACCGATAGGCGTAAATAGCCAGCGGCTGTTTACGTTTTCCTTGCTTGGCCTTAAGCGCAGCTTCAGCTGAAGCGAAAGCATTACGGGCGCGAATCCTTCCTCCCCAGCCATAAATTGAAAACGCGTTATCATAGAACTATGGAATGTCCAATTTGCAATAAAGATATGAAAAAAGTTCGTTGGGATATTAGTCATAACCCTAATGAAGATAATAAAGAATACGACCGCACTGTTTACCAATGCGAAGCAGACGATACGTGGGTTTCGACCGAGATGCCAAAAACCCAGTAAAGTCAGCAAAATAGCTAAATTGACTTTGCCTTTTCCCACTTCAATAACTAGAACTTTTAGTTCAGGAAGCTACGAAACAATTACGTGCGAGGGGTGGAGTACCCCCAATGATAAGCTTCCTGGCATTTGCAGAGAATTTGAAGAGAAAGGTAATGTTCCTGGCTGACGAAAAGGGAAAGTTATCGGTGACGGTATTTGCATGCTTTAAGCTTGGTGTTCGCTCTATAAGCCAAAACCAGTACGAATCTTTAGTTATACTATAAGCATGATCTGGCTTGGAGTTACTGGTTCTTGGCGAAAGTCGTGTCCGGAGCTTGAGCAAGATTTAAAGTACGAAGTAAATAATGCCCTTTCCGGTGGTAAAGGGATTATTGCTGGCGGTGCCCTTGGGGTGGACTTTGCTGCAACAGCCCTTGCGCTTAACTACGCTCCAGATGGGTCAAGACTAAGGGTCTTTTTGCCAACAACGCTAGATATATATGCCAGACACTACAGAAAACGAGCCCAAGAGGGAGTCATAACAAATGAACAGGCTGAAAATTTAATCACTCAACTAGAAATCGTAGATAAGCTTGATTCTTTAACTACCAACTCTAACGAAACCGAAGTTAACGAAACAACCTACTATTTACGCAACAACAAAATTGCAAAAGCCTGTGACGAAATACTAGCCTTTCAAGTCAATCAAAGCTCAGGTACCCAGAATACAATTACAAAGGCCAGGCAGCTGGGCAAGCCAGTAAGCGTATTTAACTATAGGGTCGAGCCGTAAATTCGTAAATTGCAAAAGCACGGCTCCATAAAGGAGCTATGCCTTAATTTCAAACGAGGTTTTTCTTGTACGATATACAGCCCTGGCTAAATTTTGCCATATTAAAGGGCAGTTAAACGTCCGCTCTGGGGCGGAAAAAACTTTATTTCTACTTAACTTACTAGGGTTTTTATATCCGTAATCAAGAAGAATACGTTTGGTCATTATAAATACTAGCACACTTATGCTTTTCTGTCAAGGACTTTTTATTTAAGAGTGAGTATCACTGGTCTTTGGTCGGGCATCGAATATAATTTATTGCTTTGAAATAAGTTCATTACTGAATAACGGTCATATAGTATACCCACCCTGCTCTTACCGGTGGGTACGAACTCTTGATGCTGTTCGCTTATGCTTTGGGTTAGAGGCCGCTCATTCTCGGCAGCTACGTTCAGTAAATAAACTCTTGGTGTCGCAATGTCATCAGTTGTGTTGCTGGCTATTTTTGTAATGTTCCCTAATTCGTCAATTATGATCGTATGCATAGGCAACACGCGGGCTTGAACTTTTACTTGGCCGCCATTTACTGTAACGGTCTCCGCCGAAACAGTACCCCCAAACACGCCGCATATAAACACCGCTAACGCAAAGACCGCTACATCCGTGAAATTCCTCATGCTTATTAGGATACAGCAGTTCCTGTTAGTATTCATAAAGTAAACTTCAACATAAAGTTGGTTTGTGGATGCCATGGGCAATGAGATATGGACAAAAGTGCAAAAAGCTTAAACGGAATCCGAATCTGTAAGGCTTGACATATAAATATAAGCCTGTAGGATTGAATCTTGTATCTTTTCATGTGAGGTGGAGGGATGCTTCGTAAGCAGGACGCCACAAAAATATCAGTCCTGTTTCCGTCAAAATGACAAAATATACAACAACAGCGCCTATAATGCGCATCCTCTAAAGTGCGATGGACTCTTCGTACATTATGTACGGCCAGGAAACAGCATTGAAAGAAGGTGTAAATAGGCTAGAAGCATTGAGACTATAAGTTTCCCTGCTACTAATAACTGTTACTACGTATAAGTCATATGAAGTAAGTAAATTAGGAGGGATAACATAGATGCGTAAAGCCGCTTTAGCGGTGTTTTTTGCGTGCGCTACGATTGCCATAAGCGGTTCGTCAGCAAAAGCAGAAACGCTTGATCTTTTACAATTAAAAACACCTGGACCTGTTCAAGCCCAACCGGTAGTACTGGCATCATTGGATGCAACGCCGATTGAGGCGCCAAAAAAAACACAGCCAGCTCCGGAGCCAAAAGAAGTTAAATACAAGGTAGTAGAGAATGACTCTCTAAGCACTATTGCAGAAAAACACAGTTCAACCTGGAGGCGTTTATTCAATAAGAACGACTCAGTTTCGCACCCCGATGTTTTAAAAGTCGGTGATGAGCTGCTAATACCTGGCCCAGACGAACAATTAAAGGACAGGCCTCTTCCCGAGCCTGCGCAAGAAGCGGTAGCAGCACCAGCGGCACCAAACACTGCGCCAAAAGCGAAGAACCAGCCAGTTGCTAAACCTGCAGCCCCAAAGCAAGCAGTAAGGGGAGCACGGGGAGCAGTCGCTGGAAATACATACACGGCCGGGAATTGTACGTGGTATGTCAAAAACAAGCGGCCTGATCTGCCCAACAACCTTGGAAATGCCGACACTTGGGTTGCCAGAGCTCGTGCACAAGGTATGGCTACAGGCGCCGCACCACGCGTAGGCGCAGCCGGACAACGTGGTATGCACGTAGTGTACGTGGAAAGCGTAAATGGCGACGGAACAGTCACAATCTCTGAAATGAACCATGCAGGTCTATACGTCATAACCACCCGCACCCTGCCCGCCAGTTACTTTATGTATATATATTAAGCTTTGAGCAAAGAGTGTGAGCAGATTTTTTAGTAGCAATTAACGTTAGTACGAACACCATCGCTAATACCGCCAACTGTTTAAGCCTTGCCGAATATTCTACTCAACTCAGTACTGGGAGCAGCACAGCGTTGAGCAATCTTTTGCAGACCAATTGCTTGGTATCGGTCGGAGTTTTGTTCGGCTCCACGTACAATATGAATCCAATTTGCCATGGGATGCAATTTTGCCGGATTTACAGCTAAGTACGTCTTTCTTACGCGGGATCTTGCTTCATACCGCCAGTGACCTTCGCTACATAGTCGGGCAACTTCCTGAAAAACAAACCGTCTGAAATTATCCGACCCTTTCGCGTATTTTCGTATATCATACGGTGCTGAGCGGGTTAAATCGTATATGTTAATTGGTTCCCGCCTGGCATCCCATTGTTTTTCTAAGTAGCCGGAGACCGCCAATGTTTGTTGCAGGGCTACCGTACTTCCGTTTGCAATTCTGTCAGGTACTATGAGTGGATATTTATCAGGGTCCTGGTGGTATGATGGCACTGCTACAAGCCAATCGGCATTAACCAAGGCCTGAATCATCGTTCTGGTGGTAGCTTCGGCGGTTGGATCGAAAGCTACCAGGACTTTTGTAGGAACAGTTTCATCCGCATGCCCAAGCATATAGGCTAGCTGTTCAAACCTAAGTCGACCCTGCGGTATTTTGGTCTTGGATTCAGCTAGCACCGAGCCGGATGGCTGCCCAACAATTGTTCGTAAATTAGGACTTTGGGGTTGCATCGCCAAGTCAATCGCATGTCCGCCATAAGGTATCAGACCCATACCATCTGGTGTAATCCTGATATGCTTGCCCTTGTCGGATCGTCCAGTAATTTCTGCCAAGCCATTAGGTACAAACCAGCGCTCAATAGTTTCCCGGCAAAATTGCTTTAAGGTATCATCAAAGTCGACCAATTTAGTTAAGCGCGCATACAAGTTTGCGCTGGTTACCCCCTCGGGGATCATTGCGATCATCGCCAATACCAAAATTCTTCTTTCGTCAGAGAGAACATGAAGACCGATGTCTACGAGTCGTTTCTCTTTTTCGCCAACTGGCAATGCAGCTTCATCTTTAGTGGGTCGCCAGGAAGCATCTGTATCATCCAAAAATAAATCGGTGTTGGGTGCTATGGGCTTAGGCTTAGGATCCTCTGTCTCTATTCCAGATATGCCCACAATGTCGCCCACCCCCGGCCTGCCGATATTGGATACAAACTGCACCAAATCAGTATCAACCTGGTCAGGAGTTACTACCTCCCCGGCACCGCCTGCTAGCAAATCGTAAACCCTTCCGTCAACTCCGTCATCGGGTTGCGGTTTTACTTGCCAGTAACTATCATCAACTAGTGATTTGTCCCTATCCAAGCTCATTACAATATCTTAATACTATCCTGGCTACACGCAAGTATTACAGCTAACACTAGATTCTTATCTTTCAAGTTGCGGCAACAATCGGTAAAGGAAATTCTACTAAAAACTTTTGGAGATGATCGGGGTCTCTTTGCAAGTTTACCTCTATACAGTTTTCTAGGGCGTTGTGTTTTACTAGGTCTTCCCTCTCTTCTGGAAATAGGTCGTCATCGAACCATAGGAAGGGCGTGGAGAAATCTATTCCGCGAGTCTTGGCCACGTACCATGAAGTCGGCTTGATTCTTTTCATTAATTCCACCGTCTCGTCATCAAACAAATGGCCAATGTGACGAATCGGAACGCTAGCATCGCCTTCGCAATGAGTACTCAGCCAATAAGTAGACTCCGGATAAGTAGCCAGTACATACTGCAAAAACTCCTTGGCATAATTTGCTGGATGCAAGTCATTGGCTAGTAATACCCCATCAATGTCCAGGTAGATATTCATTTGCTCCAGTCGTCAGCAAATAGAGTGGCTTGTTCTAGGATTAGGGCTGTTGCCATTTTTTCTTCATCAGGTGGATAGCCGTATTCACGTAGCAGCCGCTTTACTTCTACACGCAATCTGGCTTGAGCACTTTCACGGAAAGTCCAATCTACAGTTACATTTGCTCGTACGCGCTGTACCAGTATTGTTGCCAATTTACGGAGTTGCTCATCGCCCATTACTTTTCGGGCACTGCCATTTGCAGCCAGTGCATCATAAAAGGCTATTTCGTCAGGCGTAAGTCCTAGCTCTTTCGCTTCTTTCTCGCTATCCCGTAACTTTCGTGCAATATCAATGAGTTCTTCTATTACCTGAGCAGCCTCAATACTATTGTTTTTGTACTTCTGCAATGCTACATCTAGCATCTCTGCAAAAGATCGCGCTTTTACGGCATTTGTAGAAAAGCGTGTTTTTACCTCGTCATTTAATAATCTTTGTAAGGCTTCAACAGCGAGGTTTCGACGCTCCATACCTCTTATTTCTGCCAAAAACTCTTCGCTTAGTATGGAAAGGTTTGGCCGCTCCAAACCAGCAGCTTGGAATATATCTACTACACCTGCAGGTGCAATAGCCTTGTCTACAATTTGTCGGATAGCAGAATTATAGTCTTCTGCACTCAAACCTTTCTTTTCACCAATCTTAGCCAAACGCGCTCTCACAGCCTGGAAGAACCCCACGTGCTCTCTTATGTCCAATGCGTCCTGATAAGGTACGCTCAATGCAAATGCTTTAGTTAGTTCTAAAACGTGCTGCTTAAGTCGTTTTTCTCCCTCATCCAGTCCCAACACATACTCCTGAGCATCAAGAATAATTTGCATTTGCACTCCCGTTTCAGTCGCAAAAAACCGCTCATAGTCAAAATCACTGAAAAGATCACGAAGTATCTCAAACTTTTCTTTCATCACAGCCACAGCATCTGTTTGATTGAGTGTGGGTTTACCTTTACCGCCGCTGGAAGTATAGGTTTGCAAAGCCTCGCGTAATGCGGCAGCAACGCCAAGATAATCAACTACCAAACCACCTGGCTTGTCCTTGTAAACTCGGTTAATACGAGCAATTGCTTGCATTAGGTTGTGCCCCTTCATCGGCTTATCCAAATACATAGTATGCAAGCTTGGCGCATCAAAACCAGTCAGCCACATATCACATACAATCACCATTCTTAAGTCCGAATCGCTTTGTTTCATTCGTTCTGCCAATCGTGACCGACGTTGTTTGTTGCGTATATGCTGTTGCCATTCCAACGGGTCGCCGGCAGAACCAGTCATAACTACCTTTATATAACCCTCCGTATCATCCTCGCTGTGCCAGTCAGGTCGTATTTGTGTAATAGCATTATATAAATCAACAGCAATACGTCGGCTCATTACGACAACCATGCCCTTACCATCCATCACACTTTGTCGATTTTCAAAATGCTCCACAATATCGCTGGCTATTCGTTCAATCCGTTTGCCGTTACCTACAATGGCTTCAAGTTGTGCGTTACGAGTCTTATATTCTTCTTGTTTATCTAGCTCCTCAGCATCCAGTAGTTCATCTATTTGTTCATCAATTTTACTGCGCATTGACTGGTCAATGTCTAGCTCTACCAAGCGGCTTTCATAATAAATCGGCACGGTTGCCCCGTCTTGCACTGCTTGCTCAATATCATATACATCAATGTAATCCCCAAATACGGCAGGGGTAGATTTGTCTTCATTCTCAATAGGTGTACCCGTAAAGCCAATAAAACTGGCGTTTGGTAGTGCTTGGCGAATGTGCTTAGCAAACCCATCTATAAAGTTGTACTGGCTTCGGTGCGCTTCATCGGCCATTACTACAATATTGCTCCGGTCAGTCAATATAGGATAATCATTGCCTTCTTCTGGAAAGAATTTAGCATTGGTGGTAAAAATTATGCCGCCGGCTTCACGGTGCAACAGTTCCTGTAAATGGTTTCGGTTTTCTGCCTGCACGGGATCTTGTCGCAGTAAGTCATGACAGTTACCAAACGTCCCGAATAATTGGTCGTCCAAATCGTTTCTGTCCGTTATTACTACAATTGTTGGATTCCTTAACTTGGGCTCCAATACCAACTTTCCGCTATAAAACACCATGCTGAGTGATTTGCCAGATCCTTGGGTATGCCATACCACGCCAATGCGGTGATCGTTGTCTGGTTGCGTTGCTTGCAGGGTTGAATTTATAGCTTTGTTGACTGCCCAGTATTGGTGATACGCTGCCAACTTTTTAATATAGGTCAGGTTTTCTTCGTCTCGTTCAAACACCACAAAATTGAGCACAATATCTAGCAACCGTTCCTTAGAACATGCCCCACGTAACAAGACTTCTAGCATGGGTACGCCGCTATGTTCTTTGTCGCCTTCAATAGTTTTCCATGGAGTGAAGCGTTCGTAGTCTGCGCTAATGGTGCTGACTTCAGCATCTATACCATCACTTATAATTAACAGCTCATTAAACCGAAACAATGCTGGTATTTCCTGTTTATACGTTTGTAACTGGTTGTAGGCAGATTTCATGCTGGCTTTTTCGTTACTGGGATCTTTTAGTTCAATAACAGCCAGCGGTAGGCCATTCACAAACAGCACAATATCTGGCCGGCGGTGGTAATCACCCTCAAGCATGGTGTATTGATTTACTGCCACAAATTCATTGTTTGCTGGGTTTTTAGTATCAAACAACCAGACTTTATTACTGCGAACTTCACCGCTATCATCACGGTACTCTACGTCTACACCGTTTACTAGTAGGTTATGGAAATCTCGGTTATCTAGAAGTAATGTTGGCTCGCTAGTGCGCAGCACACGTTTAATAGCTTCTGCTTGGGCAGCAGCTGGTATGTCAGGATTTATGCGGAGTATTGCCGCATCTAGCCTTCGGTTTAACGCCGCGTCAGTATAGTTGCGCTCAGCCGTACCGTCCGGTCCAATATCCGGCCCATGCAAAATTTGCCATCCCATATCTTTCAATGTCTCTAATACAAAATTTTCTATTCTATCTTCATTCATCAGATTGCTCACTTTGCGATTCACTAAACTGTCTTAATCCTTCTTCATAAGCAATTGGGTCAACTTCATAAAGAATATCGCTGGCCACATATTCAGTATCGTTGATAATTAGCTTACCAAATACTGCGTCTAAGTAGATATCGTAATCATTATTCCTACCAGGGCTTTCTTGGGCTAAGGGAAACTTCTTTTCAAACTGATGAATTAAATTTCCCAGTAAGGTATCTGTCATCCCAAGAAGTCTTTCGTTTCCTCTTTCATCGACCACACCACGTAACTCGCCTTGCCTTTGTAGGCTTCGCCCATGTCCTGCCATACCACTTCTATTACGTGCTCTTGTTAAAAACAATATTTCAGCTTTAGTAACAACAAGGTCTTCATCTTCAAGGGCCAGAGCCCTACATACAAGCGTTTTTAAGCCATCCATGTTCATGGCTTCACATTCTTGTTCGGTCGCTACAAGAGCCGAAATTATTATTGTCTTCATAACGGTTTCGCATAATGTCTTGCATTTATCTCTTATTTCTTCAGGAGCAGTAGATAGTACTAGATCTACTCTTCTTATTTCAGTTTCTAAACTGCTCCAGCGTTGTGGGTGTATAAGCGTGATACTACTTAGGTTTGGCAAGCAGCTCATACTTTTATCTTTCCGGAGATAAGGCGCGGGAGGAGTGAATTACGGATGGCGGTTAGGGTTTGGATTTCTTTTACGGTTGCTTCTATACTGTTACGCAAAGTGGCAAATTTACCTTCATGCTGCTTAATAAGCTCTATATGTGAGGTTGGTAAGGTTAGTTTAGGAATGTTTTTTACATTTAATGCTGAGAGTATCGTCCCATGATCTAACTGTGATTCAATCTGGTTCTTCATATAGGCAGAATTAAGCAGAAAACTCAGGAAACCAGGAATTTTATACTGAGACTTAAGCCTAATTCCTGTCATATTTCTACCTAACGCCGTCTTAACTCCGTTTGGGATCTTGGCAACTGCCCCAGATCTACCAACATTTGTAATAACAAAATCATTTTCTGCAGCTTCAATTCGAGTAATCCACCTTGCGTAGTCCTCGTCAGATATGAAAAACTTATCCGTAAAATCAAGGGTCCCGTCATCCTTTATATTGTTTAGCTGCAAGAGTATGTTGCCCGTGTCTTCGTTTATTCGTTCTGGTTTTCTTGAATGTAAGCAGTCAATAACTTCTGCGACATCTCCAATAACAAGTTTTTCTCCAGATTTGTGATTAGTAATGAAATAGTGACCGAAGAGGGCTTGGCCCGTTCGCTCCAGCGTCTCATTCATCCGCCGATTCAATTCAATCTTTTCATCAATTGACCCTAGGATGTCTATAATTTTCTGCTGATTCTCCAGTGCGGACGGTTCAATAACTATATTTTTAATTTGCCCAATAAACAAACATTTCTGTACGGCACCGGTTGCCATTGCGTTGAGCTCTTGTTTTTTATTTCTCAAATAATAGAGCAGGTATTTTGGCAAAATTTTCGTCTTATCTGGTTTAAGTATTGCGACACTTCGCTGAAATTCATAATTAGGGTCTCCATCTTCTACAATTGCGGTCTCACCAATTGTGCCAACGCTTGTTAGCAAAATATCATCTCTATTAGTTTTTGTTCGCTTACGAAGATTTTCAAGTGTATTTTTGTTAATCCTTCGATCGCTATCTGAAATTACAATTCTTTCTTTTATATTTTTAGCACTAAGCAAAAAGCACTTACCATCATGATCGTTTTTTACGGTACTGTGTGTGCCATCCGTTATCTGAATACACACATCTCCGAGCAAAACCGTCTGACTCATTTTGACTTAACCTCTTGGACGAGTTTTTCTAGTTCTTTTCTGATTTTCTCGGCTTCTTTGCTTAGCCTGTATGTCGGATCATCGCCTAGGCGTCCTTCTGGCAACGACGAGAAGTCTAGTATAAATTTATCAGAATACTTTTTATTGCCGTCGTTATTGGTATAAGTAACTTTTATATATGTTTCAGCTTTTCTCAATTCTTCAGCGCGACCCATTACTGAGATTAACCAGTACTTTCTTGTTTCATTAGGCGCAAGAGCCTTTATGCCATTTCTTAACGCTGTGTAATTTGAAAGTTTTTGCTTACCTTCTGCGGTGTACGCATTAATTTCTATGTCATCACCTACAACTTTAAATTTAATATCTCTCGCTAATCCTCTACCCGCGTTAGTAACATACAGATCTAAAAAACTAACACTTTCGATTCTATCCTGTATCCCCACACTGACAATAGGACGATTATTAGCTTCATTAGCCTCATTCATGGCTTGCACAGTCTTGCGTGTTTGAATGGCGTAATAACCCGTAACTAAAACTAGAACTCCTGTTAATAATTCAGTTGAATTCATCGGTCGTTCTTTTCTGCGAGGGCAATTATTTTATTCCACGCTACTTTAGTAAATTCATCTTTATACTTCATAGCCAATTCTCTTCAGATTTTCTTTTATTTTATCTTCTAGCTCGTGGCTTTGAGCAAATTGCTCTTTCAGTTCACCAGTTAGCCGTCGCATTTTTTCTTCAAAGACTTCGTCGTCATCTTCAACTGCTTCGCTTCCGACATAGCGACCGGGGGTTAGTACATAGTCATGCTCTTTAATTTCATCTTGTAGAGCGATTTTACAAAAGCCCGCTATGTCTTCGTATTTACCATCTTTTGCTTTCCAATGGTGATAAGCATCTGCGACTTTGGCTATATCTTCGGCTGTAAGTTCTTTGTTACGGCGGTTGATCATAGTACCGAGGTTGCGTGCATCTATAAACAAGGTTTCGCCTGTACGGTTTGATTTATCACGTGCTAGAAACCACAAACAAGCAGGTATTCCCGTATTAAAAAACAGTTGGGCTGGAAGAGTAACGATGCAGTCCACCAAATCAGCTTCTACAATCTTTTTGCGGATTTCGCCTTCACCCGAGCTTTGGCTGCTCATGCTGCCGTTCGCCAAGACAAATCCCGCCGTACCTTTGGGACTTAAGTGATGAATAAAATGTTGTACCCATGCAAAATTAGCATTGCCAGTTGGTGGCGTACCAAATTTCCAGCGCACATCATTTCTTAATGTTTCGCCCCCCCAATCGGATACATTGAACGGTGGATTTGCTATCACAAAATCTGCCTTAAGATCTGGCAATTTATCGTTATGTAGAGTGTCACCATATTCAATGTGCGCACCTATCCCGTGAATGGCCATGTTCATTTTTGCTAGCTTCCAGGTGGTCTGATTAGACTCTTGTCCATACACGGCGATATTTTTACTGCGTGCATGGCTTTCTAAAAATTTTTCACTTTGAACAAACATGCCCCCACTTCCACAGCAAGGGTCATAAATGCGCGCACCCGGCTGGGGCTCTAACATTGTTACGAGTAAATTAACTATGCTTCGGGGGGTATAAAATTGCCCGCCACGCTTACCCTCGGCATCGGCAAACATCCCCATAAAGTATTCATAAATACGACCCAGAACATCTTTACTTTCATGCTTATCTCCAAAGCTGATATTACTGAACTGGTCTATAAGCTCGCCAAGACGACGCTTATCAAGTCGTTCTTTGGCGTATTCCTTGGATAGAACACCCTTTAGGCTTGGGTTATCCCGCTCGATTGCATCCATGGCGTCGTCTATCAAAACGCCAATGTTTGGCTGCTTGGCGTTGTCTTTTAAAAATGACCAACGCGCTTCTTTAGGTACCCAAAAGATATTCTCCCCAGAATATTCATCTTTATCTTCTGGGTCAGCATGCGGAACTTTGCTAAGTTCTGTATGTTTTTCCTCGAACGCGTCAGAAATATACTTTAGAAATATAAGCCCAAGCACAACGTGCTTATATTCTGCAGCATCCATATTATTCCGCAATTTATCAGCCGCGGCCCAAAGCTTGTGTTCTATATCCCGAATATCCAAAATAACCCTCCTAATCCACTTGTATTGTACCTTTTTTACATCTGTTTTTGAATCCTACATTGCTAAAGCTAGCTATGATTTTGTGGGGCTTAGGCTACCGAACAACCAAACAATAAACATTCATGGTCTTCCCCAGGCTCGAGAAAACCGGTGCCGGTCATCAGGGTCAGACCGAATAAAGCCGGCAGTCTGCCCGAGCTTTCCCTATTTAAGCTGAGAGGGATGCTTGTCATTCTGCCGGCGCGGTCTGATTCTGGTTTGGCTGGCAACAGTGTTTTCGACCGCCTGTCGGACTGCACCCCAGCAAGAATCCTCTCTTGCGGGGGACCCCGGGTTTTTGGATACCTTTTACCGATTCAAAAGGTATAGAGCATTTAGTACTCTGGTAAAGGTTGATACTTAATTGCTACCAATAGAAGGTAATTATGCCTCGTACAGGCGCATTTGCTTGGTTATTTCAAAATCAAAAAAAGCAAAGGCAGGTTCAAGCGCTTCTGTAAAAGCTTTTTTGTCAGCCCTAGTAGGCACTTTCCCTCTGACAGCTGGTCGTGCCGCAATATAGCGACTATTTATATTACCGTATCGAGTTGTAAATTTTAGGCCGGTTCGCCTATTATCTCCGTCCTCTATCACGCACGGACTCGAGGATTCTAGCCCAAGTTCTTTATTTCCAACCAGTACGACACCGGGATTGTATTCTCTTTTGTTTTTTGCGCTAACGTAATTTTTTACTTGAACTGGAATTATCTCATTACGACCCGGCAGTAAGCAGCACAACAATATGTCAGCCCGCGTAAGACCACCCCTGAATTTAGGATTCATTTTGCCTTGCTCATACTCCAAAGGTGCGGCTAATGGAAGGTATGGTAGACGGCGCTCAATCACCCATTCCTGGAGCGCTATTAAAGCCTCAAGTTCCGCAATTGAACTACCTAAAAGCCATAGGGGCTCTTCCCACTCGGTAGTGGCTGGTAGCCATGCTGGCACCCTAGTTCCTCCCCGTTCAGCCGTCACGCGCATGGCTACAACAGGACCAGTTCTGTTTCGCCCAAGCACAGGACGGTCACGTTCAACTGAAATAATCCCATCCCGGGATTCAACTATTTGCCGAAGACTATGGCGCTCAGTGGCTATAGCTTCCCGAATTTCTTTAGCTGCATCCTTATCACTTAAGTCGCGGCTTAGTGCGCGCCGGTGTATTCTAAGCAAAGTTGCACTTAGTAATCTGTCGGAGTAATCAAACAGTTCCAGTTGAAGTTGATCGCGGTCTTTTTCTACTTGTGCTGTCAGGTCTTCAGATGACATGCTGGCGGTTATATCTGGCGCTGACAATCTTTTGAAATCGAATTGGTCCGGTGGGGTTATCTGCCTTCCCAATTGTCTTCTTCTCTGGTCGCCTACTTCCCCAGCATACCGAAACCTTGCTTTAATTTTTGCATGGTCTGCGAGACACTCACGTGCCTCTTCAACTACGAGGGGGGTTGGTTTATCATCTAAAAAATGAATTTCACCCAATCCATATAACAAATGTACTTTTGTAGCTAATTCACTGCTATATCCATGCCGCGTTTCATCAGATGCGTCTACCACAACCGCAGAGGGTTCAGCCAACCTACCGGTTATAAAAGTTGAGGTGTATTCTCTGCCATCCATAGTGTTGCTTTATTATCTATATATTATACCACGTTTATAGTTTAATGTGAATAGTTGTGTCTGCTTGTAGACTATTACGGTAATCCTGTTAGAATACAGACTAATAATTTGCAAATTAGAGGATAAATATGAAAAAAGGCGGTGTGGGCGGGGCAAAGACGGTAACTGGGCTGCACTTCGAAAAAAAGGTGCACTTACTGACCAAGATAGTCGAGATACCTGGTTATGAAGTTCGGGGTAATGACATTTACTACCAGGGTAAATACCTTGCCTCATCTTATCCGAAGAATGATCTTTATGAAAAGTTTCTTCGCCCCAAAGGGATTAACCATTTGGATTATGTGTCAAAAAAGTACCTACCAGACGAAGCTATATACGTTCCTAGCCACGACACGTTATATGTCGTGGAAATGAAATTTCAGGGTGGTGGCGGATCTGTGGACGAAAAACCTCAGACTGCTGACTTCAAACGCAAAGTGTATCTAAAATTGACTGCTAAATTGAAATTGAATGTCGAGTACTGTTTGGTCCTAAGTGATTTTTTCAATAAGCCTAGATACGATGATGCATATCAATACATTAGAGAGGCTGGCTGTAACTACTTCTTTAACGAGCTTCCATTATCTTGGCTGAATTTTCCGCAGCCAATTATACCTGAGGGCCAGCATGTGCCCGAAGACGTTGAAGTGACAGCCTAAGATAATCTTCTGTATTATCTATACCGATAAATTTGCGTCCCATGGTAACCAAGACTGTGGAGCTTCCAATAAACGGATCGAGAACAAGGTCACACTCATTAGTATTGGCTTCAATAGAGTCGTCACTAATAACTCGTTATGAGTAACTCGGTAATTTTGCTTCGTCCTGAACCTACGGAATTTATAGAACGGGCTGCTTGAATTTCATGAATATTAAACTTCTTATATAGCTCACGGATAAGCGGAGTGTTAGAGTTGCTTAGCATAATCTTGCAGCCACGGCCGGCCAATTCTGCAAAAACATCCCGCAGTTTTTCTTGATTGTTGGCCGTGAATCCTTCTGCTTGATAAGACGTAAAGCTGGAGGTGATGTTAAGGGGGGCATAAGGGGGGTCGAAATAAATGAAATCCCCCTGTTTGGCTTTTGATACAGCCAGTTCGTACGCTCCACATGTGATAGTCGTATGTTGAAGTGCCTCGGATACGTTTAGCAGATTGCTTTTATCGCATATGGCAGGCTTTGCATGCTGGCCAAAGGGGACGTTGAATTTTCCACTGGCGTTTTCTCTGTACATGCCGTTGAAGCACGTCTTGTTCAGAAAAATAAGCAGTACGGTCTTTTCAAAATTGTCATGTAGTAATTGGTTGAATTCTGTGCGCTTAGACAAATATAGGTCTTTTTTGGACTCTATATCCGGCAGGCTCCAGTAAGTGTTCTGTAGAACGGTAAGCTCACTCACCAACCTATCGACATTATTTTTAATATTTTCGTAGGCTTTCATTAGCGTAGCGTTTGTGTCATTTATATGGCCGATGGCTGGTTTTAGGCTAAAGAAAAGGGCACCGCCGCCCACAAAAGGCTCGTAAAAATCCTTGTACTCACTTGGGAGATATGCCTTTAAATCTGGCACTAATTTACCCTTGCCGCCCACCCATTTCAAGAATGGCCTTGCCGCCCTTATGGCAGATTGCTTTTTAATTATAAGTTCCCTCAATTTCACTTTGTCCTATCCAATATTGTAACAGTCTACTAGCGCTGAATGAGACTGCAGCAATACTACTTTTCCTCCTGGAATAAACGACATACTTGTTGGTATTAATGGTGGGTGCTGCTATACTTAAGTCCTAGTGTGATTAAAAAACTTCCTACCACTAGCATTAAGAAGCAAGCTACAAGTCGCTCCGAAAGGGGCGATTTTTCTATAAATAAACCGGCCAGTTTGTACCTACAGGACGGTACGGTTTTCAGCGGTCAATCTCCAGACTGGCAAAACAAAGAATACTCTGGAGAAGTAGTCTTTAATACTGGCATGACCGGATATGTGGAATCACTGACAGACCCGTCTTATGCCGGACAAATATTGGTCTTTACCTACCCGCTGATTGGAAATTACGGGATCCAGCCATCCTCTGGCGAATCGGATAAAATCCAAGTTAGAGGAGTCGTTGTCAGCCAAGCCGCTTGGGAAGGCAGCCACAGACTGTCGGAACATACGTTATACGAATGGCTGGCTAGTCAGAAAATTCCTATTCTTACTGGTGTAGATACCAGAGCGCTAACCAAACATTTACGCACAAAAGGCACTATGCCGGGTGCTATCAGCAAAAAGCCTGTGAGCACAAAAGACCTGCGTCTAAATACAACTTTCGTATCCGTGCCTGAGCCAGTTAGCTATGGTGCTGGGCATACTAAAAAAATAATATTGGTCGACTGCGGCGCTAAGAGTAATATCCTCCGCTCACTGCTGGAACATAAATTGCAAGTGAAACGCGTGCCATACAATTACGACTATACGAATGAGGAGTATGATGGCGTACTGATATCCAACGGTCCGGGCGATCCGTCCGAATACACCGAAACTATAGCCATCACCCAAAAGAGCCTTGCCCTAACTAAGCCCATATTTGGAATCTGTCTTGGTAGTCAAATAATGGGGCTAGCCGCTGGAGCCCGAACTTATAAGCTGCCCTTCGGACACCGCGGACACAACCAACCGTGCGTGGATTTAAACCAGAAACATTGCTATATAACCAGCCAGAACCATGGTTACGCAATTGACGAAGGTACTTTGCCAGCCGGGTGGCGAGCATCTTTCCGCAACCTTAATGACGGTTCGGTTGAAGGAATAGAGCACAAAGCAAAGCCTTTCTTTTCTGTTCAATTCCATCCAGAAGCATGTCCCGGCCCGACAGACACGGCTTGGTTATTTGAGCGGTTTTTTAAAACAATATGAAGAAAACTCCCATTATAAAAATTAGGAAGGTGGTGATATTTGGCTCAGGTGGTCTAAGGATTGGCCAAGCCGGAGAATTTGATTATTCCGGCAGTCAAGCTATAAAAGCCCTTAAGGAAGAAGGCATAAACACCGTACTAATAAACCCTAATATCGCTACGGTACAGACAGACCATGATATGGCGAACCGGGTTTATTTTCAACCCCTTAATGCTGCGACAGTCACGAGTATTTTAGAACGAGAAAAACCAGACGCAGTCTTGCTTGGCTTTGGCGGACAAACCGCATTGAACCTAGGCCTGGAACTTAGCCGCAAAGGTACGTTCAAAAGGCTTGGAATCCAGATATTAGGTACCCCTGTCCGCTCCATAGAGATCACGGAAGACCGCGAGCTGTTCAAACAAGCGCTGGATAAGATTGGCGTAAACACAGCCCGCAGTATTGCTTGCTATTCTGCCCAAGAAGCCCTGAAAGCCGCGGAACAAATCGGCTATCCGATCATGCTGCGCTCCGGATACAGCCTGGGTGGATTGGGTTCGGGACAAATAAGTAGTCCGTCTGAGCTACACAAGAAAGTCACGGAGGTAATGAGGATAGTTCCGCAAGTACTGATAGAAGAATTCTTGTACGGATGGAAAGAGATAGAGTACGAGGTGGTACGGGATATGGATAGCAATACCATTACCGTTTGCAACATGGAGAACTTGGATCCAATGGGTGTACATACCGGCGAAAGCATTGTAGTGGCCCCCTCGCAGACGCTGACTAACGAGGAGTATCACCGCCTGCGGGCTATTGCCATTCAGACGATCAACCACCTTGGGATAATCGGGGAATGCAATATCCAGTACGCGCTAAACCCTGAAAACGGTGATTACCGCGTGATTGAGGTGAATGCCAGATTATCGCGCAGTAGCGCCCTGGCTTCTAAGGCCACCGGCTACCCTTTGGCGTTCGTGGCCACCAAACTGATGCTGGGAAAGCGTCTGCAGGAACTCAAGAATACAGTCACGGGTACGACTTCTGCTTTTTTTGAACCGGCTTTGGACTACATAGCCGTCAAAATGCCACGCTGGGACCTCACTAAACTAAAAGCCAGCGAACGTTCCATAGGATCTGAAATGAAAAGCGTGGGCGAAGTCATGGCGCTTGGCCGTTCATTCCCGGAAGCACTACAAAAAGCCATCCGCATGCTTAATGTCGGGGCCGACGGGCTGACAGTACATCCACATGAATTCCAGGAGCCGATGGCAGAGGTATCCCAGGCTACCGACCGCAGGATATTTGCGATTTGTGAAGCCACTAAGCAGGGCGTGACCACGAAGCAGATTAATCAGAGATCTAGAATAGATATGTGGTTTCTGGAGCATATTGCAGACATTGTAAGGCTGGAAGCAGAGATAAAAAATAAACCGCTAACACCAGGCTTACTAAGAAGAGCCAAAGAAAATGGTTTTAGCGATAAGACTCTAGGTGGTCTCAAAAATATAAGTGAAGAGATAGTACGCCGCAAGCGGATACGACACAATATATTACCGGTTATAAAACAGATTGATACGTTGGCAGGAGAATTCACAGCCACCACGAATTACCTATACTCTACCTATCACGGCACCACAAATGACGTAATTCCACTTAGGTCCCGCCCAGTAATAATTATTGGCTCCGGCCCATACTGTATTGGTTCATCAGTAGAGTTCGACTGGTGCGCTGTTAATACCGCCAAGACACTTCAGAAACATGGCCGCCGCACCATAATGGTTAATTCCAATCCAGAAACCGTCTCTACCGACTTTGATCGTTCAGACCGCCTATACTTTGAGGAGCTTACGCTCGAGCGCATCCGGGATATAGCCGACTTTGAGCATCCCGACGGAATAGTGGTATCAGTGGGCGGTCAAATAGCCAATAACCTAGCGCTGCCACTTGCTAAGGCTCGCTACCCCATTCTCGGTACCTTAGCAAAACATATCGACTATGCCGAGGACAGGCAAAAATTCTCTAGTATGCTAGAGGGTATAGGAGTGGATCAGCCTGTCTGGGAAGAAGTTAGCAGCCTAGTAAAAGCTAAAGGTTTTGCTGCAAAAGTAGGCTTTCCGGTTCTTATCCGTCCATCGTATGTGCTCTCCGGAGGAGCAATGAATGTAGTTCAGGACGCGGAAAGTTTGGAAATGTATTTGCAAGCCGCAACGAAGTTATCGCCCGAACACCCCGTGGTTATATCGAAGTTTATAACCAACGCTAAAGAGCTGGAAATTGACGGTGTAGCCAAAGGCGGCAAACTACTTATCTATGCCATATCAGAACACATTGAGAATGCCGGCGTGCATTCCGGTGACGCTACGGTGGTCTTCCCTGCGCAAAGACTATATCTGGAAACCGTTCGTCGAGCCAAGCAGATTACCCGTCAGATAGTGAAAAATTTACGTATCACAGGTCCTTTTAACGTACAGTTCATAGCAAAGGATAATGAACTGAAAGTAATTGAGTGTAACCTCCGGGCATCGCGCTCATTTCCGTTCGTGTCAAAAGTTACAACCCATAACTTCATAGAAATTGCCGCTGAAGCAATGTTGGGCATCAAGAATGATACGGTTTACAGCACGCTGGAATATGACTATGTCGGCGTGAAAAGTCCGCAATTTTCATATAACCGCCTTAAAGGCGCTGATCCGGTAGCGGGAGTAGAGATGGCTTCTACTGGCGAGGTAGCGTGCTTTGGCGAAAACCTTGCGGCGGCATTTTATACCTCGTGGTCCGCGACTGAACAGCAAGTCAAGGATAAGACCCTGTTCCTGAGCCTACCTAAAGAGCAGAAGTATAAATTTATAGATGAAGTCTTAGCCCTGTCTGCAAAAGGCTGGACGATCTATGCCACGCCGGGTACCCACACATATCTGAAAAGTCGTGGGATTAAGTCCCACAAATTATATAAAATTAGCGACCGTAAGGAACCTAGCGTGAAGGTGGCGCTGGAAAAACAGAAAATAGCACTAATGGTCTGCGTCCCGTCTGCAATGGAGGAAGAAATTAGCAGTGATGGATATACAATAAGGCGCTTGGCGGTAGATAATCATATTCCGCTCATGACAAACGCGGAAACCGGACGTCTGCTTATGCACTGCCTAAGCGATTCAGGCATATTGAACCAGGAGCCAAAATCCTGGCAGGAGTTTACTACTCTTTAGACCTGGTCTTGTTGCTGGTTTAGATTGAAGTCCGCCAGTGGTCAGCGATGCTTTTGGCTTTTTGGGCAGCTAGGCCAGTGTAATATTTTTCTGGTTGTTGGATGATTTTTTGTTCTTTTTCTGTAAATTTATTCCAGTAACTTAGAATTTCTTGGTCTTTATTAATTATATCTATCATAGGTAATTTACTCTTCAGGGCATTGTGCGCAAGATCCTTTGCTTTTTCGTGTGCCGTCGTATAGCCATATTTTGCAAGCAGCAGATATAGAGGTTCGGCTGCTATGGCGCCCCCAGATAGTTGTAAATTACGTTGCATGCTCTCTTTATCTACCTCCAGGTTGCTCATAATACGGTTTAGGCGATCTGCCATGGAAGCAACCATGGCTGGCACCATGACATAGAATCTTGACGAAGCTGCGTCGGTGAGGTCACGTTGATGTTCGCTGCTGAGATTAAGATTGGCGTTAACGCTTTGGGCTATCACTTGTTTTGACATACTTACCACGTTCTCGAAATTCCAGGGGTTACGCTTATGCGCCATTGTGGAGGAGCCTGTTTGGCCTTTTTCAAATTTTTCTCGCACTTCAGCAATCTCGCTCCTTTGGAGATGCCGCATATCATTCGCCAGATTGGCCATGATACCTGAGGCTATTACGAGTTCATCTATTAACCTGACCATACCTTCCGGCGGTACGATCTGGGTGGAATAAGGAGCAGGCTTGAGACCTACTTTAGCAAGTAAGTCTCGTTCGAACTTCAGGGGGTTGCTTAAAAAAAGACTTAGAGCATTATAAGAACCCACGGCACCGGAAAATTTGCCATCCAGTTCATCACTTAACGCCTGCAAAGCTGTGGTGGTGTTGCCTATACGAGAAACATATTCACTAATGGCAAACCCGAAAGTTATAGGAACTGCGTGTTGGCCGTGTGTCCGGCCGATCTGTACCGTGTTAGCGTATTTATCAGACAAACTAATCAGTGTCTTTAATAATGCCTGAAGCCGGACAATAATGACCTTATCGATTGCATCCCGCATCTGCAGCGCGCTGGCAGTAGAAATTATGTCGTAAGAAGTAGCCCCAAAATGGACAAATGGCTTGGCCTGAATACTCACCTGAGTCTTGATGACATTAACTAGGGCTTTTATATCATGCTTGGTTACACGTTCTTCTTTGTAGACTTCCTCTGCGGTAACACTTGCAGCGGAAGCCGTTATCTCGTTGGCGATCTTCCCGGAACAGATTCCGTAATCGGCCAGAGTCTGGGCTAAGGCTGATTCTACATATGCCTGGTATGCGATCCGACTGCGTTCCGATAGATACAT
>CAZWFS010000003.1:43481-94371 GCA_964633325.1 uncultured Candidatus Saccharibacteria bacterium | reverse complement strand
GGATCCAGTGCATCATAGCGATTATTATCGATAGGTACTTTCAAGTTGGGAGGTTTCACAGCCGTTCCAAAGCTTGTTGCGTATTGGCCTGGATACGCTGCTTAATATCCATATTGTCATCAGGCCTAACGAACTTTTGGCCAGTCAAATGTTCGTATAATTCGATGTAGCGCTCTGAAATTTCATGGACGAATTCATTGGGGATATCGGGCATGGACTGTCCTTCCAGCCCTTGAAAACCATGTTCGATCAGCCATTCACGTACGAATTCTTTGGATAACTGACGTTGTCTTTCACCTTTTGTCTTCCTCTGTTTATAACCATCAGCGTAAAAGTAACGTGATGAGTCAGGCGTATGAATTTCATCAATAAGATATACCTGGCCGTCTTTTTTACCAAATTCGTATTTAGTATCAACTAATATCAGTCCACGTTCCGCCGCCATCTCCGTGCCGCGTAGGTATAACTGCCTGGCGTATTTCTCTATGGCTTCATAATCCCCGGCTGGGATAAGTCCTTGAGTAATTATTTCTTCGGGTGTAATGTCTTCGTCATGGCCACTTTCGGCATGGGTCGCCGGTGTAATTATCGCCTCAGGAAATTTATCATTTTCACGCAAACCATCTGGCATTTTTGCGCCACATAACTCCCGTTTTCCACCCTGGTATTCCCGCCAGGCATGCCCTGTCAGATAGCCACGTATTACCATCTCGATTTTATAAGGCTTGCATTTATGCCCGATGATTACATTTGGGTCAGGCGATTCGATCAGCCAGTTCGGCACAATGTCCTTAGTGGCATTCA
Organism: uncultured Candidatus Saccharibacteria bacterium; assembly: GCA_964633325.1. Taxonomy (GTDB): domain Bacteria; phylum Patescibacteriota; class Saccharimonadia; order Saccharimonadales; family CAZWFS01; genus CAZWFS01. Next base: position 93,567 of record CAZWFS010000003.1, on the reverse strand, counting down.
AGAAATGAACTGCAATCTGACTAAGAACCTGCCCCTTGTAAGGAATAGCAACTGGCAGCAGGAAATCAAAAGCTGAGATCCTGTCCGTGACCACCATGGCAAGATATTTGTCATCAATAGCATAAATATCCCGTACACTTCCCTTCTGAAAATCTGTCTGTCCAGGAAATGTAAAATCTGTAGCAATAATTGTTGGCGCTCCCATTTGCCTCAATTGTAACCGCGCCAGAAAAAATTACAAAATAGGATATCATGGTGGCATGCAGGGAAAAGTAATTGGTATCGTTGGGGGCGGACAGCTGGCCCGTATGTTAACTATGGCTGCCATACCCCTGGGATTTCATGTAATTGTCTTGAGCACATATGCCGAGAGTCCTGCAAAACAGGTTGGTGCGGACGAAATTGTGGCCGACGGCGGTGACATAGATGCGCTGCAAAGATTAGCGGCGGCGGCAGATTATCTGACCGTAGAGTTTGAGGAACAATTTGATATGCCTGAACTGGAAAAAACGTCAAAGCCGGTTAATCCCTTGCCACGGACAATTGAACTAATTAAAGACAAGTTAGAGCAAAAGAAATTTATGCGCAAACACCGCATACCTCTTGGTCCATTTGCTGAGATCATAGATTTTGGCCAGGCTAAACAATTACTTAAGGAATTTGGTGGAAAAATGGTGGTCAAAACCCGTAGGGGCGGCTATGACGGAAATGGAAACGCGGTTGTCAAAAGTACTAAAGAATTAGCAGGAACCATGGAAAGATTTAAGGACAGGCCCCTTTATGCGGAGGTGTATATTCCTTTCAAGAAAGAATTAGCCGTAATGGTTGCCCGCGATATCAAGGGCAACATTAAAACCTACCCGGTCGTTGAAACCATCCACATCCGTAACATTTGCGACGAAGTGATAGCACCTGCGTCTGTTAGTGAAAAGGAGCGCGACAAAGCCTTATTAGTCGCAAAGAAGGTGGCCAAGCATTTGCAAGGTGCCGGTGTATTCGGAATAGAAATGTTCCTGACCAAAAACGGCGAGGTACTGGTTAATGAAATATCGCCCCGCGTCCATAACTCCGGCCATTATACGATAGAGGCTTGCGCTACATCCCAGTTCGAGCAACACGTCCGCGCCATAACCGGCCTGTCTCTTGGAAACACGGAATTGATAGTTCCTGCTGCCGCTATGAAAAATATTTTGGGCGAACGCGACGGACCAACCAACCTTGATGGGATTGACAAAGCACTCAAAACTCCACACACTAATATTCATATTTACGGCAAATCACCGACTAAGACTGACCGTAAAATGGGGCATATAACCGCTATAGGCACAAATGTGAAACTAGCCAGGGCACGTGCCAATCAAGCAAGATCCGGCTTAAAGATATAAGGAGTACTGATGCCTAAGCCAATAATAGGAATCATTATGGGGTCGGAGAAGGATCTAGCAGTAATGTCTGAGGCGGCAAAGGCGTTGGATGAATTTGGTGTCACTTATGAGATGCGCATAGTCTCATGTCACCGCACACCCGATGTTACGGCAGAATATGCAACCACCGCCAAAGGCCGAGGAATTAAAGTGATAATTGCCGGAGCAGGCGGTTCTGCTCATTTGCCCGGGATGACAGCCTCACACACCCTTCTTCCAGTAATGGCGGTGCCGGTGAAAATGCCATTTCATGATCATGAAGCTTTATGGTCCAACATAAAGATGCCAACAAATATACCCCTAGCTACTATGCCGGAAAACAACGCCAGGAACGCAGCACTTATGGCAATTGAAATTCTTTGCCTAAGCGATCCTGAGCTTGCTACCAAATATGCTGCTTTCCGTAATAAACTACATGACGACGTTATAACTGGAGATAAGAAATTGCAAAGTGTGGGCTGGGAAAAGTTTCTAAAATCTCTATAAATATACGGCCAGCGTCTGGCTATAATGTTACAATTCGAAAATGGATAGAACGAGCGTAAAAGAGTGGTTGGAGAGATTGTCTGCTAAGGTGCCAGTTCCTGGCGGAGGAGCAGTGGCAGCGCTGGCTGCAGCTATTTCTGCAGCGCAATTAGGCATGGTCTCTGCATATACAACTGGGCCTAAGTGGCAGGATAGGGAAGCTGAAATGCAGTCATTCAATGATGAGTTGTCGAGCCTACGGGAACAAGCGATATTACTTATGAGCAAAGATGCCGAGGCATTTACTAACGTTAGAACCGCGTACAACTTACCGCGTACAACAGATAAGGAAAAGGCAGAGCGTCATGAAGTCATTCAGCGTTCTCTAGCAGTGGCCGCCGAACCACCAAGGCAAACTACAGAGTTGGCCTTGCGTTTAACAGATATAGCCGAAAAGCTAGTTACTATCTGTAATCCAAATGTCATTTCAGATGTAGCGGTAGCTGTTTCCATGACTAGGGCTGCCTTGGAATCCGCCATTGTTAATATAGAGATAAACAAGCAACAACTGGAGGATGCTGGAACCACCCGAAAACTACAATCAGCCATCCAAGAGTCTGAAGCTGCCATGCAGAAGGCCGATGAAATTGTCTCGGCCGTACGCAAACGCATAGGAACTACAGCGCCATGAGTAAACTTTTAGGCGGCAAAGAACTGGCAGCCCAGTTACAGCAAGAGTCTTTAGTGGCTGCAAAGAACTTGAAAACACCTGGAACCATCCCAAAGTTAGCGGTCGTAATTGCCACCGACGACGATTCGGTTCATTCTTATGTAAATGTTATTAGCCGTACTGCCACCGACACAGGAGTAGAAGTGCAAATAATTAAGCTTGAAGCCGAGTCAGGGTCAGCCGAAATAGCCAAGACCCTAAACCAATTAGCGAGCGACGATAGCATTCATGGAATTATCCTACAAACACCCTTGGCGGAAACAGTTGACTTAGACTATTTACGCTCATTGATTCCCCCGGAAAAAGACGTAGACGGCGCGAATCCGTTGAGCGCGGGTCGCTTAGTGTGCGGTATCAAGGCCTTCGCGCCCAGTACAGCAGCCGCTGTCGTAAGTTTACTAAAGTATCACAAGATAAATTTAGAGGGTGCGCACGTGGTGGTGGTAGGCCGTAGCCTGGTTGTTGGTAAACCGGTCGCTCATTTATTGTTAGCCGCTGATGCAACTGTCACTATATGCCACTCTAAAACCCGCCGTCTTGAGAACATTACTAGTCAGGCCGATATCCTCGTAGTCGCCGCCGGGCAGCCAAAAATGATTGGCGCAAGGCATGTAAAGCCTGGGGTAGTTATTATTGACGTAGGTACCAACTTTGATCCTAATGGCCAAGTTGTTGGCGATGTAGACGCGACAGCTGTAGTAGATACGGCTAGCGGCTTATCACCGGTACCCGGAGGCATAGGCCCGGTTACTACAGCTATCCTGCTCAACCATACGATCTCAGCTGCTAAAACCGATATATACCCCTGAAACCCAAAATGCAAAACTGACACCAGCCCCTTTAGGCCATAACGGGCCCAGATTCAGTCGCTGTAATACCGAGTAGAACTTCTTCACCGAAACCAGTTCTGGCTCAAAAATCATCCGGTCTTACCTTTCGTATTATGGGTTTCGGGGGTATAAAATCTTAAAAATAGCTTGTGTTTATCCTTACGACTGACTATTATTAAAGTTAAAGTGTGGGGCTAAAAAAAGGGGGATCTTTCGTTAGTGGCTAACTCGGCTTTTGATAATCAATTGAACGAGAAATGTGCGGTATTTGGCATATACGGTCCCAAGAAAGAGTCAGCACGCATAGCATATTACGGCTTATGGGCTTTGCAACATCGGGGACAGGAAAGTTCTGGAATAGCCACGTCCGATGGCAAGAAGTTGTATCGTTATGCAGCCAACGGTTTAGTAGCACAAGTTTATCGTAACGAAAATCTGGATAAATTACAGGGGCATATTGCTATAGGCCATAACCGTTACGCAACTTCCGGCGGTGCGGATGAACTTTATAACCAACCGCTTATCAATCACGACAAGTTATTTGCATTCGCACATAATGGCAATCTGCCTGATTACACTCGGCTTGCAGCATTTTTGAATAGCCATGACTTGGTTACGGATGAACTAAATGACTCACATCTAATGTCTGAAGCAATTGGCCATTATATTCGAGGTGGAGATAACCTGGAAGAAGCAATAATACATTCTTACCCGCTTTTTGAAGGTGTATTTTCGGCAGTCGCTATGGACAAGAATAAGTTGGTCGCTTTCCGCGACAAGTGCGGTATCCGGCCTTTGTCTATCGGCAAATTAGGCGATGCGTTTGTTGTGGCAAGTGAAACTTGCGCGTTTGATACCATCGGGGCTACCTATATACGCGACGTGAGACCTGGTGAACTGATAGTGATAGATAAGTCCGGTATAACATCCCATCAGGTAATTAAGGGTCGGCAGAAATTGGATATTTTTGAATTCGTATATTTCGCGCGACCCGACAGCTTGTTGATGGGCCAAAGGGTCAATAGCGTACGAGAGCGCTTTGGCCGGGAAATGGCCAAGGAATTCCCCCTCGAAGCTGATGTAGTGGTTCCTATTCCCGATTCCTCGGTACCGGCGGCCCTTGGCTACTCACACGCCAGCGGCATAGCTTTCGACATGGGACTTATCAAAAACCGCTATATCAACCGGACATTCATCCAGCCTACAGCAGAATTGCGCAAGAGGGATGTTCGCATGAAATTAAATCCGGTCATAGAAAGTCTGGCTAAACGCCGCGTTATCCTGGTTGATGATTCCATAGTACGTGGCACTACAATGCGACAGGTCGTACAGATGGTCCGTAAGGCCGGTGCCAAGGAAATTCATGTATTGATCAGCTGTCCTCCTGTGCGATACCCAGATTTTTATGGCATCAACACCCCCGATCAGTCCGAGTTAATTTCAGCCCGTCTAAACTTAGAAGAGACTAGAGAATATCTAGGCGCCGATTCCCTTCATTTCTTATCACAAGCCGGTATGGTTCGAGCTACTGGGTTACCAATAAGCAAGTTCTCTATGTCATGTTTTGACGGTATATACCCTATACCTATTGGCTCAAAATCCAAAGGCATTGTACGGCTTACTCCCGACCCATACGGCAGCACTGCAGTAGTTAATGCCGAAATGCTGCCGCTTGACGAGAAGGAAATCAGTACCGTCAGTTCATCTAAGGTGCTGGCTTAAACCCTCACAGATATGGCTCGCCCGAAGATAGCCATTCTAGCCTCGGGCAACGGTACTACGGCAGAAGCCTTCATTAATGCCGGCTTGGAGGGTCACATTGAGGCACAGGTTGGTCTTATCATTTGCAATAATCCGAAAGCCGGCATATTTGAGAGGATTGCGGCACTAAATACACGAAACGGTCTGGACATTGAATGCATTCACATCAGCCATAGGACGCACCCAGCGCGAATAAATGAGCAACTGGGGCCTGGTGACCAGACTAAAGCAGAAGAAGCTGCGGTTCTGGAAAAGTTACTGCCGGGTGAATACGATGCTATTGTCCTGATGGGCTTTATGAAAAAGATCGGTACACGCCTAGTTAAACAATTTGGATGGCTTTCAGAGTATTCCAGCCCATTCCAGGCGTCGATGCTTAATACCCACGCAGGTCTGCTCCCGGACACTCAGGGTTTATTCGGTATACATAAACAGGAGCATGTAATAGCCAATCACCTCCCTTATAGTGGCTACACCTTGCATTTGGTGGCAGAAGCCTACGATGAGGGGCCGGTCATTGCCGAACATAAAGAGGCAGTGCCTACAGACTCTACGGCTGAAAGCTTGCTAAAGCGTGACATGGAAATAGAAAAGGCATGTCTACCCGGCGACATTGACTTATTCATCAAGAATCGCCAACAATACATATCATCAGTGGAGCCTGACAATGGGATATAACGTTTTGGTGATAGGCAGTGGCGGCCGAGAACATGCATTGGCTTGGAAAATCAGGCAATCAACTCAAGTCAGCCAGGTCTATGTAGCACCCGGAAATGGCGGAACCGCGAATATTGCAGAAAACGTTCCCATTCCATTCACAGACGTGACTGGACTGGTAAGATTTGCCAGTAACCATGATATTGACCTAGCAGTTATCGGACAGGAGGCGGCAAGTGCTGCAGGGGTAGTTGACGCCTTCACGAATGCCGGTTTACCTATTTTTGGCCCCACTAAAGCCGCCACGCAAATAGAATCATCCAAAGTTTATTCTAAAAATATTATGAAGGAGCAAGGCATACCGACTGCGGGATTTGAGACATTTGAAGACCCCATTTCTGCCCTTACATACATACAGCAGTGCAGCTTTCCTCTTGTAATAAAGGCTAGTGGTCTCGCAGAGGGCAAAGGCGTCGTCATTGCTGAAAACATAGACCAAGCTCGACAGGGTATTGACAACATCATGGTCAAAAAAATCTTTAAGGACTCTGGCAATATGGTTGTAGTTGAAGATTTTCTTAAAGGCCGCGAGTTGTCTATTCATGCCCTGTGCGATGGGAAAAACGCAATACTATTCCCTGTTTCCCAAGACCACAAGCAAGTCCTGGATAGTGGCAAAGGACCCAATACCGGTGGCATGGGAGTCGTCGCCCCTGTCCCCTGGTTTAGTGCCAAACAGATGCGATTTGTTCAAGAAAAGGTTGTGAAACCAACACTGAGGGGACTACTTCAAAATCATGCGCCTTTCACCGGCTGTTTATACCCTGGTTTGATGATAGAGGGAGATGATATAAAGGTTCTTGAGTTCAACGCACGTTTTGGCGATCCGGAAGCTCAGACTTACATGCGCCTACTAGACTCTGACTTTTACCAAATCTTGGAGTCCTGTACCCTAGGAAAGTTAGACCCATCAAGTGTTGTCTGGAAGCCTGGTTCTGCGATTTCGATTGCAGTAGCCTCCGGAGGCTACCCGGGCACTTACCAAAAAGGTCTGCCAATTTCTGGCATCGAAGAAGCGGAAAAGATAGACGATGTAGTAGTGTTCCAAGCCGGCACGGTCCGCGACAAAGATGGCCTGAAAACGGCTGGGGGCCGAGTACTGTATGTGACCTCAACTGGCAGTACTATAGAAAAAGCAAGGGAGAAAGCCTACGAAGCTATTGATTATATCCATTTCGAGAGCATGCACTACCGGAAAGACATCGGACTCTATGCTAGTAAATAATCTTTTGTCCTGCACAAGGCTCGGCACTACACTAGAGACAATGCCCGTAAGGATAAAGTTGAATGTCTAATCTTGCTAAAAACATTGAAATTTGTGTCAAAAATCGGGAGTTAGTGGGCGGGCTGATATCAAAGGCTCTTGTAAATAATCCTCATTGTTCTGAGATCCTGCTACATGATGAATTGAAGGTAGCGATTGGGCAACAAGCCAAATTTCACCCGCAAGGATGGTACGATCCACCGCCGGATGGCATAGGAGTACTGTTTGCCAATCCCGAGGACAACTATGAGAGATCAAGGTTCCCTACACTGCGCATAGATCCATACTGGCCTAGCGTCAAGAATACCATGTCAGAAGAAACTGTCGGGATGGTCTATGTTTCACCAGTAGACAAAAATAGCGGTGTAATTTCTGATATCGGGTTGAACTTTTATATGGGCAGTAACCCAAAATTACAAGAGCACTTGAGCTACTGTCTTGAAGCAATAGAAGACATAGCGGAGCAAGCCAAGGTTGGGATGAGTTTCAAACGTTTGCATGAGCTAGGACAGGAGATATTAGAAAAACGGGATGTCCACAATGGCTGGATGGTTACTTATAACGACCCGACACGAGCCGCTAACTTCGGCCATACTTTTCCATGGACATTCAAAGAACCTACTGCAGAAGAACTGCTCCTAATACAGGGTGAAGATTTTGGAAAATTAAAGGATGTCATCTCAGGCAATAGGTTATTTATAAATACAGTTGAAGAATTTATAATTCCCGAGACTATCGCTTTTAGTATAGAGGCGCGCCTTGGTAGTAACAGAAATCCGGACTTACCGGGCGGATATTACTATATGTTAGTTACTTTTCTGGACGGCATTAAAAAAGTACACACGCACCTAAACCCCATATTTGAGGCGTTGAACATGAACTACATAAGGAGCCGATTCGAGTGACCAAGAAGCTTTCTTATCATAGTATGGTGGATTACGATACGGCTGATCCTGCAAAGGTTCTGGCGCAGAAAGAGGGCCGGGCTACGGCCAAGAACTTGCCTTTTGGCTTCAAAGAAGTTGAGGGTACTCGCGGCGAGTCGGCTTACGTATTTAATATGGGAACCATGTACGGCGCGCTCGTACAGGAAGGTTTAGGCACAAAAAGCCTTATTGCCCAATCAATCTATGAAGACACCGGAAAATCATATTTTGCCGAGGTTGCCCAAGATACGGTTGCTACATTCGTAAATGACCTAATAAGCGTCGGTGCTACGCCTGTAGTTACTAATGCCTATTGGTCTAGTGGTTCATATAAATGGTTGGCCGATCATAAGTTAACAAGAGACCTTATTAAGGGCTGGCGTGCGGCTTGTGATGAGGCAGGGATAACTTGGGGTGGCGGAGAAACCCAGTCTTTGCCCGGTATAGTTAAGGATGACGCAGTAGAGCTCGCTGGATCAGCGTTTGGAATAATAAAAGATAAGAGTCGGTTAGTTAGCGAGAGAAATTTGGAAGCCAATGACGTAATACTGCTACTGGAATCAAATGGCGTACATGCCAATGGCATTAGTCTGACTCGTGAAATTGCCAAGAAATTGCCGGCTGGCTATAACACGAAGCTACCAAGCGGATTATCCTACGGCGAAGAATTGATGAGACCTACATATTTGTATGCCAGGGTTGTAGATGAATTCTTCAGCCAGGGACTTGATATCCACTACTTATCCAATATAACAGGTCATGGCTGGCGTAAACTAATGCGCGCAACAGCTGACTATACCTACTGCATGGATAATATTCCTCCGGTTCCAGAGGTATTTACATTTATCGCTAACCAAGCCAAGAATGATGACGAGGAAATGTACGGAAATTACAACATGGGTGCAGGTTACGCCATATATTTGCCAGCTTCGGACGCTACTAAGGCACAAAAGATCGCTAAAGAATTGGGCCTTAAATCGTGGCTTGCCGGTAAGGTCGTGGAAGGCGCAAGGCAAGTAATCATCAAGCCGAAGAATATTACTTTTAAAGGTGAATCCCTGGAGGTGCGCTAATGCGGTCGATTGGAGGTATTAGCGCACTATCCGATTTTAGAAAAAAACAATTGTTAACACGCCTACAATTGATAGATAAAGATATACAAGACGTCTCAGCGGAATATATTCACTTTATTAATGGGTCGGGAAGGCTTTCTGCAATTTCCGACAAACAATTATCAGAATTGCTCTCATACGGAACCAAGTATGCAGGTAGACGCAAAGGCGAGTTATTTTTAATCGTGCCTAGGCCGGGAACAATTTCACCATGGTCATCAAAGGCTACTGACATAGCCATTAACAGTGGTCTAGGCACCATAAAGCGCATTGAACGTGGCACCGCATACTACATTACGGCCAAGCGGCCTTTGTTTAGGCAAGCTGCAGCGGCCGTCTTGTATGACCGCATGACCGAATCGGTTTTGAACACCCTCGAAGAAGCGACTGCCCTATTTAAGGAAACGGCCCCTAGGCCATACATAGAAGTCGATGTCCTAAGAGAAGGGACCGAGGCCTTGGCAAACGCAAACGTCAAGTTTGGGATGGCAATAGCGCCGGATGAGATTGCCTACCTCTATGATTCTTATAAGCAACTTAACCGTAATCCGACTGATGCCGAACTGATGATGTTCGCCCAAGTAAACAGCGAACACTGCCGCCATAAAATCTTTAATGCCACTTGGGTTATTGACGGCATAAAGCAGCCTAAGAGTTTGTTTAAGATGATCAAGAATACCTATGAAAAAGCCGGCGAAGATGTGCTCTCGGCTTATTCGGATAACGCAGCCGTAGTTAAGGGACCTGAATCGGATTGGTTTTTACCTAATCCCCTGTCTAGGGTATACGGCGTTAATACTGAGCCAGCGCATTTGGTTATAAAGGTGGAGACACATAACCATCCGTGCGCTATTGAACCCTTCTCTGGTGCGGCTACCGGTGTTGGCGGAGAAATTCGCGACGAGGGAGCAACTGGCCGGGGCGCAAGATCAAAAATGGGTCTTACTGGATTTACTGTATCTAACTTACACATAACCGGGTCACCACAGCCTTGGGAAAAAGTCACCAGCCGGCCTGGGCGGATTGCGTCAGCTCTAGATATCATGATACAAGCGCCATTAGGTGGCGCTGGTTTTGCAAATGAATATGGCCGCCCGAACTTGGCTGGTTATTTCCGAACATTTGAAGAGGATGCCGGCGGAGAAACTTGGGGGTACCACAAGCCGCTGGTAATTGCCGGTGGGCTCGGCAATATCCGTCAATCTGACGTGGAAAAATGCCGGTTGCCAGTAGGCGCACATATAATCGTGCTGGGAGGTCCAGCCATGCTTATCGGTCTTGGTGGCGGCTCTGGAGCTAGTATGAACAGTGGCGAGAGCAATACTGATTTAGACTTTGCTTCGGTACAGCGCGGCAACGGCGAAATGGAGCGACGCGCACAGGAAGTCATTAACAGTGCTGTAGCAATGGGAGACAACAATCCGATCATTTCCGTCCATGACATCGGCGCGGGTGGATATTCCAATGCCCTGCCCGAGCTAGTCCATGACTCTGGGCTTGGAGCCCGCTTTGAGCTACGGTCTATACCGAATGCCGAGCCTGGCATGTCACCAGCCGAAATATGGTGCAACGAATCCCAAGAGCGATACGTACTCGGTGTTGCAAAAAAAGACGTGCCGGTGTTTGAAGCGTTATGCAAGCGCGAACGTTGCCCGTTTGCGGTTGTCGGAACCACGACTAAACGCCAGCAACTTATCGTGACGGATCGTCATTTCGGCAATCAACCGGTAAACCTACCTATGGATGTCTTGTTCGGAAAACCACCCAAAATGACGCGGCAATTTCAACGTACTAATACTACACTTCCAAGTTTCGACGCAAAGCCCATTAACATCAATGATGCAGTTTACCGTGTCCTACATCTGCCGGCAGTGGCCAGCAAGAAATTCCTAATTACCATCGGGGACCGTAGTGTCGGGGGACTGACCGTTCGCGACCAGATGGTGGGCCCTTGGCAAGTGCCAGTAAGTGATGTGGCCGTAACGGCAAGTTCATTTAACTCTATAACCGGAGAGGCTATGGCGATGGGCGAACGGACACCGTTAGCCGTCATTAATGCGCCTGCCTCAGGCCGGATGGCGGTGGGCGAAGCGATTACTAATATCATTGCGGCACCAATCAAGAAGTTGTCTGATGTCAAACTTTCTGCTAATTGGATGGCAGCGGCAGGGCACGCGACGGAAGACCAAAAACTTTTCAATACGGTTGCTGCCATCGGCGAAGACTTCTGTACCGCTCTGGGACTTACCATACCTGTGGGTAAAGATTCGCTCAGTATGCGCACCGTCTGGCAGGAGAAAGAAGAAAGTAAGTCCGTATCCTCTCCAGTTTCTTTGATCATTACGTCTTTCGCACCGGTTATAGATACGGCTCTAGTATTAACTCCTCAGGTTCACCCCAATATGGATAGCGTGCTGGTTTTAATTGATCTAGGTAGGGGCAAAAACCGGCTGGGCGGATCCGCACTGGCACAAGTATATAATCAACTTGGCAACGAAACACCTGATGCTGACCCAGCACTCCTGAAAAAGTTTTTTAACGTTATCCAAAATTTGAACCGTGCGGGAAAATTACTAGCCTACCACGATCGCTCTGACGGAGGGTTATTAGCCACTCTTTGCGAAATGTCTTTTGCTGGGCACTGTGGCATAAATATAGACATAGGAAATATGACTGGTTCACCACTAGAGATTTTATTTAACGAAGAGTTAGGCGCCTTAATAGAAGTATCTATTAGTGAGAGCAAATCAGTCATAGAAGAATTATCTAATGTCTTAGGTGAATGCGTACATAAGCTTGGCAAAGCGACCAAGCGGCAGTCAATAACGATTACTAATGGCAAGCGAGAGGTATACAGCAACACGCGTGCCCAACTGGAGAAATGGTGGTCAGATACCAGCTACCAAATGCAGAAGCTGCGCGATAACCCTGAATGTGCCGAACAAGAATACGCCCTTATTGGTGACAATAAGAATCCTGGCCTGTCAACGACTACTAAATTTGGAGTTAAACCTAGACATCACAATTCAAGACCTAAGATCGCTATATTCCGGGAGCAGGGTGTGAATGGTCAGGTGGAGATGGCGGCCGCCTTTGACAGAGCCGGTTTTACGGCAGTTGACGTGCATCTGAATGACCTTATGGATGACTCTACAAGACTCGATGATTTTGTCGGCCTGGCTGCCTGTGGAGGATTTTCTTATGGTGATGTATTGGGCGCCGGCGAAGGTTGGGCAAAATCAATTCTCTTCAACATGACGCTCCGGAGCCAATTCAAAGCCTTTTTTGAGCGCACGGATACTTTTACCTTGGGTGTTTGCAACGGCTGCCAGATGCTTACGAACCTTAAAACCCTAATCCCTGGCGCCGGGCATTGGCCCAAATTCCTGCAGAACAAATCAGAGCGTTTCGAATCCCGTCTAATAAGCGTCAAAGTTAATAAATCCCCTTCGATATTTTTCAAGGATATGGAAGGCTCGATACTCCAGATCCCGGTCGCTCACGGTGAAGGCCGAGCGGCTGCTGGTAACACAACAACTGCTATGCCCCAACTACTGAAAGAATTTATCCCACTGCAGTATGTAGATAATTACGGCAAGCCTACCGAATCGTACCCCTCAAACCCTAACGGCTCACCACAAGGTGTTACAGCCTTTACCAGCAATGACGGAAGGGCCACCATAATGATGCCTCATCCTGAAAGGGCTTTCTTAACCAGCCAGTATTCTTGGCATCCTGCTGATTGGGGAAAAGAAGGGCCTTGGTTAAAGCTATTCTTAAACGCACGTGAATGGGTAGAGATACCGTATTAGAAAATTTCCTGAACACTAAAAAGCTAGGTTTAAAAAATAGTCAGCATACGAGACCATAACATAATTATGATTTTCCTTATTAATGATCAAGCTTGTTCTGTTGTCATTTAGATTACCTTTATGCTAAACTTTATTATTAAACGCAACCGATTATGTATTTATGGAAAAACCAAGGCAAGCAGTAAAGCCATCGAAGCAAACTACTAAAAAGACCTCCCCCCGTGGAAAACAAAGCCAAAGCAATATTTTTGCTAAATCGGCCTTGCGTTCCAAGTTCCGATTCAATAAAATTTTTGCAATTGGGGTAGCTACATTAATTGCGGCGACTGGCGCGTATCTGTTAATGCTGTCGCGAGGGGAAGGCACTTATAGGCCCCAAGGCACCTACACCGATTGGCAGTGGAGCACTTATCCCGACCACGTTCACTCCACGCTTGACGGGTTCATAACTATAGAAAACGATCCCACCAAGGCTCACCCTGCACACGGTTATTACTGGGCTAACCAGTTTTGGGTGGGTGGTGACGGCGGATATATGGGAATCCAAACCAATGGGGAAGCTGGCTCATATACCGGCAAGGTTGCGATTTTTGCCCTCTGGACGGGTATCGAAGCACAACCGGGTCAAGCTGATGGTCATTGTTCGGTGGAAAAGGCTGGTTTTGACGGAGGCGATGCTAATGGCGCTACTTGCCGCATCCCCTTACCTTGGAATTCTGGCGATAAATACCGTCTTCGCCTCACGACAACCGCATCGGATGCGAGCGGGCGTACTTGGACTTCGACTATAAGGAACGAAGCGACAGGACAGGAACAAACAATTGGAAGCATAAAGGTACCATCCCAGCGGTTAATCCAGGGAGCACTAGGTAATTGGACGGAATATTATAGCCAAAGCATGGAATCATGCGAAATCCCGTACTCTAAAGTAACCTTCGGCACCCCCCTAGTTGACGGAAAAGCCCTACCAAATTATAAAGCTAGCCACATTAACGAGGGGCCATGCCTTTCCAAAATCACGGAGGTGCCAGGCGGGGTACGCCAGGAGCAGGGCGATCCATTTGTCGGACCTACGCCGCCATTACCACCCGGAGGTACACATCTAACTGACCTTAACTGGACATCTGCCACTACAGGTTACGGCGATATTAAAAAAGACCAAAGGGTCGCAGGTACTGGACCGATTATATTAGCATCAGGCCAGACCTATGACCGAGGAATCGGCACTCACGCAATCTCCGATATACGCTATGCTTTAGATAACAAATACACCCGGTTTGTAGGCTACGTCAACATTCAACAGGGGGCATCAGGACGTGTTAATTATGAAGTTTGGGCCGACGGAGCCAGATTGTTCAATAGTGGGCCGATGGATGGTATGGCGCTTACCAAGGCAGTTAACGTAGACGTTACGGGTAAAAAAGAGTTAACGCTTATCGTGGGGGACGGTGGGGACGGTAATGGTGCTGACTGGGCAGCCTGGGCAGACGTACGGCTGCTCACTTATACTCCCCTACCGACATCATCCACTAGTCAAGCTACTATACAGAATAGCCTTAGCGGAAGGTGCTTAGACACGACTAATGCTAGATTGGTTAATGGCTCCCAGGTACAAATAGCGGACTGCACGGGCAAGTCAAGCCAGAAGTGGCGGGCAAGTGGTTACAGCTTATGGCTTGCCTCTAGCAAGTGCCTTACGGTCAACAACAGCACAAACGCGGGAACTCCGGTAGTAATTTGGGACTGTAACGGCACGCCTCAGCAAAAGTGGCAAGTCAGAAGTGACGGCAGCCTATACTCGGTTTATGGTGGACAGTGTCTGGATGTCCTGAATAGCAATTCAACAGCTGGAGCAAAGCTGATTATTTGGGATTGTCATGGTGGCCCCAACCAGCGCTTCAGCGGCGCGATTGGTAATGGCGGAGGTGCCCTTAAAGTGTTTGCCTCTAATACCAAGTGCGTGGAATCACCCAACTACAACACAGGCAATCAGACGCAGCTTGGAATATATAATTGTCATGGCGGCACAAACCAACAATTCCAAATGGAAGGAGACAGAATAAGGTTGTATCACAATAAGTGCCTTGACGTGCCAGGTAATAAGGACGCCGGTACGCCACTCGTAATCCACGATTGCCATGGTGACGTCAATCAGCAGTGGAAACTTAGAAATGACGGTAGTCTGTACTCAGCTTATGCCAATAAGTGTGTCGACATACGAAACGGCAAAAATGCGCTGTTTGCCAAACTTATCCTCTGGAATTGTAATGGTAGCACCAGCCAACGTTGGACACGTTAGCCTTAGAGCCTGACCAAACCCCTCTGTTACTAGGTAAAACTGAAGCAGCGGTCATGATTTCTCATTAGTTTTCTCGTGACAAAGTGGACCTGAACGGTCCGGTGCGAAGAGAAAAACAGATGAGAAGTGACCGACCTTCGGTTTTAGCCGATAGAGGGATTCGGTCTGACTCTTATCTACATTAACACTTTCGCTAGAACCAAATTTCTATCTATCCAACCGAAGTCGCGACTGTCCGTACTTTCCAGAAGATTGAAGCCTAAGACATAGACTTTGTCGCTTGTTACCTTATCTACGCACTTGATTTTTTCAATCCCTTTATGCGGGAAAATAATAACGTCTCCGGGACTGATTTTTTTGATTATTCCGTAAGCTAAAATAATTTTGCCATGAGGGTATTTGGGCAACATGCTGTTACCAGAAATTTTCCTTAAAAGTAAAATTTTACGCCTGGTTGGTCTCTTCGAAGATAACAGCAATCTCATCAATCAAGTCCAATACCTTTTGCCCATCCGCAGGATCAATTGACTTTTTGCTGTCTCCGGCGGCTTTAGTTGCTTGCCAAAACAGATTATGAAGATTAGGGGTTTTTTCTACGTGTTCTGGCTTAAAATAATCTGTCCAAAGTACCCACAAGTGATGCTTAACTAAGTCTGCACGTTGTTCTTTTATCATTATTGCCCGGATTTTGTCATGCTCAGACAATCCTTCATACTTTTCCATAATTTTTTTAACAGACTCAGCTTCAACCCTAGCCTGCGCCGGGTCATAAACCCCACAGGGCAAATCGCAGTGCGCGTAAACAGGTTTTATTTTAAACATACTCACCCTCCTTATACTCTCAAATATATACTGGAGTATACCAAGTTAGCGTCATTATTTCTGTGAATTAAAGTGGCGCCATTTTTCTATTTCAGCGTGGTTGCCACCTAATAGGACTTCAGGCACTTTCATGCCCTTGAATTCTTCCGGTCGGGTGTATTGAGGGAACTCTAATGTCTTGCCGTCTGCGAAGCTTTCTATTTCGGCGCTTTTTTCGCCCCCCAGTACTCCAGGCAAAAGCCTTACTACAGCGTCTACTAGTAACATGGCCGGCAGTTCGCCACCCGTCATTATAAAGTCACCCACGCTTATCTGCTCATCCACCACGGCTGTAATTCGTTCATCATAACCCTCGTACCGGCCACATACTATAATCATTCCCGTGGTCTTCTTGGCAATTTTTTGAACTAATGGTTGGTTTAGTCGTGCGCCACGTGGGGTCATAAGATATACCAGCGCATTAGGGTCCTTATTTTGAGCTTCCTCAATAGCTGCGAATAATGGTTCCGGCTTCAACAACATACCGTCACCTCCGCCATAGGGAGTGTCATCAACGGTCCTGCGTTTTCCTAGCCCAAAATCCCGTAAATTGATGTATCGAAATTCTACAATGCCCCTATCTTTGGCCTTCCAAAGCATACTAGTCTCAAGCACGGGTGGAAACATCTCTGGAAACAAAGAAATAATTTGTATAATCATTGTAAATATTATAATTTAATCAAAAAGAACCCGCAACTGGGGTTCTTTTTGTCACATAAAGCTCCCATTCGTGTAATACACAGATGGCTCGCAATGAGCTTTTATTTTGATTGTTCATGAACAGTCTTGATGACTGCGAATTACTATAGCAAATATCGGTGTAATGTTCAAGCAGGAAGACTATACATCAAGGTCGTCTAAGTCTTCCAGCTCTTTGCGGGTTTTAGAGACTACATCGCTGTGTTCTGGCTCGGTTTCTTCCAGGACCGATTCTACCAGGTCTTCGTCTGGATCATCACTTGACGACGACGATGATGGCGGCGGCTGCGGCACAGTATTGTCGTCGTTCGCCTGCGCGTAACCTGCATCCGCAGTCGGGGCATCATCCTGCCTGGAGTCGGAACGGGGTTCATCACCATAACTTGGCCGAGGCTCGCCGTTATCAACTATCTTGAGGTTATACCTGGCATCGTTCTTTGTGCCAAGGGCGCGCAGCAGTGTACGCAAGCTTTGGGCAGTAGCGCCACGTTTGCCTATTACCCGCCCCAAGTCTTCCGGGTCAACTGTAAGTTCCAGCAAAACTCCTTTTTCATCTATCCGTCGCTCTATAGTAACGGCATCAGGCTTACTTACAAGGGATTTGACAACATACTCTACGAATTGCTGGTCGATACTACTCATGTTCGGAAACTCCTTCAGTTACTGACACACCTCATTATAAACCATAACTACTACACCTCTAGGACATTAAAGTAGATAATCTATTTCTTGGCGGCTTTATCGGTGTCGGAATCGGATTCAGGTTGCCCGTCGGGCTTTTCCTGCTCGACTACAGTCTCGTCTGGAGTGTCGGCCGTAGTCTCCTCTGCGTTGGATGCTTCTTGTTTTTCTACTACCACTTCGGCGTCTTTCGCATCTTCTTCAGCAGTCACTTGCTCTTCAACCGCCTGGGTAGGTTTATCGTCGTTAGCTGGTGTCTTGGTTTCTTTGGGTACATCTGCAGGCGCTTCCGCTTGCTTAGCCTCTGGCGGACGGTTTCTTCGTAATTTATCCGGGTTACGGGTAGAACGCTTGCCTACGGTTTCTAACTTTACCCATTTTGGCAGTTTCATTCCTTCTTGTTTCAACATCCGTGCTACACGGTTAGATGGCTGCGCTCCATGGTCCAAATAAAAGGAAATTTTCTCCTTCTCAATTACTGCCCCCTTGGTGTGTGGGTCGTAATTGCCCAGGTGTGCTACAACCTTACCGCTGGTGGGCGTAAAACGGGCCTCTTGAACGATAACCCTGAACTGAGCATGACCTTTACGGCCGGTACGTTGCATACGAATAGCTAACATAAACTTCTAAATAATTCCTCTCACCCTTAATAACCACTAAACAGTCCCAGTAATTCTACAGAGAATCACCCCTGAAGTCAACTTTGAATTTGTCTAAGAAACAACTGTCTTCTCTTGGCGATACACGATTAGGGCAGCCTCGGCGGCTTGCTGTTGTCCGGCTTGTTTGCTGGGTCCAATACCCTCGCCTTTTAGTGTGCCTCCAACAAAAACACCTACAGTAAACACTTTGTCGTGATCGGGGCCTTCTTCTGATATTACTTTATAGATTGGCGTGTTACCTTCGCGGCTCTGGGCCAATTCCTGTAAGTGAGACTTAGGATCCATCCATGAACCAGTTTCTAATATTTGCTTGAACGTTGTTATCAGGCTAGCCTCAATGAATTTCTTGGTCGCTTCGTAGCCTTGGTCCAGATATAACGCACCCAGCACGGATTCGAAGCAGTTTGCCAGTATTTGCGCCCGTGCCCGCGTCGTTCCTCGCTTCTCACCCCGGCTCAATCGTAGCAACGGTTCAAATTCAAAACGGGTGGCGGCAGCGCTGATACTCTCCGTCCGTACCAGCGAACTCCGCCAGTTCGTTAGAGTGCCTTCTGGATCTTTAAAATTCAAATACAAGTATTCGGTGATTACCAGTTCCAGGACTGCATCGCCCAAGAATTCTAACCGCTCATTGTGTTCGCGAACCGTCTTTTTATGCTCGTTTACATATGAACGATGCGTAAACGCGGTAACCAGCAGTTCAATATCATGAAAGGTAACCCCCAGCTTGTCCTGCGCGAATTGTATATATTCTTGGTAATTCATGCCTTTATTAGTGTTTCTGATTGGCGGGCATTGTTAGCTTGTTACCTAGTGTCACGGATTTGCTTTAGTCCAAGCAATATTATTTTACCAATATCTTCGTACTCTATCTTGTCCAGAGCCTCCGCGGCAGAGAACCATTTAATGCCATTCATCCAGTCTTCGGCTTTTATACCGTCGGTATTGCCTTTTGCCTCAACCAAGAAGATATCAGTAGTCATTAATACCAAGCTTTGCTGCCGGCGGTATCGGAAGTTTATCTTGCCTAGCCAGTTCATGACCCTTACTTCTTGCAACCCAGTCTCCTCACCGACTTCACGCTCTGCAGTCTGTTTAGGGCTTTCGCCCTCCTCTATATGACCTTTAGGTATTGTCCATCGGTCCTTGGCATCCTGGATAAGCAAAATGTCGACGCCGTTTTTAGGTGTACGCCTAAAAACCACGCCACCCGAGGTAGGCTCGCGTACAACTTCATTAATGGCCGGCTTTCGCCTCGCTACGAAATTTTTAATTCCATGGATGGGTTTTGGTCTTTTCATCATGATTCTTGGGCTTTCTTCGGATTAGGTTTGGTGGCTTTGGCCTTTTTAGGTTTGGATAATGATCCTATTTCCTTAAGTACTGTTCCCAGTACGCCATTAACAAATTTCGAGCTATTATCACCGCCAAAAGCCTTGGCCAGTTCCACGGCTTCATTAATAACTACTTTTGGAGGCGTATCTGTCTCGTCCAGTAGTTCGTATAACCCCATCCTCAGTACTATGCGGTCCATTCGGGCTATCTGGTCTATGGGCCACTCTGGTGCAATTGGTTGTAGCCTTGCGTCCAGCTCAGTTTCTTTACCAGAAATTCCTTTTACAAGACGGCTGACAAAATCTTGATCCTCCAGCGTTTGGCTGTAGCGCGCAATGTTACGCGATAGCACGTCGTTCAAACTAAAACTATTATCTCCGCAATCGCGGCGAAAATCGGTTTCGTACAGGGTTTGCAGCACTATGATGCGACCCAGGTGACGGTTAGATGCCATATTGTTAAAAGATTTTTTAAGTTAGAGGTACTTTATCTAGTATAACCTATTTTTTATGTCGACTTAGCGGCTAATTTGTCTTTGGATTCTTGGCGTGCCTGATGTGGGCTTTTTGAGTCGCTCAATTGCCCCGACTCCCGCCGCGTTGTATATACTTTAACTGGCGATTTTGCATTTACTTTGCGAGCTAATTCCAGCACCAAATGACTCCTACGTGTCCCTGTTCTACGCGGACTAGTACGTTTCTTGGGCTTCCCCATAAAAAATAAACTCCTCTCTTTGCATTTATCTGATAAAGTTACCTCTTATACTACCGGAATAAAGGTAAAAAAACAATTGACAGCACAAACCTTAAGTGGTATACTTGAGCGACAATGACTACGCATGAGCCTGAGGAGGGCTGCCAAGCACCAGATAGACGATCAATTCTTGATCGCAGCATAACGTTAAAGACATGGCTAGGAGTGGTATCCGCCGCTACGCTGGCTGTACTTATACCCTATTCTCAAGGCGAAACAAGAGCAAGTACCGGGTCAATAAGAAAAGCTAGTGTTAGCTGCGTGTTTAGATTTGCCGATGTTCCTAGGCCTTTTGTATTTGGGCACGATGACAACCCCAATACCCTCGAAAACTATCAAGGCGGAGGGATTGATGATGCTGTACATCTGATTGAAGGCTCGGGGAGTTCCCCTGAGGATCCATGTTTTGAGGCAACACAAGATTGGGCAAAGGAAGCAGCAGGTACCCATTCACCGCATTTTGGTGAAGATGGTATAGACAACCTACCTGTCGCAGTCGAAGCACGGGCCGTAGAAAACCAATAATTATCTTTTGCTTTAAATCACAAAATTTACAATTTTACTTGGTATGTAAATAGTCTTAAGTACAGGCTTATTCTCTAGATGGTTTGCTATCCTGCTATCTGATTTTGCAGTCTCGATGATTTTTTCTTCTGTGGCGTCTGCTGGCATTTCAATGTTGGCGCGGACTTTGCCGTTTATTTGCACCACAATAGTCATGGTATCTCTTACCAGATATTGTTCGTCATAATTTGGCCAGGTGTCGGTATGAACACTGGTGCTATGACCAAGTTGATGCCATAATTCTTCGGCAATGTAGGGGGCGAAGGGCGCCACACAAGCTACAATGCTTTCTAATGCCTGCTGCCAGGTGTTATGTTTACTGATTGCATCCATTTTGAGCTTATATAGCTCGTTGACGCAAGCCATCATTGCAGCAATCGCCGTATTGTAATGGTTTTGCTCTAAGTCTTCGGTAACCTTTTTGATAGTTTGATGGACAGCACGGTTAATTGCTCGTTGCTGGTCTTCGCTTAGATCAATCGGCTTAGTCTGTTGATTATACTCGTCAACTAAATTCCAAAGACGTGCTAGAAAACGATGCGTACCAGGAACACCACCTGCGTCCCAGCGGATCCAAACGTCAAGTGGCGCGGCAAACATTAGATAAGTCCTCAACGCATCAGCTCCGTAGCCCTGGTTGATAATTTCAAGCGGATCGACACCTATGCCCTTGCTTTTTGAAAACATCCGACCGTCACTAGCTGTTACTTTGCCGTTAAATAGAAATTGTCTGAATGGTTCAGGCTCATTGATTAAACCAAGCTTTTTAAAAAAGCGAGCCATGAATCGAGCGTACAACAGATGGGCGGTAGCGTGGTCAGCTCCATTATAAAAATCAATCGGTTCCCATTTTTTAACGAGATCGGAATCAAAGATCGCCTGCTGGTTGTGTGGATCAAAGTACCGGTACATATACCAACTGCTGTCAATGAAAGTATCTAGGGTGTCGGTTTCACGCTCAGCGGCTCCGCCACATTTAGGACAATCAACACTAAGCCAATCTTTGGCCCGCGCCAAGGAGCTACGCCCATCGCCGCTTGGCTTGAAATCGTCAAGTTCTGGCAATACGACCGGTAACTCTTCATCCGGCACCAACACGTTGCCGCATTTGGGGCAGTCGATTACCGGGATAGGGGCACCCCAATATCGCTGCCGGCTAACACTCCAATCCCGCATTTTGTAGCTTGTTTTGGGTACTGCCAACTGCTGATTTTGTAGATACTTAACGATAGATTCACGTTGCTCGCCACCTTTTTGGCCCGCGAACTCAACTGGTTCTGTCAGTACACCTTCTTGCATATCTGTGTAGCAATACTCTAGTTTCCGGACTTTCTCGGCTTCAGTCTTATCAACCGGAAATAATACTGGTTTCAAAGGAATATTATATTTTTTAGCGAATCGAAAATCACGCTCATCGTGCGCCGAACACTTTACGATACCCGTACCATAGTGCGCTAATGCATAGCTAGCTACCCATATCGGCAATTTACCATTACCAACCGGGTCTTCGATATAGCGACCAGTAAATATTCCTTCTACGTTTTCCTCATCCGCATAACCTTGGTCATCACGTTTTTTAATCAAAGCAGCAGAAAAGTTAAGTATTTTCTCTTCGTCGGTAATGCCAGCTACCAATTCTTTTAAGAAAGGATGGTCGGGCGCAATTACAATGAAAGTATCTGCCTTAAAGGCTTCAAAATGAGCGGAAAATGTTTGAATCTGGAAATCTGTATCTATAATCGGTGCTGTAAAAACCATTCCCTCGGAGCGGCTAATCCAGTTTTTTTGGGCAAGTTTTACACTTTCCGTCCAGTCCAGTTCGTCGATAGCCTCGAGCAGTTCATCGGCATAGTCGGTAATCTTGAAGAACCATTGCTTGACTTCTTTTTTTTGGACGGCTGGATCGTCCGGACCGTCGTGCCGCCAGCATTTATCGTCAATAACTTGCTCGTTAGCCAATACGGTCTGGCATTGCTCACACCACCATTGCAACCGGACATCCTGATAAGCTAAACCGTGCTTATACATTTGGTTAAAAATCCACTGGGACCATTTGTAATATTCTGGCAAATGAGTCGAGATTTCTTTTTCCCAGTCATTACTCCAGCCCATGGCTTTATACTGCTTATGATAGCTGGGGATAATCGTGGCCATGCTCTCCTGAGGCGACACACCAGCCTTAATGGCATAGTTCTCGGCGGGCAAACCAAAAGCATCCCAGCCGACCGGATGATAACTTTCGTAGCCCTGCTGCCGCTTAAACCGTGCTTTCACATCGCTAATCGTATAGTTCATGGCGTGGCCAATGTGTATACCAGCACCACTAGGGTAATTGAACATACTCATGGCAATATATTTAGGCTTGCTACTACCTAAGTCAGCCGTGTAAGTGCCGGATTCGTCCCAAATTTTCTGCCATTTGGGCTCTATTTCTTTAGGGTTGTATCGTTGCATAAAATTATCAGCCTTTCCGGGGAGTGAATTAATAACACCTTATCACGGGTAATCTATCAGCTCAATACGCCTAACCCGGACTGGAGGCTGCATCTGATGTGTTAGCCATCGCCAGCTGGCCAGATAACTGGTGTATCCTTTCACCATCACTTTTTAACCCTACAGGAGAACCATGTTAACCTCCTTAAATTAGAATCAGGCTTCGGTTGAAGCCTGACTCTAGGGCTGTGCAGGAGACGAAAGTCTCAGGCCTCAACCATGTTGAAGCACAGCCCAGATAGGCCGAGTAGCAACAACGCGTTGTGCTTCTGATTGAAAATCATATAGATACATTAGGCTTTCTTTAAGCATTTGTCAAGGTCACCACATTAGAGTAGGTGTAGCGGTTTTAATCTACTTGAATTTTGATTAGCGTCAGACCTTTACGAGCCAGTCGATAAAGTCTGCTGTGTCTCCTAGCTGAAGGGATTTATAGGACTCCGCCACTTTACGGGTTACGGGGCCAAGGAGTTCATTCCCTATGGGCCGTTTGTCTATGGATAAGATGGGAACTATGCGGGCAGAGCTGCCGCACATGAAGGCTTCGTCTGCTATGTAGAGTTCAGAGCGGTCAATCACTCTTTCTTTGGTTTTTAAGCCAAGGCGATCAGCTAGTTTGAGGATCGTGTCACGGGTAATTCCCTCCAGCAAGTCAGTGGAGGTGCCTGGAGTAATCAGCACATTGTCGCGGATCAGGAAAAGATTTGTAACTGTTCCTTCACAGACATGCCCATGATTATCGATGGCTATGGCATCGTCGTAACCGTTTTGCAGAGCCTCATTCTTCATGAGTGAAGCATTGATATAGCTGCCATTAACTTTCGCGCGGGCTGGGATGGCATTATCGGCTGTCCGCTGCCAACTAGAAACACAGACATGAATGCCGGACTGATTCAGGACTTCGCCGAACGGGTAAATATACGCGCTTAAAGAAGTGGTCAGGCCATGTATTTTCGTACCTGGTAGTAGCTCATCTATGAAAACCGTAACCCTTACCAACGCGTCCTCTCGGACCTTATTTCGACGTAAAAGCTCAAGGATAACATCTTCGAACGCCTCATAATCCCACTCCTCCGCAAAAGAGTGGAAATCCATGATTTTAGCCGAATTTATAAGCCGCTGGAAGTGATCGCGTAGTCTAAAAACTTTTAACTGTTTGGTTTTTGGGTTCCAGATAGCGTTCAGTACCGTATAGATGCTAAGGCCATATAATACCGGTGACGAGGCGATGCTGATCTTTGCCTCATGAAACGGGACGAAACCCCGCCTAAAATAGACCGCTGTATCTGCTAGTTCCGTGCTACTCATGAATTAAAATTGCTTAAGGTAATTCGTTGAAAAGGTAGTTGTCAGTTGCTGTTTGCGCTGCCAACGTTCCTGGGCTAACTGGACTAGCCTGCTAACCAGCTGAACTTTGGAAACACCTGAACGGTTCCAGTTATGCGCGTAAAGGTCGCCAGGCAAAGGGTTGACCTCGTTGAAGTAAATTTGTTTGGTTTTGCTATCGATAAGCATATCAACCCTGGCAATGCCGGTGCATCCAAGGGCGCGGTAGACGTTTAATCCGACCTTTACTGCTTGGTCATAGAGTTCTTGCGAGATGTCAGCAGGAATCTGGCTATAGCCTTGGGCACCTTGCTTGCCGCCACCTTTTCCACCGGTTTTGCCGCCACCTTTCTTGCCGCCTTGCATGTATTTGGTATCGAAGTCAAAGAAATCTTCCGGCTTGGTTAAGGGACTCTCCAGAAGAGCGGGTGTGAGGTCCGTGTTGCCTATAATGGGCAAAGTAACTTCGATCAGATTCGGAACAGCCTCTTCAACTAAAATCTTATCGTCATAATGCGCAGCTACCTCTATGGCATTCATCAGATCCTTCGTATCTGCCACTCGCGTAATACCAATGCTGGAGCCCAGATGCGCCGGTTTCACGAATACTGGATATTTCAGCTTATCGTTGACGGACTGAATTATCCCGCCGGAATCATGCTCCACCTCTGATTTAGGAAAAAATTGGAAGCTAGGGGTGGCTATACCATGTGACTGGGCGGTAAGCTTGGCCAGCACCTTGTCCATAGCCAGCACGCTAGAGGGCAAGTCGCAGCCCACATATGGAACGTTGGCCATTTCAAGCAGCCCCATAAGCTCACCGTCTTCACCATGAGTGCCATGCATGGCCGGAAAGACTAGGTCTACTTTTCGTTGCAGCTTACGTCCGGCTAGTCCACTGGATTTGACAAGCTTCATTCCGCCGTCAAGTTGAAGCGATATCGGTTGGCTGCGATGCAAGAAATCGGCGATGCCGCCACTGCTGTATAGTTTTATGTCTTTTAATTTGTCATCCCAATACCAAGCGCCGTCTTTGGCGACATAGATAGCTTCGACCCTATAGGTCTTAAGTAATTCCAAAGGTTTTATTACACTGCTGATAGCGGTTATTATAGAAACGTCGTGTTCGGCGGAGCGTCCGCCAAATATAACTGCTATAGTTTGCATTCTTTAGATACTATCACCTTAGGCGCAATAGTCAATAGTTATATACAATTTTAGTATACAATTAATACATACAATTAAAAATGTAGACTTTGAATTATTATGATAATTATGCGTAATTATCTGTCCAGTCGTTCTGCAGCATAACGATATCGCCGGTTGCCACGAACTGATCCAAATTATTATAAAAATCTAGAGGGTCGCTCACTATGCTTAACTCACCAGTGTAGCCAGCCACTTTTAATCCCTTTACTATAAACGGCGTAACGGAATTTTGCATTAGCACCGCTTGGTCGGGGCTTGCTTCAGCTATGAGTCTCCCCATCTCAAGATGCACCTTCTCTGTTTCCTCGCCTTGGTCAACTAGGCCAGGAGTCGCATATATCTTGCGTTTCGCAGTCAATTCTTGTAGTAATTTCAGACCGGCACGAACCCCGTCTATGTTACCGTTGTAGCTGTCATCTATTACCCAGGCTCCCCCTAAGGGATACGGCTGCATCCGATGTTCAAAGGAAACTGTTTTGGTCACCCCGACCTCAATCTGTTCTTTAGTTAGTCCTAAGTCTAAAGCCAAAACAGCTACGGCAGACAGCGGGCCTACCTGGTGTCTGCCCAGTAGGCCGGTATTAATGTGAAGTTTTTGCGCGTTTTTACTTAACGTAAAGCTCGTCCCCTTTAGATCAATTTTTATATCCCTTGCCGCCCAGCCCGACACACCCAAACTTGAATACTGGTTATGGGTAGTCTTGATAAACGAACGACAGGTTTCGGATTCGGCATTGACGTAGATACTTTGATGCTTCAGGTATTCTGCTAGGGCAAAGATGTCCTTCCCGGCGGCTTCCAGGGTCTTATATTCATCCAGGTGAGCTGGTGCCAAGCCGGTTATAAAGCCTATATTGGGCCGCGTAATCTCGCAAAAGAGCGGGACATCGCCGGGCTTTCCCTCTCCATATTCAATGATTAAAATCTCTTCGTCTCCGGTGAGACTAGCGGCAAAAATGGCATGGGACACTGTAACGTTTTTGTTGGCCGGAGTAGCGGCAACATTCTTGCCCTCGCTTAAGACTGTTAGCAGCAGCTCCTTCATACTCGTCTTGCCATAACTGCCGGCTACAGCGATGATGGTAGCCGAATGGTTCGCGAAAATGATTCTGGATTGCTCTATCAGCTTCTGCTGTTTGGGTTTTACTATCAGCCAATCTCCTAACATAAGCGGTACTACCACCAGATGAGCGGAAACAATTGGATACGATAAGAAAAGTAGACCGCCAACCATTAAATAGAGTGTATTACCGGTCTTAAGACTGATGATAATGAACGTAATACTTATAGCAAGTAGGATGAGTGTCTCTACCTGCAAGGCAGCCAGCAATAAGCGGGCTGCCTTGGTACTGTCAAGTTGGCGACGCTTAGCAACCGACCTAAAGTCCTTGGTTCGCCAATACCAAGCCAAATATGGTTTTACCCGGTATTCAGTACTTTGAAGCATATACACCAAAGCTCTGGGATAACTAGGCAAATAGCGGCTTAGGAGGTCCATTAATATAAAAAATCCTTAATGGTTCGGGAAACGGCCGAGGGTTGGTCCTGATGTACGAAATGCCCGGCTGCTTCTAGAATCTTTAGCTCCGAGCCGTCGATGGCGTCATTCAGCAGCTTGGCATACGATGTCGGGGTATCGGTATCGTTCTGTCCAACGATAATTAGTGTGGGAATGGTAAGCTTCCGGGCGTCATCCTGGACGTCCTGTCCCACCGTCAGCTTGAATGTTTCCTGCATATGTTCAGCCACCAGCATGTCCGACCCGGCGACTTGATAAAGCTTGCTTCTTAGCCTTTGGCGTACTGATGGAGGCAGAGCAAGAGTCGCCGCCTTGCCAGTTTTAGCAATCACCTTTAGTACTGCCTTGCGCCCCCTTTGACGATCGCGGATACCAGCTGAAGATAGCAATATCAGTTTCTCTGTTTGTAATTTACCCCTGGCTAATCCTCTAATTAGAATAGCGCCGCCATTGCTATGTCCCATCATCACATAAGGACTTTGTATGGACACCTTTGCCAAAAAGCTATGGACAAAATTAGCGAAATTATCTAGCCCCCAAGCTTCAGTTGGTGGCGCCGTGCCTCCGAATCCGGGTAAATCTAGGGTAACGACCTGCAATTCCTTGTTCAGCTCCGGCAGAATAGGCTTGAATGTCATTTGAGTGTCTGCCCAGCCATGTATTAGCACGGCAAGTGGTGCGTTCTTGGTACCGCTGACATTATAGGAAGTCATGAGTCCTTCAACTACGATTTGCATAAACGAAGTATACCCTACAGTCTTTTACGCCTTACGTGGAATTAGCATAACCAAAGTCTTGTACCCCCTTAAATCTGGTCAGGGTCTTGGTTATCTGGTTGCGGTGTTTGTTGAATTCCACCCCCTTGAAGCAGTGGAGCGAATGGTCCCATTACTTCGGCTAGGGGTTTTGCGCCAGCTGGTTTTTCAACGTTAAAGGCCTGGCTCCTCGGCACAACGTTCAACTGCATTCCGAACTTAGTTGTCGATTTTTCTTCCTTGCCCTCAACGTCCATGCTAAGAACGGCCGTATCGGTTTTCTTGTTAATGGTTAGCCTTATATTTCCAGTGCCATTACTAGACTCTTCCTTACTAGCGAATTTAATGACAAATGGATATTCGTCCCCGCCCGTATATGGAGTACCGAATTCCACATAATTATCTGCTGATTTTTCATCCGTAATTCTAACGACATGGAAGAGCTTGGTCTTTTTGTCTACCCATACGTCGGCGACAGCCTTATTTGTGTCTATCTTGTCAATGTCTTTTAGGAGATCCTCATAATTGATGGCATCCTCCAAAGATTTGTCGCCCAACAGTTCTTTTATCTTTGTCTGGTTAAGCTTATCCTTCAATGAGGCCGAGAAATCTTTTAGATGCTGTTTGTCCACGCCCACTTTGTAGTGGTACATGTCCCGCCCATCGCGTTTTTCGGCACCGACGGCCTGCTTGACGGTGAAGACCGCTTTGCTCGGATTATCCGTAAATACATACTCTTTCAGTGCTTCGCCGACTTTATTAGAAATGGCAACCGTGTCCTCTGGCGTAAGTTGGCTTGAGGCAGGGTTAGCGCCAGTTTGGCTCAAGGCTTGTTTCTGAAGGTTGTCAATCAAAGTATGGTCGATAAATATCCACTGCCCATCAATGGTCTTAATTGTCTCTTCTAACTCCGGTTCGCCATATTGCTGGCCTAAACCTTTTATGCCACTCACATTTAGGTAAATATCAGGTGTGGTCGTAGCGGATTTTATGAACCGTGTTTCTAAATTGGCCCTTGTTGTACCTAACCCTAGGTTTGCCTTGATCGTACCTGTGCCCTCAAACCAACTGGATTCAAAGGTGCCGTCTGTTGCAAAATCACCGTCAACTTTTACCGACCCCTTGATGTCCGCACCTTTTGTGTCCTTTTGCTCTTGGGCATAACTAACCAATTCGTCATAGCCTTTGGCGGTATTTTCAAAAGCTTTAGCCCAGACCTTCTCTGGATTATTGGGTACTACGAAACCAAAATATGCCGCCGCGCTGCCCCCCATAAGAAAGACTAACAGCGCCGCAATAAGCACTAATTTTTTGGGAATTTTCCTTTTTGATGGCTTTTGCGTATTATCGGCGGCAAAATATGGCTGCTGCGGGATGGGTTGGCTAGGCTGGGGGTCGGCTTTTTGATTTAGGTCTTTCGGTACTGGTTGATCATTGTTTGGCGGCATTAACCCTCTCCTTAGCTTGTTCGGTTATATTCTCTATTGGCTCGAAAGCTACCTCAACGTCTGTAAGCGTTGTTGAAGCTCAGAGGCCGTAATAGTTTGGCCAGGAATGTCGATATTATTTTTCAGCCCATAACCACTGTAATCTTCTACGCGGCCATTACCTTCATATACAACCCTTATAAGCTCCCTAGAGAGTACATCCACGCCAAGCTTGACTTCTAGCGGAGCGACGCCTTCATAATTACTTTGCTCCAGTCCCTCGACCTCGCCGAGTCCTACCGCCTTTGTAAAGACTTGCAGCATTGGTATATATGACTGAGGTTTGATCGTGGCGCTATAGGTATATACCTTGCGGCCTTTTTCCCATTTTTGGGTAACTGTGCTGAAATCTATATCGAATACCTTTTTCTCATCTATAAGACGCAGCAAGTCTTTGCGCTGATCTGCCTCAAGATTTGCTGCTGGGATTATTCCCAGCAATGATTCATTCAGGTAGCGGGCAGAGCTTTTTTGCCCCGACTGTGGTTCGTCGCTCTTAGCCCAGATGCCCACGATATTGTTAAACTCAATCTGTTTTCCGGCTGCGTTTTTCTCTTTGGTATCTATTGAGATGTAACGTGTGTAGTCTTCGTTTTGGGTTCCGATACTCTCGGTCTTAACAGTTGAAAATTCCGTACCGGTGCCCTGGCCAAGAGCGGTGATGTTTCGCGATCGATTCTGGGAACCTAACCTGAGTTGAATATATTGGTCCAGCGATCCACCTTGGTTCTTTTGCTGTACATGACGCGTAACACTAGATGTAGATAAACTATTGCTAAGCATCGCGTCAAATACACGACGCGGGTTTGAATAAACCTTGCTCCACCATAATCCACTAGCTACAACGAGTAGTAATACGCCTGTCCATGTCAGAAAACGCGGAAGCCGTTGGTAGCTGTTTAGTGTACCCCAAAAACTGTTTGGCTTGACCATGCAGATATTGTAGCAGTAAATGGTGTGATATTACGAGTATGGTAGCCCTAGTACATTCGAATTGGAACGAAATTTTTGCAGAATTGGCTAGATAGAAAAGTTTAGCAACCGTTTCAGTTTAACTTCCAGGCAGCTTGGATGTCGGCTTCATGCACAGACAGCGGCTCACCAGAACGTGACTCAACGCTGTCCAAGACAAGCAGCCACTGCTGGGTCATTGTAGGGACATACATATCATTGCCTGGTATAAAATCGAGCGTATTTTGCTCACAATATACTTGAAGATAATTTGTATTTCCATTCATTTCGGGCATGCTGTGGTCAAAGACAGCCTTAGCAGTTTGCAGCAACGGTACAAGTCCCACGGCTTCTTCTACTGGGCTTGATGAAATTGGAGTGGCGTTAACCACTAGGTCATAAGGGCCCTCAATATGAGCCAAGCCCAACTCGCCCATTTTTTGCTTCACCTTTTCTGGATTACGGCCAGCCATATCAACCTCTAGACCAAGTTCCTGCAATATACGAACTGCAACTCCCGAAACTCCACCATTACCATAAATAACCGCAGACTTAACTTTATTATCTAAGTTTTCCAAGTAGTTTGTAATAGCAGTCTTAAAGCCAAATGCGTCGGTATTATAACCTAGCAACTTGCCGTTAATATTCACGACTGTATTTACTGACCCGAGTTTTTCGGCTAGCGGGTCAAGATTATCGATAAAAGGTAAAATTGCAGTTTTGAGACCCTGACCCGTTACCGCACCACCTCTAACAATTGGCGCTCTGAATAAGCCAGCATATTGCTCTGCTGTAATTGGCCGACCAAAGGTAAAGTAGGTGACATCTGCATCAAAGTTTTTTAATGCAGCATTGTGTCGCTCTAAAGACGCCACACTGCCCGATGTAGACAGAATAAATTTAGTTTTTGGCGTTAAAGGAATATCCACGTCTATTATGATAGCAAACAACCAAATAAGACTTGAACCTATTTACAGAGGTGGAGATTGTGCCAATCAAAAAGAGACTGGTTTTGGAACCAATCTCCATCTGTAGATTCTTACTTGGTGGAGCTGGGGAGACTCGAACTCCCTACCTTAGCAATGCGAATGCTACGCTCTACCAGGTGAGCTACAGCCCCTTTGACGCGGGATTATTGTAACATGTTAAAATAAGTGGCCGCTATTGCTATACTACGGAAGTGGACGGGGCATTGGCGCAGTTGGCTAGCGCGCTTCCATGGCATGGAAGAGGTCATCGGTTCGAATCCGATATGCTCCACCATTAACTGCAGTTCATAGTTTCTAAGGGTCAAGTATGTGCTGATTTGCCTCTTTGAGTTCAGAGATGCATACATCCAAAACCGTTCCTTCGCGTAGCTTAGCTTCGGTGCTGCCAAACCATACGGAAAACCATTCGCAGTGAGGATTGTTGGTCTCGTGTGTCCATTTTAAATTAGTCTCTGATTTAAGGACTGTTTTTGTTACGGCTAAGCTGGATACCTGGAAATCGACATGATCGAGTCCGGTCTTGTCCGTTGAGTCCGGTCGCCGTTGCATAAGCTTAATAACTTCTATGCCCCATTCCAGCTTGGTTTCCTTTAAATGCATGGTTGCCAGCCAACGTTCGTTAATCCATCCCAGATGGATCTGATCGCACTGCGTACGTAGATCTGCATACAACTTATCGAACTCTTCAAGATCCGTCACCTTCCATCCAATCGCTGTTGGCTTCAATCCTTTAAAAAACTCTTTATTAGTGCTGCCAAGGAATAAGTCCCGCCAGTTGATCCGGTAAGCAGCTATTGCCTTCTCCATAACCTCAGCGATCATTCTTAAGCCCTATTATGTTCAGAAGAAATCCTTCGTCGATGACTTGGGTTCCTAGTTTTTCAGCTTTGGTTAGCTTGCTGGCGCCTACGCTTGCGCCTGCAACCAGGTAAGTGGTGCCATTAGCCACGCTGGTCTGGAATGTGCCGCCCAAAGATCGGATTTTTTCGGCGGCTTCTTCGCGACTCATGGATTCCAGACTGCCGGTGATTACGAAGCTTTTGCCGTTTAATGGGCCACCAATTTTTTTGACTTCTTGGGGCTTCACCCCATGGCTAGTAAATTTATCCAAGATGTTTCGATTGACCGGATCTTGGAACCAGGCAACGATAGATTCAGCCACGACTTCTCCTACCCCATCGACCTCTTTAACGTCTTCTATGGTGGCCTCTTGTAGGGCTTCCAATGAACGAAAATTATTGCTCAAATCTATCGCGGTCTGTGTTCCTATGTGCCGGATACCTAGCCCGTATATGAAACGTGATAGGGGAGGACTCTTTTTGTCTTGGACGGCATTAACCAGCTTACTCGCAGAAATGTCGGCAAAACGCTCCAAACCCATCAGGTCTTCTTTTTTAATCGTATAGATATCCGGCGTGTCTTTGATAAGCCCGGAATTTAGTAGCGCGATGACATTCTTTTCACCAAGACCTTCAATGTCCAAGGCGGACTTACTGGCGAAGTGCTGGATGCGTTTCCAAACACGAGAGGGGCATTGCTCGTTCGGGCATCGCCATATTGCTTCATCAGCCTTAAGCTTCACAAGCTTGGTGCCGCATTCTGGGCATTCCGTAGGCATCACGAACGGTTTTTCTGAGCCATCGCGCAGCGTAGCTAGCGCCTCTACCACTTCCGGAATTATATCGCCAGCCTTGTGAACAATGACTGTATCTCCCTTGCGGATGTCTTTGCGGTTCACTTCGCTTTCATTATGCAACGTAGCCATTTGCACAGTACTGCCGGCCACCACTACCGGCTCTAGCATTGCTACGGGAGTAGCTGAGCCTGTCCGGCCGATCGACACAAAAATGTCTTTTACTTTTGTTGTCGCTTGTTCAGCTGGGTACTTGTAAGCCACGGCTCCGCGCGGCGCTTTACCTACTACTCCCAGGCGGGAGTACAGCTGGCGATCATTGATCTTAATAACCAATCCATCAGTGTTAAATGGCAACTGTATACGCTTCTCCTCCCAGGTATCGGCAAATTTCATAATTCCATATACAGAGCTGATGAGCTTAGCCTGGGAGTTAACTACAATGCCAATATCCCTTAGCGCGTTATATGTAAAGCTATGCGAGGGTGTTTCACGGGCGTTTTCTCGAAGCAAATCATATGCACGAAAATGAAGCTTACGCTCCGCCACTAACTTCGGATCCAGCTGACGAATGGTTCCTGCTGCTGTATTGCGCGGGTTAGCGAATAGCGGCAGCGCGGCTTTCCTCCTGCCATCATTCAGAGACTCAAAATCCTTCTTATACATAACGATCTCACCGCGCACTTCTGTCCGTCCTCGCAAAAAAAGCTCAGACTCCCCACCTCGGATACGTAGCCGGAGGGGTACGGATTCAATCGTTCTAACATTGGCAGTTACGTCCTCACCCACTAAACCGTCGCCACGGGTAATGGCACGATTCAGTAAGCCATCCTCATAAATTAATGCACATGCAAACCCGTCCATTTTAATGTCTACAAAATAGTCTGCGTCTAATTCCTCAAAGCTCTGAGCCGGTAGTAACTTTTTTACCCTTTTTACCCAAGCCTCAAGTTCCTGCCTGTTAAATACATCATTCAGGCTTAACATTGGCCGGCTGTGCGCGACTGGCCTAAACTTGTTTAACGCCACGCCGGCTACCCGCTGCGTGGGAGAGTCCGGCGTAATCAAATCCGGATATTGTGCCTCCAACTGGCTTAATTCATGCTTGAGGCTATCTGATGCCGCCTCACTCATAATAGACTCGTCAAGGACATGGTAGTGATAACGGTAATCATTTATCAACTCTCTGAGTTTCAAAACGCGTTTCTTTGCTTGGGCTTTATTCACAGCAGTTCTCTATAAAGCGTATACATATAGGTATGGATCATGGCCAGTATAGCCATGCTAAAAACAAAAAAAGCAGGTTCAGCTACCGGGGTCAGGAACAGGATGAGTGGCAGCATAAGCATGGCAGCGATAATCAGTAAAGCGACCGGTAAAAATAAAACTCTTCGCATTACCGACCAGCGTCGATGCAAAACTAGCTGCCGTGCGCTTCGAAGGGCGCGCATAGGTGTCATATCCGGTAGCGTAGAGATATATAGCGCAAAAACTGATGAACAGATCATGTATATTGACAACATGGCAAGCAGGAAAAAAACTAGCGCCCACACAAACTTTTCTAGAAAGGTTACAGCTATTCCATTCGATGTAACAATTCCGTACACTAGGTTGCCGACCATTAGGGGCACCAATTGGAGTCCAATCACGAAAAGTACAGCTACAAATGGCACAAGTGGATACATACCCCTATAAAACGACTCTCGGATGCCCACCTTGTTCCCAGCTTGGATCTGTCTGAGCGACCATATCAGAGCCAAGCTAACCATAACAAGTAATATGCTCTGGTACACGCTCGAATTTGGGTTGCTCGAATCTTGCGCGGTGTTTATTAATGCGCCAAAAAGCGCAAAACCAACTGTGAGTTGACTGGCACTCTCCTGAAGGGTTTGATCAAGATTATCTTTTAATTCCGGTAGGCCTATCCCACCGCCTAGACCCCTTACAAGTAGGATGTTCAGTAATCCGTAAATTAAGATAATGCCACCTATAATTTTCCAGTGCTTGCGCAGTATCCTAAGCGAACGCACAAACAAAAGATACGAGCTAGGTATTTTAATAGGATGCTTTATGCGCTTGTGTAACCGGAATGAATGATATTCAGGGGTTTTTAATTTCCGAGTTTTTCTAACGCCAGGCAAATCTTTGCTTTTCGCTTGTCGTTTCATAATAGTTTTTGGTTTTGGTTTGGCCATTTGGAAAATATTACTTACTCATGGGTTCCCATATTACGGAGCCTGTTCACCCTTTCCTCAACTGGAGGATGGGTACTGAAAAGCGTAGCTAATCCACGACGCTTCAGTGGGTTTGCAAAAAATAAATGGGCAGTGGAAGCATTTTGTCGTCGCATCGTACTACCATAGGCTCCGATTTTTTCAAGGGCACTAGCCAGCGCTTCAGGATAGCGGGTAGTCAGTGCGCCCGTGGCATCAGCAAGGTATTCACGGCGCCTAGAAATTGCAAGCTGGATCAAGGTGGCAATCAGCGGAGCTAAAATAGCACCCACTAGGCCCAGCACAAAGAATAATTGGCCACCACCGTCGTCATCATCGCGGAACCAAGCCATTCTAAGCATAAAGTCAGCTATCAAAGACACAACCGCGACAAGTGCGAATGCTATCATCGACACCCGAATATCGTAATTCTTGATATGCCCCAGCTCATGCGCCATCACTCCCTCCAGCTCACTATCTTCCATAATATCCAGAATGCCCGTTGTCGCGGCTACAGACGCATGCTTAGGATCGCGACCAGTTGCGAAAGCGTTGGGAGCCGGATCGTCAACAAGATAGACTTTTGGCATAGGCAAACCCTCTGTAATACTGAGGTTCTCTACAATACGCCATAAACGCGGATTGTCTTTTTTCTCGATTTGTTTAGCACCATTTACCGCCAACGCCAAGCGGCTGCCCGTAAAATAGCTAATAATCGAATATATGACCGCACCGACAATTACACCGTAGGTTAAACTCGGCTGCCCAGCAAACTGACCGAATAGCCAAGCCATACCGGCAACAAATGCCAAAAAGAGTATCATAATCACCACTGTTTTGCGCTTATTTGCCGCAATTTCACTGTACACCTTAAAGCCTCCTGATTCTTAGTACAAGTTAAAGGTTTTTTGTAGAATAGTGCAGCTTGGGATGAAAATTGGGCATCGCAGAGGCGTCCGTCTTAGGCGGATAAGTGCGGAACGCAGATTTTCGTCCACAATGCGCATTATACGTATAGGTCCTTCTAAAATTTGACTTCGACGGGTTGGTTAATGACTGCATTCTCTCCTTCTTCAACCTCAAAGAATTCCCGTACTTTGAAACCCAGCATATTAGCAAAAATGAGCGTAGGGAATGTTTTGATCTTGGTGTTCAGATCGCGCGCGGCACCATTGTAAAATCGCCTGGAAGCCTGGATCTTATCTTCCGTATCGACTATCTCTGCCTGCAGCTGCTGGAAATTCTGGTTCGCCTTCAGGTCCGGGTAGGCTTCCGCTACCGCGAAAATACTTTTCAGAGCTTCCTGGAACTGGTTCTCCGCCTTGGCGGTGTCTGCTACTCCTTGCGCGCCCAAGGCGTTTGCACGAGCTTGGGTTACCTTCTCGAAGACCTCTTTTTCGTGTGTAGCATAACCCTTAACCGTGTTAACGAGGTTAGGAATAAGGTCATAGCGACGCTTGAGTTGTACGGTGATATCACTCCACGCCTCATCCACACGCACGTTGGAACGGACTAAGCCGTTATACATGGCAATACCGGCAATAAGCAGGACTCCCAAAATAGCTAGAACAATAATGATCGGCATTACACTCTCCCTGTTAAATCGTACCTACATTATAGCACTTTTAGAATGTTTTCTGTCTATTATTAATTCCCTGAAATCGGGGATAAATTGTAGGTTCCAGGCTATTTCCTAGCAAGCCATGCCCTGATGCGCACCTTCTCCTTAAATATACCATTAGGATTCAGTTTCAGGAGTTCTGATTTCAGTTCCTTTTCAAAATCATTTAGTTTATCTTTGAATAATCTGCGCGCGGCAAAAGAAGTAGAATAAAGAGAGTTAATAACAACATCT
This sequence comes from uncultured Candidatus Saccharibacteria bacterium, assembly GCA_964633325.1. Lineage (GTDB taxonomy): Bacteria > Patescibacteriota > Saccharimonadia > Saccharimonadales > CAZWFS01 > CAZWFS01. The sequence continues at coordinate 56,242 of CAZWFS010000003.1, read as the reverse complement.
AGTGCCACTTCTCGACTGAAATCTTGCGTCCACTCTTTAAATCCACCGAATGGAGAATTATTAAGTAGATCCTCAAATTTTTCCGTAGGTTCATTGTAAAAGGAGTTTCCGGCGCGTCTTTTCTCTCCCAGGTACTTTTCTATTAGTCGCCTTCTAACACCTTTCCATTCCTCTCCATTTTCATCTTTCCACATAGCAGAAGAATTATTAACAATGACAAGTCCGCCGCCTTTATCTGTGAGGTTATATATCTTATTTAAAACTTTCTTTTGCTCCATCCAATGGAATGAAGCTCCTAATGTCGTAAGTCGAAAAACCCCTAAGTCCTCCCTTATATCTTCTGCTTTTCGTAAAACCCATTTTATATTATTTGCTCTGGCTTTCTGTGCTTCTTTTGTTGCTTTATCAAGCATCTCCATCTCTACGTCCACACCTATAACTTCCTTGAAGTATTTTGCTAAAGGGATGGCTAGTTGGCCAGTCCCACAACCAAGGTCAAGCAATCTTCTTTTTCCTTCCAAATTATAATAACCGGTTAAGAAGTTAAAGAATTCAGGCGTATAGCCCAAACGATATTTGGCGTAGTAATTGGCCGTTCCTTTAAATAATTCCCTAGAATCCATAAGCTTTGGTGCGCGGGGCGGGATTTGAACCCGCAAGCCTTTTGGGCACGACATTTTAAGTGTCGCGTGTATACCGTTCCACCACCCGCGCTAATTTTACCTTCTTATTTCTACCACGATGTGTGGGCTGAAGGCTATGGCAATTAGGACAAAGTATACGTAAGTTCTCCAGTCGGTTATCAAGTTTATTGCCGTTTATATGATCAAGTTCTACGGGTATACGCCCGTCAGGAGCTTGCTTACACCATCCACATATTTCACATACAGGTTTTTTAATACTCTCTCTAAATAATCGGTTTTTTAATTTGTGGCTCTGAAAATAGCTAGTTTGAATTAATATTTTCTCAAGTGGCTGGCGTGGCTGATAATCAAATTGTCGTCCACCTTTCCACCCTTTGCCAGTAAAGTGCGCCACTTCTAGCTTTAGCTCTTCTATCCTTCTCCTAATCTGATCATAATTACCACCAGCAGGAATAAGTCGGAGATCTATCAATACCGCGCGGTAACTCTTAGACCTTAGGACGGCACTTGCAAGCTGCTCGTCAGTCCATGATCTCTTTTTAGGCATACGTGTAATTATAGCACAACCGTTAAGTATACCTTTTATATTATTTGAGAAACTCTAGTAGTCGTAAGGGAGTTTTAGCAACCTTATCTATTAGTCCGTCTCTGCACGGGTCTCCAGTGAATGGATTTAACGCTATTACAGGCTTGCCCAGCGCGCACGCATATGCCATCTCTAGCGTAACGCTTACTCCTACATAATTATCTTTATTAAAAACGAAGCATATGTCCGCTTTTCTCACCCAATCAAGGTGTTCTAAAGTCAGACCTTTAAATATTTTCTTGGTAACGTATGCGGACTGAAAAGATTCATGCTCCAGGATAGGTTCGTCAAAACTAGGCTCAAATACCAGAACCCCGTTTGAAGACAACTGGCTACAGAACTTTGCAATTTCGCTCTTAAACCGTTTAGAGCCACAGACACAGACAGACCGCACTTGTTGTCCTCCTGATTTATGGAGGCGCCTACCGGAATTGAACCGGTGTAAAAGGTTTTGCAGACCTCTGCGTAACCACTCCGCCAAGGCGCCATACCCGCTTATTCTATCAGATATCGCACTGATAACGGTCCCGGAGCATTCATTGATTTTCTAAAGGTCGCTCCGGTGATTAAGGCTACATGCCGTTAAGCATAGCTAGGTATTCCTTAACTCCTGCTAGCCAGCCCCCTACAAAGTACTTATCGGGTCGAAAACTCCGGACGTCCACCCATTCCATCAAGTCATGATATTTCCATAAGCTTATTTCTCCCCCAAGATATTCGGCCTCATAACCGACTGCGAATATTCTTACCTTCTTACCGCCAAGTGCGTGCTCCTCTCTTTCGACCCTGAAGAATACTCTGGGAGCACCTAATTCATATTTAACCTTCGCGCCTAACTCTTCTCGCACTTTACGCTCAATAACATCTTCAAGCGGTATATCAAACTCGTCAGTCTTAATCCTGCCGCCCGGGAGATCCCATGCTCCAAAAACATCATGCGTTATCAATAATTTATTGCCGTCGCGCAGGAATAGCTTTACGGCCACGAAGTAAAGGTCTTTGTCGTATTTATCCATTGCTAGGGCTTCGCTTTTATATCTCGATCCGACAACATCTGCATCAAGCCATGCACGGCTTGCGGCATAAGACCTGCTGCTGCCAGCTGCTCGGGTAGTTTTGTTCTGTTTTCGCAGTTCGTAATTATCTCACGGAGCAATGTTCCAGATACCGGTCTGGATTTAGGCATATCTAGCCTTATCACCTTTAAACCGTGATCCTCAAAGGCAGCAACTTTTTTGGCGCTCCATTCACTATATACGTTTACTAGATTCGGTACAGACGGATCAAGTTCAGCAAATGCTGTGTCATCCTTAATATTAAATGGTTTGAACTCGTAACGTTTTGGGCTAATACCCATAGCTGTAAAAAAATCTTCAAACATTGCTACTCTTTCATCATATGTAAATGGGTTATTGGCCGGGTCGTTCCGCCAACTTGCCGCTTCATCAAAGGCTTCGTCTTTATAGGGGTTTGTAACTAGAACCGTGACATGATCGGCCTGATTAAAGCCATTTTCTATATAAGCCCAGTGGTTTACGTGCAGTGGCGGTTGGAATCTACCATGCACCGCTATCTCTGCGATTCTACTCATATGCCTACAGTATCAGTAAACAGGGGTGATACAAACCTTCTATTAATGGATAACTGCTTCTATGCGAACGAGCCGGTCTTTACATCTCCTGACCGTTTGTATGAAGCGATTATGACTCCGCTCGGTGAAGCCTTAGACTTTAACAGTTCGAAGGCCGCAGGTATGGTCCCATCACCGAACAGACGCTTGCCCTTGCCTAGTGTAATAGGGAAGGTTTTTAGCCAGAGTTCATCGACAAGGTCGTTTTTTAGCAAAGTCTGAATCATATCGCTGCTGCCATGGACCTGCAACATGGGCCCTTCGCTATCTTTGAGTTCTTTAATTTTAGTGACAACGTCGCCATCAATGAGCACGGATTTATTCCAGGTCAATTTTGGCTGGTGGTGCGAAACTACATATTTTGTGGCTTTATTAAATGGCTCAGCAACCGAGCCTGCTGGATCTTGTTTCGGCCAGTACGCGGCGAATATGTCATACGTTTTTCGTCCCAACAACAAATCAAACGGCATACTCATTTGCTCATCCATGGCTTCACCCGCAAATTCGTCAAAGTAAGGAAAAGTCCAACCACCATATTTGAAGCCACCAGATGTATCTTCTTCCGGCCCGCCCGGCGCCTGCATGACGTTGTCGAGTGAAATAAAAGACAGTACAACGATCTTCCTCATCTATCTGTACTCTGCAATTTCCTTTAATCGCTCTAAGGCAGTTGGCCACTGCTCGCTGAACTCTTCGGCCATTTCCTCTGCCGTATCCATGTCTACTAACACTTCTGTGACGCCATCTTTTTCTTTGAAGGTGTAATTTTCAAAAGCAGGAGCCCATTTTATGGCTTCTTCGCTAGTCGTGTCTTCGACCCCATTATTAACAATGCCAAGGTGCTCTATAGAAATAAACTCATAGGGTTTATTCTCTGCAATACGACTGACCATGCCACCCTCTTCGCCAGTTTCAGGGTCGAGCCCAATAAATAGTATTTTCGATCCTTTTTCCCAATTGCCTATATAGTGCCCACCTTCACCGAATGGTTTTGTCCATTCGCGGTAAGACTTATCGTCAAACATGGCATGCCATACTTTTTCTTTGGGCGCATTGATAGTTATAGAGAAGTGTAGTGTTTGCATGATTTTATTGTAGCAGTCTGACCAAGTTATGGTTGAGTAACTACACTTTGAAGGGCGTCAAAAGATATCTGACCGAACGTTTCTATTCGCGAGTCAAGCGAATTTGCCCTGTTATCTCCAACAACGTAAAAAGAATTAGGCTTAACCACTGTCTTGCTCGTGCCGTTAGTATTTTTATCGTTATAGGGCTTGTATATACTGCCGTCGGCTTTAGCAACAATCACTTCTCCGCCAGATATTTCAACCGTATCGTCCGGCAGCCCCACTACCCGCTTAATTAATCGCCTTTCTTCTCCATTCATAGACTTAGTGAAAACGATTATATCGCCATGTTTCACATCTTTTGAAGGTACAACCCGAGCCTTAATCTTTTCCCCGTTTTCAATTGTAGGCTCCATGCTTGGACCGTCCATTCTGTATGCCTTTTGGTTAAAGGTAAAAAAGAGAAAAACCACTATTAATATAGGAATTCCGACTAGTAGCTTCTTAACAAGCGGTTTCTTCATTAATTACAGCTTACCATTGTTTACAAAAGCATTCCCATGCTGCGGAGGGATTACGGACCAGCAGCAGCCCAGCCCATGACTAAGAATATAAAGAATAACACCGCAGCCGCAACGGCGGCCCGCTGCTTGAAGTCGCTCATATTTTTTGTAGCAAGCTCATAAACAGTAGCGCAAGCGGATAGCACGATGCCAGCGAACACAAAATCACTCCCCGTCCAGGGCGCATTTGTTAGAAGCGGTATCATAAGTACTGCCGCCACGACCACGGCCCACACGCCTAGTCTTTTTATAACATTTCTTTGCTTCATTTTATTTGCCATTCAGGTACTTGCTGGCGACGCTCAGCGCGAAGGAAGGCAAGATAATAAAAACAGTGGCCATTATCAGACGCATAATCACTCTATTAAAGTCCGACATATCGCTGTCATTGTCCGGCATTGTTAGAACCTGAATTATACCCAAAATGCCGAAAACTACCGAAGCACAGATAAATATGCGTGTAGCTATTTTTTGCATTTTAAATTATCTCCTTATTATCACTTTTATATTCCAATATATCACCTGGCTGGCAATCCAAAGCCTTACAGATTGATCCTAGCGTTGATAACCGAACGGCCTTGGCCTTGCCGTTTTTTAGAATAGAGAGGTTGGCCATCGTTATGCCGACTTTCTCCGTCAGCTCTGTAACGCTCATCTTGCGCCTGGCCAGCATCACATCGATATTAATCACTATAGCCATCATTTAGCCCCGTCACGAATTACGCATTTGGATGCCAGATTTGATTTCTCCGCGATCAACGGACCGAGCCGTACTGACCGTACGGTGAGGGAGTAGCACAGCGGAAAATCGGATATGGCGCCAAAAACCCTGGCATGCAGCCACGCCCGTGACGGGTATGTATGTCTGGGTGTCGTGTAATTCGTCATACCGTTAAATCGTTTTCCGACTTTATATCTATGGCATTTTGCAAGAGGCTCTGAAACACCGCCGCCGCGGTCGCAATCACAAACGAAGCCCCAATGATGACAAATCCAATAAGTACGACACCTGGGGCGTCATCCCTTTCCGCCGCGTAAAATATGTAAGGCATACCCGCCGCAAACAACGCGCTGATTGCGAGGCCACAGTATTTAATACTCTTCAGAGCATTTATTGAAACTTGGGAAAAGGCCTTGTTGTTATCGATATGACTTAATAGCTTCAGCGCCTGATAAAGCGCAAAGAAAAACGGTACTGCCGGTATATACAGACCCCATAGGATGGGACGATAATATCCTGTTTTGTCCGAAAGTAGCCCTGCCGGCAACGCAAAAACGCATAGAGCCAGTACAATTAACCCGATAAGAATAACAACTCCCCTTAAGATAATTGTTGATCCTCGTTTCACATGTATACCTTGTTTATTGTAGCAATATAACATACTATTTATCGTTTTACAATATATTTCTATTGTTTTATCTCATACTAAGTAGAGTATTAGGGCTATTTAAAATTTCGTTGCAGTTCAATTAAGTCCTTGCGCAGCGTGGTACTGTCTTCAGTTACTGTCTGAATAATCGTTCCCTTGCCCGGACGCACAATATCTCGAACCATCTTGAAGATGATGATGAACATCGGTGTCTGCATGTTATCAACGAGACGATCGAGTTTATCGACAAAGCCCTTTACCGCAGTTGATTGAGGTTTACTAAGTTCTGGTCGCAGTTTCCTTAGTATCGCCCTGACTAGTAGTAATGTGAATAGTCCTATCAGCGTGAAGATAATTACTGGTATTGCTAACAACCACCACCAAGCACTAAGTGTCGTCAGCCAAATCGCCGCTATCGAAATAACGAGCGCAACTATACCTAGCGCTAATAGAATTGGTTTGAGTTTTCTGCCTATAAATTCACTTCCGATTGCCCGGACAAGATTGATCTGCGGCGTCATGCTATCAGTATAACTCCTAGCTCGACGGCCAAAAATACTGGAGGTATCTTATCAGGAAGAGCTACTTAGAGTTAGGGGCTGGGAGCTACACCCTAAACCTGCGAATGCCCTATTGTTGCAATAATGCAGTCATAGGCAAACTTACTTGCAGTCAAACAATATATAGGAGGCCTGGCAGGGTCTGCACCATTTGAAACCTCATAAAAACCTCCCTTCCCATCTTTTACTAGGCCCACAGCCTTAAACCCCAAACCTTCAATAATCTCTTTATTCCGGTCTGGCGCAGGACGTTCGGCATCATCTTTTTCGTCTTTTAGCATAAAATTTACGGGCACATCTTTATCTAAAGGACATGCGTCTTCTACCTCTGTAAATGCTGCTGCAACTGATATATCACCACGGGTATTGCCTAAATAATAAAATACCTGGGCTGTATCGGGTACATCCAGGCCGCTGTCACCAAATACCAGTAAACGCCCATGTCCTTTTTCAATGAGAAGGCCGCTAGCATTTCTAGAGAAGTTGCGGGATAAAGCTTTTTTTAATGGAGGCATAATTTATTATTATATTGTAGTATGGTAGTTCTGTCAATTTGGTGCATCTGCTAAGAAAAAGTTTACACAAGTCAGGGATTAAATAACGCATTGAAGCAAGGCAGGGCACTGCCGCGTTCAATAACTTCTTTGCATTAAATATTGTTAAAGGTTCCCTGTTAGCTTTTTATTAATTCATCTATCTTTTGGAAAACTGATTGGATATTATTATCTTTAATTATTACTGGGTTATGTGGTTTAGTGGTTTCTAGCAATTTATTTTGCCACTTTAATATTCTTTCGTGGTGTCGAGGGTCTTTACCATTTTGTTGCTCCCGCCCTGGTTGCATTAGGTTACTGACTATGTCTTCACGACTTTTATACAGCAGGATAATCCTATCAAAGTAATCATAGAATTCCATCACATTATCTGCTGATCCACAGACGACAGGATTGGTGACCCCGGCCGTTAGTTCATCCATCTTGGATTTTATCCAATACCAACCATTCGTTTCATACCAAACTTCGCCACCTATAGGTTTTACATGCTCAACGGGGCCAATTACTTTACCGGTCGCATAATTTCTCCACTCACATAAACCTTTTACAGCATCCGTATCATAAAAGTTGTCACGACCAATATCTTGTGCGCGTTGTACTAGGAATGTTTTTCCTGTGCCGGGTGCACCGGTTACAAGTATCTTCATTGTTTAATCATAACAAAGTTGGAAAAATCACTCGCTGGGTCGGAAAAGCTTGTGCTTAGTGCAGCATTATTAATGCACATGTAACCGTACTAATAGGTGGAGACTAGCTGTGCTTTTCTTTCATTGCTAAGTAAGATTTTTTGATTAGGTCTTCCAGGATGCCCAGATCTACATCTTCTAATTTACTGATGTACAAACAGCCCTTGCTGGTTTTGTGTTTTCCTAGGCCTTGCAATAAATCCTCTAAGTCATCAAATCCATCCATAAAATATAGGGTAAGGTTTTGTTTTCTAGGCGAAAAACCTGTTAGTAGCCAGTCACCTTCTTGTTTGCTTCGTTCGGACTTGTAATGATACTTACCAAACCCGATAATGCTTGACCCCCACATTTTGGGTTTCTCGCCAGTTATATTTGTAAACATTTCAAGCAAGATATAGCAATCTTTTCTTTTTTTGTAATCAGCAACTGAATTTATGAACTCTTTTACATCAGCGTCATTAACGGTCGTTTTCAGTTCGCTCATGCTGTAATTGTATCAGGTAGCAAAAGTTTGCAACTTAGAAGAGATGAGATGACCCGTTGGCGGAAAACACTGGAGGTACCTTATGCGGATGGTTCGCATAAATACCTATTTTCCTCTCTGTTTCGAAGACGAACTTGATATTTAACTTAGGATCTATTCAGCTCGCTCTAAATAGTCCCGGCGAGTTTGTTCTGCAATCCTGTACATGTCGACAGGATTAACGAGATACGCATCATATCTTTGGCCGTCAACTACCCGGTCAATGTTTTGACCTTCGCCCAAACCTTCCGTTTCGGCCTCAATGACCGAACCGTCCTCTGCATCAACAGCAACCTGCATGCGGTCATACCAACCAAATTCTATAAGTTCCCACTCAGCGATTAGCGCTCGCTCTTTTGGGCTAAGCTCGAAGAGAGTCGCCATGACTTGTGATCCTTCTTTTTTGCGTATAGTGTATGTTTCGAAGCTACCATCTTCCCCCCATGCTTCTGCAAGTATTTGGCGGGGAGACAGCGGAGCGGGTGCGGTTTCAGAAACCACATCAGGAGCATGTTCTATGCGCTGAACGCATAATTCGACATCCCGAATAGCAACTTTACCAATAATCTTGGGTGTTTGACCGGTAATCGCTTCTATCATCCGCGGATCACGGTTTGCACCATAGCCAGCGTACAAAATGTTTTCAGGGCTTTGCATGTATATATTATAGCATAACTATTCCCTATATTCAAGGCTAATGCAGTGGTTAAGTCTCAGGGTTTTGTGACAACTCATTTTTTAGGGTGCGAAGATACATTGCTTGTTTATGCCTGTCCTGGATAGATACTTGCTAACGATGCGCCAGTTACAGTACATGCATTCTCTATAGATAAGCCCTTACTTACTAGGCCTTCGACCCATTCAGTACCCAACGTCAAGCCTATATTAGCTAAACGAAAAACATACGGATTTTCTAAATCCAGGTCATGTATAACAGTTAGTGCACTTTTTAACATTTCAGAGGCTTGTTCAACATCACCCACTATAGCGACTCCCACCTCTGCTTCGGGGTCGAGGTCTATCCCGGGTGGCGCCAAACGCGACAAAGCAACTCGCATTGCAAGACCAGCTCCGTCTGCCGCCATATCACCACGATTTACAATTCCATATTGCCATAATATTCCTATCTCAAGCCCAGCAACAACCAGGTAATAATCTTCTATAGCTTTTAAGTCCAAACCGAATCGTCCTTTAAGGGCATCTCTGAAAAAAGCCGAAGACTGATCAAAGTAAGCAACCATTTGCGGATCTGTACCCAGAAAAGCACGGCCAGTTTGAATAAAGCGGTCAAGATTTTGTTTCTGATTGGGCGTTAAGTCTTCACCTACTTTTTCACTGTCTTCGGCGCTCATACTGCTATTATATAATTTAAACTAATATATTTCAAACCTTGAGTGCGTGGCCTTTGAAAAATCTACTCTGTTGGGTCTTTCAAATACAGAATTATTACTTGCGTATCGAAGCCTAGTACGTCATGGATTAAATCGCTGGGAATAGTTCTATTGAGGAGGTGATGTGCCGGCTATTTCTAACGTGCGTTGTCGCGATAATCTTCTATCATAAATAACCACACCTAAACACCCACCAAGACCGCCAACAGTACCTAGAGCGCCTAGGGTATTCAATATGCTATAACAACCAGAGGCTTCTACCACATGCTTTGGTAAATCATCTATTGTCTCAACACCATGCCTATCCGTTAGCCTATCAAAACATTCTACTTGCTGATTTGTACCATACAAACACGTCCCAAGCGATACTGCCGTAAAAGCAACCCCTGCCGCTAATTTGCCCCTAATATCAAACCTCCCAGTATTACTGAACTGTTTACTACTATTGTCTACCTGTACAGATAATTTGCAAGGGTAAGCGAAATAGAAAGTCCAGTTGTTACGGAGGCCATGATGCTTATGCTTGGTGCGGGATAGTTGAATCATTCCAGTAATGAGCGATTGACGCACACCACGATGGTCAGCTCAAGAATTTGGCGCAGATATTTGGTCTTTCTAATGGCCTAGTGGTTTAACGGTGTGACGCTAAAAACCACGTTGGCATCACCTATTTTGATGGTTTGTGCCTCATTACCGGGTATATTTGGAATGGAAATCTGTATACTATGCTTAAATTTTGGACATCGTGTCGCAACCATAACTTTTTCAGAATTATTCGGGTCTGAGAACAGATTGCTAAAATCCTCTTTATCGGTCACAAGAAAAAGTTGGCCATGTAAATTCTCTGGCATCCCATGGCTTTGACGCCATTGTTCAATGTGCTTTATTAGAATATCTAAATGGTTTTGCATGCTTTTATTGTACAGCCTTGTCAGAAAGTAACTGTTTAAAAATCATATAGGTTAAATTGGTGCAGCAAGTTGGTAAAATTTACACAAAATCTGGGATAATATAGCGCTATTCCCCATAGCCTTGGAGCCGCGGTACTAAGCGACGATTCGTCTCCTCGTGAAATAAAGACACTGGTGTTAACCAAGTAAGAGCTAGGGGTTACACCTGCCTAAGATACTTCTTTATGTTGCTGCGGATAGAAAGCTGGGCTACAAGGCATAAGCATCTCTAGGTTTTTGCCTTCCCAGAAAAACCTTTCGCCCGGCTTTATTAAGACAGCATCTCCTTGGTTTAGTTCATGTATGGTGTTATCTACACCAACCAGTCCACTTCCACTTAATACATAGGCGATTTCTTTACAGACCTCGTTAACCAAATGACCATTCTCCGGGTACCTACCATTCACGGTTACAACGGCTGCATTCAAGTCTTTATCGCCAAAGGCAAATTCAAAGCCTGAGCAGGTTGAGCTATTGGAAAAACTGACGATGTCGGATTTCTTTATAACTTTCACTTCTAAATCATAGCAAAGTTAACATAGAAAGCATTTGGAAGCTTTTAGCCTCTAGTGCAAATTCTCTATTGCTGGACGATGCTGTTCGAAAAACTTAGCTTCTTCGGGACGACTTAGCTGGCCAGCAACATTATTAGGGTCGACCCATTCAGCTTGCAGAATGTCCTTAACTTGAGGGTCTAGAGCTATATCCGTCTGTAGTGGCCAGAAAGACATGTATGTGCTTTATGACTGATGGTGTCACAGCGTTCTCGGCTGTGTAGCCTGGCCGAATAATGACGCCTAGCTCCTGTTTAATATCAAGGTGCGTAAGGCCACTTTCCTCTAATATCTCTCTTCTTGCTGCTTCTATCGGTTGTTCACCTTCTTCTAGTGACCCCTTAGGTAAGGTTTTAGAACCAATTGCATTGGTAACAACCAACACCTTATTATTTATGCTAACTACGATTCCGCCAGCGCATTCCACGTGCTTCATATGGATAGAGTAGCAGGACTCGAACCTAATTAACAGAGGTGGCAAATGATTTCTCGAGCATTTTGCGCAAAATACTGAGATTAATATCTGCAAGCTTATTTATATATAAACAGGATACGCTATGCTTGTGTTTACCAAGTACTGTCAGCTCATGGGCGTATCCATCAAACCCCTCAAAATAAACCGTTAAACTAGCTTTACGCGGACTAAAAGCAAGCCGGGGCATATCGCCCTCGCGGCCTGAATCATACTTATAATGCATTGTGCCGAAACCAATAATACTTGGCCCCCACATATGCGGTTTTTCACCGGATATTTTTTGCATCATCGCAATTAAAGTATGAGCTTCTTCGCGCCTTTTATCGCTTACACTCTCAAGAAATGATTCCACGTTTATTCCGGTTGGTTGAGTTGTCATACTGTTAATTATATCAGCAGAAAATAGACCGCGTAAAAAGGTCTATCGATGATACTTATACTTGGTGCGGGTAAAGGGACTCTAACCCTTGGCCTCGTCCTTGGCAAGGACGCGCTCTAAACAACTGAGCTATACCCGCGTAATGGTGTCATACTATTTTGTTAAAGTTCAGTGAGTCATGAAGGTGCGCATCCTTGGCCTGGCAAGGACGGTCGCGTTCCGCGACCCCGAAACTTTTCTACTATCAACAAGTTGATAATCGGAAAGGCTTCCTTGCAAACTGCCACCGGCAGTTCTCACTCTAAACAACTGAGCTATACCCGCGTAATAAAACTCTCGGACAGCGGACTTCGTCCTTTTCCGCGAAATCTTTCTCGAAGCAAGCTTCTGCGAGAGTTTTCGCTTCACCGAACTGGCTGCTCCGCAGCTATCCAGTTCTAGCCCCTGGATAAATCCAGGCAGAGAATGAACCTGACCATGAAAGTCAGATACATTCTCTGGTGGCTCCTCCCAGACTCGAACTGGGGACACAAGGCTCTTCAAGCCTCTGCTCTACCAACTGAGCTAAAGAGCCATACTGGTAATTCTACTAATTAATGATTTGTAAAAGAGCCTTATGTCCCCCGGGGACTCATAAAAATTTGTTCGGCTTCGCCAAAACGCTTTCAAGCCTCTGCGTTTACGATCTGAGTAAAAGAGCCGCTTAGATAGCTACTGCATTGTAAGCAAAGCTAACCACTTGTTCAAGCTTCACTTCTTAAAGCAACCCTACCGTCATACCCGCCTGTTGCTCGAGGGCTTTGGCTTGGCCCTCCAGACTAGCGATGTT
>CAZWFS010000003.1:0-43471 GCA_964633325.1 uncultured Candidatus Saccharibacteria bacterium | reverse complement strand
TAGCTTCGATGCTCTTGATTTTTGCGTCGATTTCCTGCTGAACCTTGCTCTTGTCCGATTTAAGTATCATCAGTTGCCGCTGCATATCCTGTGTTTCAGTTCGGATCCTGGACTTTTCAGTGTCATCTTCGCTTCCTTGAAGTCTCTTTTCACGATCACTTATTGCCGCGCCTAATTGAAGGTAACGAACGTCAATATCACGCCCTTGGCTTTCCTTGTTGCTGCGCAGATTAGCTATCTCGCGCCGTTGATCTTCAATCGCCTTACGCAGGTTTGCCGCCGCAATCTTAAGATACTCCTGTGCAGCCATTTGATTTCTCCTTTGTGATTACATTACCCCGAACAACTCAAAAAACATAGTGATAAAAATTACATAGTGATAATCTCTCCCAAGAATAACTCAACTTATGCAGCTGCTTCAAGAGTAGGGGCAGAAAAGACTATCTCAGGAAGACGCACCACACTTATAAAGGATCTTCCCGGATCAACCATGCAAGAAAATCCTCGCTCAATAAAAGGTCCACTTCCTGACCTTCTACGCATTACAAATAATGAACCCAACGCGACGTCGCCTTCTTCTATATTAACACCAGATACTTCTGACATATAAATCGTAGTATCTGAGGGAGCTACTTTAGCATGCTCCTGAACCACGCTGTCGTGTGTAACAACTGTATGGTCTGCCTCTATTAAAGAGCCTAGTTGCCCATCAGTACTTCGCTGCCTGGTCGAGGAATACTCCAGTGGTTCCGCGAACACATCAGCCTGCAATTCTAACCCAAATTGTGACGCAAGTTCCTGATCGTAATCAAAAATGGCAGCGTCAAGCTCTCCACAGAGCCTGTCGAGTAAAGTCCATATAACCGGCTTGTTGGAGTAAGAACCATCTTGAAGCTCGCGAAATTTATCAGCGCACTGATAGTCTCCAGCCGTTTTTGCCACAATTATGTTTACGTTCTCAGCGGATAGCATTTTAAACCCTTAAAATTCAGATTTAAGTTATACAGCAATTTAAATATCTGTCAAACTGTATTTCTGTAAACAATATCAATTTGTAACCACAGTAGTAGCTCACCTCAAACGTGACATTATTTACCCCTAATCAGTCGGTTGCTCCTCAACGCCCGTCAAATCCTGCCCAATGATTTCTGTAAGTACGGCATTGCCTTCCTCCGTAAGCACCCATTGGCCGTCCTCAAAAGCAGCATAACCTTGGGCGCGCGCCCAGTCCAAAGCCCCAGCCGCACTTACGTCGGGATCGTCACTGGACAGCCCGTGCTGCCCCGCCAATATTTCGGTATCCGTTATAAGACCGCTATCCGTAAGACCCCGCTCGCTACCTATAGCAAGAATTGCCGCCTCATTCCAACCAATTGGTCTTGGTTGATGCTCGCCACTTTCTGCTCCTATATCTGGATCTGCATCATTGCATAGCTCCCTACTCCCAGTTATTACCCTCCATTGTGCCAAATATGGCGGCTTATGCAAGCATGAGTACGATTATTGGGATCCTGCAAAAGGTTAAACAGGACAGCTTTCAAACCACCCCCTACCAGTAGTGCTAGACCATAGAAAGCTAGTAAAGGTAACCGAGCAATCGGCATAAAAAGACCTCTGTTAGAGAGGCTTTAAGTTACACAACTGTAATTCCTGGTGGGCGCTGAGGGACTCGACCTACTTTCAGCAGACCCGCAATTTTCATACCTTGAACAAGTTCAAAATCTGAAAAGTTGCCTTGCGAAATGCCGCTGGCATTTCTCACCCCGACCCTAGAGTCGGGAACTCAAGCCCACCGCATGACCAATTCAAAAGCCACTTCAATAACTGGCTCATGAATTGGTGGGCGCTGAGGGACTCGAACCCCCGACCCTCTCGGTGTAAACGAGATGCTCTAGCCAACTGAGCTAAGCGCCCTAAACATACTCGGCATACCCGAGTATAACAGATGATGGCCTTTGGTGCGCGAGAGAGGACTTGAACCTCCAAGCTTTTTACGGCACAGCCACCTCAAGGCTGCGTGTTTACCAATTTCACCACTCGCGCAGAACAGTTTTTTGCTTTATAAGCATACGTTCAGCAGTAAAAAATTTCAATCAACCCTCGCTCTTCTTGCGTCCTTTGCGGCGTTCGGCGATTGATGTGATGCCACGCAAGGCTACTATTACCCAGATTGTATCCAGCACCAAGCTAACATGCGCTCCGCGGTTGAGGTTATAAATCACCAACAGGAACGCGCCAACCATGTTGTCCAGCTCATACCAGAAAGATTTATTGGTCCATCGGCCTATGCTAGTACGATAGAAACCAAGCAGGATTAGGGACGCCCCTATACCTCCAACGACATCATAATAAGAAAAAGGCATATGATTTATGACCTCGGCATGTGGTCATACAAATGATCCATGGAGTACTCATTTCTGAGTAAAGGCTTTATATCATCTAGCGCTACGTCAATCTTCACACCCGGATTAAGTGTGCGGTAAGGGTCAAAAATCTGCTTCACCTTTTGAAACAGTTGATACACATCTGGCCCATATAGCGCCTTCAGATAAGGGGCCCTTAGTCGGCCGTCATTATGCTCGCCGCTAGTGCTGCCGCCCATACCAATCACCATTGTGTAGTAATCGTCTATTATCCGGAAGATTTTTTGACGGTCCCCAACCTGGGATAAGTCCAAGAACGGCTGCATGTGCAGATTGGCATTGCCGGCATGTCCCCATATGGCCACACGCAGATTATACTTCTTGAAGAGCTCATATACACCCTGAATGTAGTCATGGAACCGCTCAACGGGTACTACACCATCTTCTATTATTGGAAGCGCCTTGGTGTTCCCCTCTGTATGAGAGATAACTGCAGCCGCTGAATGGCGTATTTTCCAAAGCTGTTCTTTCAGATGATCTTCAGTCTCGACCTGGTAAGTGACGTCGTATCGGTTAAGAATTTTAGTAGCCTTCTTGACTAGACGTTTTTGCAAACGGTCGCTAATATTGTCGAACTCTATGAGGATAATCAGTTTATGGAACGGTTTCTCGATTATGCCCTTAAGTTGGTTCGGATGATGCTCGTCGATAAAATTAAGTAGATTCTCGTCTACAAGTTCGATTGCACTGGGCATGTCGTGCAGGCCGCGAATTTCCATCACTGCCTGTTCGGCAATCCGAATATCATCGAAGAAGGCAGCTATGAGCGTGCTATTGGGATTATGCGGTTCGGTCTTTATGACTGCTTCAGTAACTATGCCCAGCGTTCCCTGAGAGCCAACTATGAGTGGCGTAAGGTCAAACGAGCCGTCCTTACGTTTAATGTCCGCTAAATCATAACCGGCAGAATTTTTGGTAACGTTCAGCGCCGTCGAATCAACAAAATCACGGTTTTCTTCTATTAATGCGTCCAAACCACGATAAATTTCGCCCTCAAGGGTAGATAGTCCCAGCTTTTTATTGAGCTCTCTTTTGCCTATACGCTTAGTCTCGATGACTTCGCCGTTAGCCAGTACTACCCTAAGGCTGCTGACAAAATCACGCGTATTACCATATTTAATAGTTTTTTCGCCGCCCGCGTTATTAGCTATAGCGCCACCGACCGTACAATACTCAATAGATGATGGGAAGGGCGGCAGAAAGCGACCGTGAGTATGCAATGCTTGCTGCAATTTGCCGTAATTAATTCCGGGTTCAATTGTTACCACACCCGTCTTGCTGTCCAGTTCCAGTACCTTGTTCATATGTGCTGGGAATACCAGCATGATTCCTGTTCCCAGTGAACCGCCACCTTGGTCTGTCCCTGATCCCCTTGCTGTAATAGGGATAACGCGTCCGCGTTCCGCCAGTTGCCAGGCGAACCGTGCCGCCTTCCGAACATCATTTTCATTCCGCGGATATACAACAATGGCTGGCGTTACTGTAAATACGCTGCCATCAGTGGAGAAATATTTACGCGCATCGGCTGAAGTAATCACCTCTCCAACCAGATGTTCCTGCAAATAATGCGCGACTTTACTCATTTTAGATTTTTCTAGTTCAGCCTCGTATAAGCATTAGTAATTTCTAGCCCCCATCATACCACATTGCGGGAGTTATAACTCAGTTCATGTAGTACAATAACGGACATGTTCACGCGGATGTGGCGGAATGGTAGACGCGCTAGCTTCAGGAGCTAGTGAGAGCAATCTCGTGGAGGTTCAAGTCCTCTCATCCGCACCAGGAAGAGGCTCCAGAAGAGGAATCCAAAAGTAAAATTAACTTAAGAATCGATCTACTTCAACATTGCTCATTTTACTGACTTGATCAAACTCGCAGGTTCAAATGCTTGCTTAGTCGCTCGCAACATCTCTTTCCTGCCACTCATAAACCAAATGATCAAATACACTAAGCCGATAATAGCAAATACCTGATAAGCCTTGAAGGCACTATACTGTTGTGTCAGCCAGCCAAACAGCAGACTCAGTGGAATCATTATGACATTAGTGGCAAAGCTAGTCAGAGAAATTGTAGTTGCCCGTAACCCTGACGGTATCATCCCCTGTGCTGTCGCCTCTGCTTGATTAGATGCTATCGAAAAGAGCGCCGAAGCCAAAAAGAAAAATATAATCCCGCTAGCGTTTGTGATTACCGAGAAAGCCAAGAATACCCCAAAGAACCAAGGCAATAGAGTAAAGGCTCTTTTCCGTCCAATATAAGGAGCAACGAATTGCCCGATAGCACCAGAAATCCACTTACCTGCGTTAGCATACCCCATTGCCACAGCAGATAAACTTAGGCCGATATAGTAAAGACCGCCGAATTCATTTTGTGTACTTCTGAGCATCCCACCCACCACCAGGAACAAAGCAAGGTGAAACACTATTGGTTGAGAAGTTATGACTTTCGCACTTGCTTTAATATGAGACCATATTTTTGAATCAAAAGTTTCCTTGTGAAAACTAGGTTCATTGGTGGATAGTAATAAAAGAATATTAACTCCTGCTGGAACCAGCGATAGAAGATATGTTTCCCTTAAGCCAATGTATTGGGCTATATAGCCTCCCGCCAAAGAACTTAAACCAATGCCTATTAAAAATAGTCCGTATGAGCGACCTTGGTGTTTATCGTAGTGGTTTTGTTTGTTTATCTCTGCTAACGAGTCATACATCATTGCCTGGAAAGTTCCGGAGGTAAGGACTATATATCCACCATAAAAAGCTGTCCCTAATAGATATATAGGAAACGAATTGCTCGTGCCCAGAGTAAGGCTGCTGAGTGCCAATGACAGCATTGCAAGCACCAAAGTATACTTGCGTCTCCATTTATCAGCCAGAACCCCAGAAGGAACGTCAAATATTACAGTAATTAGCAAAAATATAACGGCATTAACGGCAATACCGAATGCGTTAATACCAATGGACTGCATGAATAGTTTCTCGATGGCGTACCAAAAGACAATACCCGTAAGAAAATTGCTGATATACAGTTTTTTGATATTTGACTGCATAGCCATATTCTAATCCAGAAGCATCTAATATATTAAACTAGGTCGTCTTCCTAAGGCATCCGCAACCATTTCTAGCATTTACCTCCAAACGCTAGTCTTATTATTATCTACTATTAGTAATGAGGGGTTTTTGCGAAAAATTATTTTTATGTTTCTTCCAATCTATCTATTGGCCTTAGCTTGGCGGATCATCCATTCGTCCACCGTGTTATAACGATCGGTGCCGGTGTTTAGTACTTGAGGGTTTAAGCCGAATACCTGTCCGCGCGTGACGTATAAGAATCGTGGCTGGTAAAGGGCTAAAGCCGGAGCATCGTTACGCCACGATTCCAGGAATGGCCGGTATTTGATAGCCCTGACTTGGCCGTCAGAACGGGTACGACCTGCCTCTAGCGCCCTATCAGCAGGAATCGATTTGTATTCCGAGAAGTTAAGACGAGTCCTGGAACGTAAATCTGCCTGAGAGCTATGCCAATACGCAAATACATCTGGGTCATTGCCGAGAGAGATTCCATACAGAAGGGCATCGTAGTTATGAAAACCAATTGTTGTTTGGAGATCGCTTTCGGGTTGAAGTAACACTTCAACGTTAGCACCCACAGCTCGCCACTGCTTTTGCAAGACTTGGGTTACGAAAGTATATTCGCTGGTATTTTGCGAATAAAGTCTAAATGCTAGGGGTTTTCCGGCTTTCTTGCGAATGCCATCCGCGTCTGTCTTCCAACCAGATTCATCAAGCAATTTATTAGCTTCGGGTATATTTTGAGAAAATTGCACTAATTCTTTAGTGTGACCAACGTGGCTTTCCAACAAGGCTTGTCTTAATGGAATTACGGGGTATCCGATGCCGCTAATAATTTCGTTGGTATTCGATGCCATAACCAGTGCGCGTCGAACCCCGGCATCACCTAGTATCTCGTGGGTGTTTTTAAAGAATGTAAAAACTCCACCTGTAATTGGCGCATTGTATTCGTTTATAGACGCGTCGTTGTTAAGTTCGTCTGGCATTGAATCCAGACCGGCTATCCCATTTAGCTCTCTTTTTTTGAATGATTCCAATAAACGGCCTTCCTCTACAAACGTACGGATAACAAAACGACTCAAGGCAGGCGGTCCGCTGTGATAATGCTCGTTAGGTATGAAAGCTATGCGCTGTTCACGTGTTGCGGGAGTAGTACCGCTCACCTCTACCGCCTCCCATTTGAAGGGTCCTGCTCCAATGGGACTAGCGGTGTTAAAGGCGACCGATCGCAGCTGTGACATAGGCACGCCACCCAAAAGATGCTTAGGTATAATTCCATTTACTAAGGAGTAAGGGAAAGCGCTAAGGGCAGTCGGCAGGGTAAAGATAATCGTCCGCTTATCCAGTGACGACACTTTTATGCCTTGCCAACTCGTGAACAGTGGTGACTTGGCGTCTGGATTCTGTATAACGGTATAGGTAAATATAATGTCATCTGCTGTCAACGGCTTACCGTCATGCCAAAGCAGATTATCGCGTAGCGTAACCGCATATTGCGATCCTTTTTCGTCCACCGTGAACTTTTCTGCCAGATCACCAATAAGCTGATTACTATTGTCGTACTTGAATAGGCTTGCGAAAAGTAAACGGGAAGCAGCATTGTCCACACTACTAACCGCATAAACCGGATTGGCGTTCGTAAATGTGCCTATCATTCCTTCGCTATAGATGCCGCCAGGTGCCGGCTTGAGTTCCTGGTAATGTTGGCTAAGTGCGGTGGTCTGCAGTATAAGCCCCGTTATAAGTAGGCAACACAGCAGTACCCAACCAAATGCGAAACGACGAACTATTAACAATCTATTAAGTCGCTTGAATAAGTGTCTTTCGGCTAATACTTCAGCCTGAAAGCTTAGGTCTTCCATCTGTCGTTTCTGGCGCCGGAATTTCCGCCGCCATCGCATTTTTAAGGTTCGACCAATCACTGGTAACCTCCGGTTGCAACTAGCAGTGAGCAACTACGCTCAAAGACATCCTTATTGTTCTCTGTTCTCTGTTCTCTGTTCACTGAATTAGGCAATTACGCCAAGGAGTAGCGAAACAGAAAATACAAACGCCACGATAACGGTAAGTTGGTGTATGGACTTGTCGGATCCGCGCCGCACTGTATTGACCTCGCCACCGCCACCTAAACCTGCTCCAAGCGACGCTCCGCGCGTCTGCATCAATATCAGTATGGTCATAAATATCATCGAACCTATTGCGATATAGTTAAATATACTCACTCAATATCCTCCAATATAGTCGTCACTAGATAGTTTACCAGGCCGATAATCATACCCGCAACTATTGCGGCCCCAAAGTTTGTTACTTGAAGGTCTGTATAGAGCTTGCTGGCAAGTAGCACCATTAGTCCATTTATAACTATCATGAACAATCCTAGCGAAAACAAAATGGCCGGCAAAGACAAAATAATCACCACGGGCTTGATTACTGTATTTATGAGGGCTAGTAGCAGTCCAGAAACGATTATAACGCCAATTTGGCTGTTGTAAGTAATACGCTCGCCTAATAGGCCGGCAGCTATCCATAGCCCCAAAGAGCATACAAACCAACGCACAATAAATCGACTGAATGGCCTTTTCATAATTTCTAAAGATTATTGTAGGTTAAGCTAAAGCACGCGGCAAGTCGGCACTTAATATTTTATTGCCGGTTTGGGTGATCGCCACGTTATCCTCTATCCGTACGCCTATACCCTCCTCCTGAATATAAATGCCAGCTTCCGCCGCCAATACCATATTTTGCTCTAACGGCCTTTTATAATCGGCAATGTCATGGGCATCCAAGCCTAAATGATGTGACGCGGCATGCGGGAAATATTGCCGTATCGCCTCACGTTCCATCGTCTTTATCAGTCCTAGCTTATATAACTGTTCGCCCATGAATTGTTCTACTTGCTTCTCGTATTCTTTAATTAGTGCGCCTGGCTTCATAACACTATAGATGTAAGTCTGGACTGCTAGTACGGCTTCATATACCTCAGTTTCACGTTTTGTGGGTATGGTTGACCAAAAGGTAGCGCTTATATCGGCTGCATAGTTGTCAAGCTCTGCTCCAACATCAAATAATACGAATCGGGCGGCCTTTAAGTTGTCACTATTGGCAAAATAATGAAGTATGCATGCATTCTTGCCGCCCGCTATTATAGGATGAAAAGCATGGCCATGTGCTCCACGTCTCCGAAAGCCATAGGTCAGATCCGCCTCTATCTCATATTCATAGACATACCTGGCTAGATTCTGCTTAATTTCCTTAAGTGTTTGGTTGGTTATAGCAATAGCAGCATTTATGGTTTTCAGCTCTGGTGCTTGCTTGATCATACGCATATCAGTCAGGTGCGGACGTATATCTACAATTGCAATGTTTGGGTTAATTGCCTGGATTTTTTGAACAAGGTTGGCCCGAGCCGGATTTGTATAAAATTTATAATGATCGATATAAGCCGGAGATGGAGTTATGGTGGCAACATGTTTTTTGCGCTTTAATGTGGCTTTTAAACTCCTCCAGCCATCCTTTTCGGCCACAACATCTTCTATGCCGGACTTTAATGTAACCTCTTTTTCCAGTATGGGCCCATCAAAAATTCTCTGATAGTGCTCTTGGTTTGGCAAGATAATGTATTCTTTATTTCTACTAATCACTAAAATAGCCTCATTTGTCTCAATACCAGTCAGATACCAGAAATTACTGTCTTGGCGGAAGCGATAAGTATTATCGCTGTTACGCTGTAGCAAAGCATTGGCTGTCACAATAATCAAATCGGTCTCTTTACATAGCTCGCGTAGGTGTCGACGGTTACTTACGAAAAACTCTTTATTGAAGTAAGATTTCATACCGGATCCTTTTCTAGTACCAACCAGAAAGCCTCGAACCATGGGTGGTATCCGCGGTCATTCGGATGGAAAAAGTCAGCGGCATAGTTTAGCCAACTATTGCTTGCTTTAGTTGAGTCATGCACGCGCGCTAGTTTAATATGATGTTTTGCAGCCAGTTCCGAGGTGATAGCGCTGGCGTTAGTGGCGTTTACTTCACCGCTGTTTGCCCGTCCACCTCCAAAATAAGGTATATCGGCCACTATTGCTTGCTTCGGCAACTGTGTAATTATTTCTTCCATGTTCCGTCTAAAATCCTCTTCATCATAAGAACGGATATTATTAGCCCCAATAGCTAGCGTCACTACAGTATCCGGTTGCAAATTTAATTTCTTTAGTTCCGGTAGCTGCTTATCTAAAATGTCCTGCAACCGCCCTCCTGTTGAGCTTAAATTAGTAACGTGGACAGGACGTCCGTTTTTTTCTTTGAGCTTTTCCGTCAATAGTCCCACATAGCCTTTTTGTGGCCTACTTGCTCCGATACCCTGTGCTGTAGAATCACCTAATGCCACATATATTAATGCATTCGGCGGGATAGGGGTATTAGCCTGAGCCAGCCAGTAATTGCTATATCGCGATCGCTGGCGCTGAAGTTTCAACAGATTTATGCCCTCAACAACTACCAAAAGAAGGATCAATATTAATATCAGCTTCATAATGCGCCTGATTATAGGGTGTTTTGGTGGCCGCGTCATGCGTAGCCACCGGGCTTCTGATAGGCCCGTAGGTATTGGCGGAGAATCGTAGCCTTTTTTATTCCTAGCAATTTCTCCAGTTCCATTTGGCGGGCTTGCATAACCCCTTTCATCGAACCGAAAGTACGTAATAATTTTTTACGGGTTGCCGGTCCGATGGTAGGGATATCATCCAGGATGCTGGCAGTCTGACGTTTTGTTTTCAAAATTGAATGATAACTGACAGCAAAGCGATGCGATTCGTCCCGTATACGCTGAAGAAGCTTTACTATATGAGAACTTTTAGGCAAAAGGATCGTCATGAATTCGTCACTAAGTGTGGTGACGGCATTCGCTTTCTGAATAAGTGAGGTTTGAGCAGCAACAAGCGACCTTGCTTGATGTACGACGATTTCTTCTTCGCGTTTAGCCAAACCAATGATGGGAATTTTAACCGCAGCTTCATCGCGCGCCCTGATGGCGGCGCTTAATTGTCCTTTGCCGCCATCTATCAGCAGCAGATCGGGCATGCCCCATGCCTCGCGGTTTTTCTCGCTTAATCGTCGGCTCACTGCTTCGTGCATGTGGGCGAAATCATCATTTCCAGGCACGCGTAGCTTGAACTTGCGATAAGCTGCCTTTTCTGGAATACCGTTGGTAAAGACGACCATACTAGCTACATTATCTGTGCCCTGCATATGGCTTATGTCGTAACCCTCAATCCTACGAGGAATTTTCTCAAGCGCGAGTAATTCGGAAAGTCCACTTAGGCCTTGGTCCTTACTAATATCCAGAAACTCTTTATCTGAGAATATTATTTGCTTGCTAAGACTTTGGAGCGCGAACAGCTGGTTTCTGGCAGTCGCGGCTTTCTCGTAATCTTCGGCCTTGGCACAAACTTTCATTTCCCGCTCAATTTCCTTAATCAGTTGGACACGTTCGCCTTTTAGATACTGCTTGAGTTTTTTCAGATTGGCGCGGTAATCTTCCATACTTGTCTTGTCTTCTTCAATACCAGGGCATAAGCCGAGATGGCTCTGCAGGCAAGCACGCTTGGGAATAGGACCAGTATGAGTTGAATAGGGAAATGGCCGTCGAAGAAATTTCAGAGCCCTGCGGAGGCTCTCCGTACTAAAGTAAGGCCCAAAAAATTCTGCGCCGTCATACATAGGCCTACGCGTCATGGTCACTGTAGGATGCTGGCTGTTATAAGATATTCGGACATAAGAGGTGCTCTTGTCATCACGCAACAGAATGTTATATGGCGGCAGGTAGCGGCGGACCATTTCTGCTTCCAAGAACAATGCGTCAATCTCGCTCTCGACGATCATCCAATCCACATCGACAATCTCGGCAACCAGCGCTTCAGTTTTTGGGTCGCGGTTGCGGCTCTGTTGAAAATACTGCCTCACCCGGTTCCTAAGTACCGCCGCCTTGCCGATATAAATAATATCCCCCCGAACATTTTTATGAAAATACACCCCCGGGCCTTTAGGCAAAACGGCTAATTTATCTTGAAGTTTTTTTACGACCATATAAACATTATGACAAATGATGTAACTCAGAGCTAAAAGTTAGTGTATTTATGCGCTAGTGGCTAGTCCAAAAAGTTTCTGCAACTCCTCGAGACTAACCTTATATTGAGCAAAATGGAGATGGTTACCCTCGCTAAGCACCTGTTTTATATAAGGCCTTTGGCTGAGCAAACTTTCAGCTTCATTCCAATTTTCACTATTAGGAGTAATGTCTGCGGCAGCTCCGTCATAATGATCGCTATTTGGTTTATGGCACCTACAGGTAGTGAGCGAATTAAAGCTAAAGACTAAACCGGAGTCAGCTAAATCAAGGATAGTTTTGATGACAAGTGGATTAACGGAAGCCTCTTCCCCGCTATCAGTGTCATACAGGAAGGTAACGCCGTCATTTTCCATAGCACTTACAAGCGAAAGCCTGATACGGGGATGTTCTTGAGAAACAGTTATATTGGGATGATTTAAGAGTTTCTCAATTAATATACTTGTGAGTTTGCCCACATTTCCTTCAGTCAAGGCTTGATGTTCAGGGGAGAGAGTAGGAGAAACCAGTGATTCTTGAGCAGCGGGAGGAGGTTGTGGAGTTGATTCGACGGCAGGAGGCGGAGTAGCTATATCCGACTCTGGCGCAGTATCGTTTGCGGATATGGGCGAAGTTCTGGGAGCCTCTGATGGAACAGTAGTAGCGATATTAATTCTAGGTACCGAAAGGATTGTGGTTGAGGTATTGGGAGCTGAAGTCGCACGGGTATCGGATGATTGCTTGGGCTCCGTTGGCGGTGATGCTGGTATGCTAACTTCTATAGAGTTTTTTAAGTTTTGATCCTTTGCTGATTCAACACTAGGCACATCAGCCAGCGGTAGACTAGTAACCCGGTTCAAGGCACCGCCATAAGCTGCGCTAACAGTCCTCTGAGAAAAATTATTACTGGCAGCAGAAGCCACCGTATCGCTATCGCCAGTTGTCAATATGAACGTTACTGTAGCTGCTAATGCTAGCGCCCCTACCTTTGGAGCCGCACCCAACATGTTGCCAAATCTTTCACTATTCTCCCGCCAAAGCTGAGCTATCCTCTCACGAACAGTTAGATTTGGTATGTCGGCAAATTGCCCAAGAGACGCCTCCGCACTATTAGAGTCCGGCACACGTCCAGCATCATTCAAAGAGGGCTCTTTTGATAAACTTGCTGCGGCCGCCCAAGCCGCTACTAAGTCATGGAAATTTTGCTGGCTCCTATCACTTATTCGGATACGAGACGCCCCATCATCCAGCTGAGCACGCATCACACCCAATGTACCTTCTTCAGTTACCAGCGACGCATCATGACCTTTATTGGTAACAATATCCACGATCTGGGTTTGAGGCAGGGCCTTGTATTGTGCATTCTGCAACCTTATACCTGTGGCAGTTTTTGCTGGGTGCATAACACCCCCTTCTTCAGCCTTAAGGCTATGAATGACCTTTTGATATTGAACTGCACTGAACAATCCCTATCATTAAGGTCTATGTTACATTCGAGAACCTGTGCAAATTATCGAACAGAAACAGCCACAACTGGCCGTTCCTCTCCTCCGGTCACTATCCCCAAATGTTTATATCATCTTATCAGCACCGTGAATATTTGTCAATGTTATTTATTATATGTAAATTTTATTGTTTTCTATGAAATAAATCGCTTCAATAGTCGCTTCTCGAGTTGTCGTAAGCGAATGACACGGTCAGAGATTATGTCCTTCCCTAAATGCTCTACCCAGACTGTCATGAGGCCGGACCGCTTGGCACCCCAAATATCGGCTACAAGTTTATCACCAATCATCACGGTTTCCGCGGATGTAGCCCCTAGGTGACGCAAAACCCAGCGAAAGAACCGCCGCTGCGGTTTACGGATAGTCCATGTTGCCCGCACGACGGTAGCGTCAATGCTATCGGCTAAAGGCCGCAGGTCGTTAGTTATTCTATTACTGGCTATACACCATTTTTTGAAAAGCTTTTTTTGTCGGCGCAAATACTTTAAGGTCTCTGGTGAGATTTCTATGCCTCTGGATGGCACTAATGTACTATCTGCATCGAACGCCACGAACTTAATCCCTTGTTTAGCCAGCAGTTTGAAATCCACATCTCTAATAGAGTTAGCCATAAAGTCCGGCACGTATCCTGGAGTTTGTTCACCTCTTTTAAGTGCAATCATATCAATTCATTATAAGGGATAATCGTCCGAGTCATGGTTTGCACATTTCGCCCCTAATTGAAATGCAGTTGACAGATGTGATATAATTGTAAAATTGTCATCAAATTAAAGGAAAGGGCAGGCAAAGAATGTTTACAGGCATATTCTCACACTTTTATTCGAATACTGCCCTAGTGGCTTAAGAAACCACATCCTTAATCAAATAAAAATTATAAATCTTTATTGTTTTCAAACTAATCATTAAATAACGCGGAGCTCGGAGGCTTCCGCTCATGAAAAAACATACTGGTAATACCACTAAACAGACTTTGATTGTCTATTGGCAACATGTTTCCAAGTATCCCTTTTATCTGATTGGGCTCTTAACAGCTCAGCTAATGGGTGTTTTATTATTTCGCCTTATACCCCCGATAATAGCTGCGAGCATCTTAGATAGGTTGGTAGATGGAGATTTTGTAAAAGGGGACGTTTGGAGAAGTTTCGGTAGTCCTATGATTCTGTACGCATTATCTGTGATTGGCGGCGGTGTCATAATGTTCCGTATCTCCAATTACTTCAACTGGCAGTTGGAGAGCTCAGTAGTTCGTGACCTGTACCAGACTATGTTCAATAAACTCGTGGATCTGAGCACCGACTTTCATGCCAATAATTTCGGGGGTTCCCTGGTATCCCGTACGACCAAATTTGTAAGTTCATTCATCAGGCTGTCAGATACGATCATATATCAGCTCTATGCGCTTCTAATATCCTTCATTTTTATTTCAGCAACCCTATATAGTAGGGCACCGACTTTTGTATGGCTATTGATAATTTTTTCAGTGTTATTCGTCAGTGGGACTATTATGCTAAGTCGCCGAGTTCGTGAACTGTCGGCTGTGGAAGCTGATGCCCAGAATAGAACAACGGGCTACTTGGCAGACGCGGTCACTAATGTAATGGCCATAAAAAGCTTTTCTGCAATCAGATCTGAAGAGATCAGGTTCGCGGAATCGGCAGAATATACCAAGCAACGTAGTCTTGATGTTATGTGGTCATCCATAAAGCGAGATCTTTTCGCTTCATCGATCACGGCTTCCGTACAAATCATGGCCATTACTCTGTCTGTGGTTGCCGTTGCAATCTATGACTTCGATATTGCAACGATTTTTCTGATGCTTACATATTCGATCGTTATAGCTGACCGATTATTTGAGTTCAGCATTAGCACTTTGAAGAATTTCAATCGCTCCATTGGTGATGCTCAGGAAGCTATACTGACGCTTTCGGAAGAGTCCAGCGTAAAAGATCCGGACGCTCCCGAACCTGCAAGAATAGAGGACGGTGGGATAGTTTTCAACAGCATTCACTTCACCCATGAAGGAGACCAATCAGATTCAGAGAATATTTTATTCCAGGATTTCAACCTGTATATACAACCAGGTGAAAAAATAGGACTGGTTGGGCATTCAGGCAGCGGGAAAACGACGCTTACCAAGCTATTGCTGAGGTTCATGGATTTAGACTCCGGAAAAATCATGATCGATGGACAGGATATAGCACATATTAGACAAGATAATCTAAGGGAACATATAGCCTATGTCCCCCAAGAACCCCTGTTGTTCCATAGGAGTCTGGCTGAAAACATCAGGTATGGAAATACGTCCGCTTCCGATTCGGAGGTCATAGAAAAGGCAAAGATGGCCCATGCCCACGAATTTATTGAACGCCTTCCTCGACAATATGAGACGCTAGTTGGTGAGCGTGGCGTCAAGCTGTCCGGTGGCCAACGACAGAGAATTGCGATTGCTCGCGCTATGCTTAAGCGTGCCCCTATCCTAGTGCTTGATGAGGCTACAAGCTCACTGGATAGCGAGAGCGAAAAGCTGATCCAGGATGCCTTATGGAAACTGATGGAGGGTCGCACCGCTTTAGTTATTGCGCACCGCTTGAGTACGATTCAGAAGATGGATCGGATAATTGTGCTGGATGATGGAAAAATAGTTGAACAGGGCAGCCATAAGGAATTGTTGGTTCGTGGCGGCAAATATGCTGAATTGTGGGCCCACCAAAGCGGCGGGTTCTTAGAAGAATAGTATCGGATTTTATCCGAACTCCAGGTTATGATTCTTTAGGTTCGTCCTGGGCTTGGCCGCCGGGCTGATCTTCTTTGTCTTGGACTGCTTGATCAGTGTCCTCGCCTTGTTCGGCTTCTACCTTGGCGGCTTCTGGTTCAGCTTGGTCGGCGGCCAGATCGGCTGCAGCGGCATCCGCTTCAGCAATCTGGTCTTTGGGCATTTCTACGATGGCGATCTGGGTCTCTGGTTCTGTAAGTATTGTCACGCCAGGTGGTGTCTTCAAATCCGCCACAGTCAGTCTGTCGCCTACTTCAGCTAGCGTTGAAGGATCCACCAGGAATTCATCTACCAGATTATGCGGCAAAGCCCTTATCTGAACATGATCCAGCTGCTTCAGAACCATCAGGCTTGCCTTCTCTGCCGGTATCTCCACGTCTTCAACGAATGCAATCGGCACTTCTGTTTCTACTTCTTCATCCACCTTGATAGCATTAAAGACAACATGGCGCAGTATTTGCTTGCGCGGCTCAAAATCCACGTCCTTAATCATCGCCATATATTTCTTAGAACCTACATTCAGCGACAATGGGTGATGCTTGCCGGCTTGCCTATAAGTCTTAAGCATATCTATATACAACGCGGTTACGTGTACCGAATCTTTGCCGTGGTCATGTATGACCGCCGGCACTTGCCCATCCTTACGTAGTCGGGCAAGGCCTTTACGCAAAGTTGTTCGGGTTTCAAGACTCAATGTCAAATTATCAGACATAATTAAAAAGCGCTCACTCCTTATACTTTTTACCAGTATATCACATCTTAAGAGGTCAAAGCCCGCTAAAAACAAATCCCCGGTTTTTGAATCGCCATACCTGACTGGAGTTAGCGCGCCAAACCATGTAGGCTGTAGCTGTATGTTTGACGTTGATAGCATTATCCGAGGTGGTGGACTGCTGCTGATAGGATTTATCATTTTCGCGGAATCGGGATTACTAGTAGGCTTTTTTCTGCCGGGCGATACGCTGTTATTTGGCGCCGGTCTGGCTGCCTCGCAAGGACGTTTCAGCCTGGTTTGGTTGATGGTGGTCGTAGTACTTGCTGCAATCATCGGTGACAATGTGGGCTACAGCATCGGCAGGCGCAGTGGCAAGCGTATCTTTAAGAAAGAGGAAGGCATTTTGTTCCATCGCGATCACATAGAGCGGGCTCAGCAGTTCTATGATAAGCATGGAGGCAAGACCATAATTATTGCCCGCTTCGTTCCGATGGTCCGCACCTTTGCCCCGGTTGTCGCTGGCGTCGGCAAGATGCCCCGCCGACGGTTCATGTTCTTCAACGTATTTGGCGGCCTGTTATGGGGCACCCTGATGCCACTGCTTGGTTACTGGCTGGGTAAGCGCATACCGCACCTTGATAAATACATCGAGCTGGTGCTAATAGGCGTGGTCGTAGGAAGTTTTATGCTAGCTCTTGGTCACCTGATGAAGGACAAAGACACCCGGCAACGCCTATTTGCACGGTTGCGCCTTTTTCTAAGAAATATCTTCCTCAACAAAAAAATAGACTAGTATTAGCGTAAATCTTAATTTAAAGCTCTAGGGGTTCTCCATCTACTAAGATTCTACCGGTCACCAGCCATTCTGCAAGACTGCCCACGTCTCTTCGACTAACAGATGTAACAGAGCTAAGAGCAGTCCTACCTTTTCTACGAGCATCAGCTTCAGATATATCTAGATGGACAAGATCGTGAGTCATTAGTCTCGTTTTCTCTTCGTCAGGACGAGGCCTTAAAACGTCAGGCATAATTTCACTAAGAACCGGAGGCCATGCATCGTGAGCGGGTCTATCCGTTTGCTTCTTAGCTTCCTCTATGGCAAATACGATAAGAACCTTTGCGAGTCGTAACGCCTGTCGCGTGTCTCCTTCCAGTAATGCGCCAATGTACTCCGCCCCAAGCTGGTGTAGGCATTCTCGATCGGTGGGCACAACTAAAGCTTCATGATAAGCCGAAGCGATTGCATCGTTCATAAATATATTTATAGCATTTTTTGTAGATACTGTCCAGTATAGCTTTTTGTGTTTTTGGCGACTTTTTCAGGGGTGCCTTCGGCTATCACTTCGCCGCCAGCGTCGCCCCCTTCTGGCCCCATATCTATAAGATGGTCCGCCGATTTGATTACATCCAGGTTGTGCTCGATTACAATCATGCTGTTACCGGCATCTACCAGAGCGTGGAGTACCTCAAGCAGTTTCTGTACGTCGGCCATGTGCAGGCCGGTGGTCGGCTCGTCCAAAATGTACAAAGTACGGCCAGTGGGGCGTCGGGATAGTTCGGAAGCCAGCTTGATACGCTGCGCTTCCCCGCCTGATAAAGTAGTGGCCGGTTGTCCTAAGGCTACATAACCAAGACCAACATCTACCATAGTTTGAAGTTTGCGGGCAATGGACGGCAAGTTGCCAAAGAACTCTAAAGCCGTTTCACATGTCATCTCTAACACATCGCTTATTGACTTGCCCTTGTAATGGATTTCTAGCGCTTCGCGGTTGTAGCGCTTTCCCTTGCAAACCTCACAGTTCACATAGACGTCAGGCAAAAAATGCATTTCTATCTTGATAATGCCGTCGCCCGAACAATTTTCGCAGCGGCCACCGCGGACATTGAAACTGAAGCGGCCTGGGCTATAGCCACGGACCTTGGCTTCCGGCATGGTAGCGAACAACTCGCGGATAGGCGTGAATAGTCCGGTGTAGGTGGCCGGATTCGAGCGCGGTGTGCGCCCAATTGGTGATTGGTCAATGATGATGGCTTTGTCTAACTCTTTGATACCCTCGATATCGTTATGGCGGCCAGGCACCGTACTTGCGCGGTGTAATCTGGCGGATAACTCCTTGGCCAAAATGTCGTTGATGAGGCTCGATTTGCCCGAACCGGAAACGCCGCTGACCACAACGAGCTGACCAAGCGGTATCGTGACGTTTAAATTCTTCAGGTTGTTTTCGCGCGCACCTTTTATAACCAAGGCCTTGCCGTTGCCCGCCCGCCGCTTCTTGGGCACGGCTATCTCCTTATCTCCCCGCAGATATTCCCCCGTAATGCTGTTCTTGCTCTTCGCGACGTCGTCCGGAGTCCCAACAGCTACCACTTCTCCTCCATGGATGCCGGCCCCTGGTCCGATATCCAACAGGTAGTCCGCCGTACGAATGGTCTCTTCGTCGTGTTCTACCACCAACACGCTGTTGCCAATATCACGCAGGTGCTTTAGTGTGCGGATGAGGCGTTCGTTATCACGCTGGTGCAGGCCGATAGAGGGTTCGTCCAGCACATACAACACCCCTTGCAGACCAGAACCGATCTGAGTTGCCAGTCGTATGCGTTGCGCTTCCCCACCCGACAGCGTTACCGCGCTGCGGGCCAGGCTTAGGTAATTCAGGCCAACGTCCTGCAGGAACTGCAGCCGTGCCTTGATCTCTTTGAAGATGTTCAGGGCTATATGCATCTCCTTGGCCGTAAGGTTGAACCCCTTGAAAAGCTCCAGGGCGTCGTCTATGGACAGCTCGCAGATGTCCATGATGGAACGTTCGGCGACCGTTACGGCCAGGATTTCCGGCTTAAGGCGCCGCCCCTTGCACTCATGGCAAGGTCGCTCCTGCATGAACCTCTCTATGTCGCGGCGCATAAAGTCGCTCTCGGTCTCCTTGTGCCGTCGTTCCAGATTAGGAATGACACCCTCGTAGGTAGTGTCGAACGAACGGCCCAGACCCAAGGAAACCCTGAACTTCTCGCTTCCGGCCCCATACAGGATACGGTTCAGGTTTTCCGCACTAAGCTCGCTGGTCGGTTCATGCAGGGAAAAGCCATAGCGGTCAGCCACCGCTTGCATCTTTTTCGTATACCAGGCGTCAGTATTGACACGGTTGAATGGACGGATAGCGCCCTCGGCTATAGTGAGGCGGCCATTTGGGATGACCAGTTCAGGATCAACCTCCAGCCGGTTGCCAAGTCCGGTGCAGACAGGGCAGGCTCCATGCGGGCTGTTGAAACTAAAGGTGCGCGGCTCCAACTCCGGGATGGCTACATCAGGATGGTCAATACAGGCGTACATAAGACTATACATATGTTCCTTGTTCGTATCCGCATCCATCACCTTTATCTTGCCTTCAGCTATGTCCAATGCCTGCTCTACCGACTGGCTTAGACGACCCTTGCTTTCTTCGTCGTTGACAAGGCGGTCAACGACGATATCGATGTTGTGCTTATAATTCTTGTCTAGCATAGGAAATTCATCCAAGGAATAAACTACGCCATCTACCCTGGCACGAGCAAAGCCGGCGCGCATGAATTGCTCAGGAATATGCTCGAAAGCGCCTTTCTTGTCTATTACAACAGGGGCTAATATCATAAGTTTCGCCCCTTGATTTAGGGCTACAATCTGGTCGACGATTGCGGTAGAAGTTTGGCGCATAACCGGTTTAGCGCAAATAGGACAGTGTGGAATGCCTATCCGAGCAAATAACAACCTTAAATAATCATATATCTCTGTTACGGTCGCAACCGTGGAACGTGGATTACGACTGGTGGATTTCTGGTCAATGCTGATGGCCGGGCTTAATCCGTCAATCTGGTCGACGTCTGGCTTTTCCATAAGCCCTAGAAACTGACGGGCGTATGAACTTAACGACTCGACGTAACGACGTTGTCCCTCGGCATAAATTGTATCGAAAGCCAGGCTTGATTTGCCAGAACCCGAAAGACCGGTAATAACTACCAGCTTATTACGCGGTATAGAAACGGTAATGTCCTTAAGGTTGTGCTCTCGCGCACCTTGGACCCTAATCTCATCCATAAACTCTAAAACCCCTCTAGAAGATCATACAAGTATACCTGAAAATCAAAAGCTGGACTAGGGTAACTTACTGCTGAATTATTGACAAGTATTTACCTGTACTGGTATCTTGAACCTAAAGCATAAGCTGAAAACAACATAGAAAGGATATTGATATGTTAAGCCTAAAGCATCGAGAGGATGGCGTAACGGTTCTAATTGGGGTACTTCTAGTTGTAGTTATAGCCGTAGTAGGGGCGGTAGCCCTAAAGACTGGTGAGGCTTATTGGTCACGTAGACGACCATCTCGGCCTACGTCCTCTAATATATCTAACTATACGAACACTGGCGCTACCGCTACCTGTACGGTAAATGGCCGAACAATCCCAAGTGTCAACGGTACGTGTCGAGCAACCTCGGTTGGCACACAAGGCACGGCCTCAAGCACATGTATAGTTAATGGCCAGAGTATTCCATTAGTCGACGGCAAGTGCACCTTCACGTCGAAGGGCCAAGATGGCGCCAATGGCACTACTAGCACTACGGTTGTGAACGAAGGCCAATCTATATGTACGGTCAATGGACAAACTGTTCCTTGCCAGTAGAAGTCCTCAAAATAATCAGCTTCGAATTTTCTGCAGTACAAGTAATTAATTTGTAATGCCGTATGTTAGTCTGGATATGCTATGACTACTACAGTCGCGATTCAGGGACAGGCCGCGTCATTCCATGATATCGCTGCCCGCTCATACTACGGTGATGGTATCAAGCTAGTACCCTGTGGTACATTCTCGGAAACTTTCGCAGCCCTGGAGACTGGTGCGGCTGCTCATGCGGTCGTGGCTATTGAAAATTCGCTGTTCGGCTCTATCAACGAAGTCTATGATTTACTCTTAAAACACAAATCATGGATAGACGGCGAGGTCTATTTGAGAATCGAGCAGTGCCTTTTGGGTCTTCCTGGTGCAGAGTACGATAAAATCATGGAGGTTTACTCCCATCCGATAGCTTTGGCGCAGTGCGAACAATTTTTGGACCAGACGTTACCGCACGCCAAGCGTTTTGAGCACCATGATACCGGTGGGGCGTCAGAAGACATAAAAAGATGGGACGATCCTGAGAAAGCAGCTATAGCCAGCCGGCTGGCAGCTGAAACATATGACTTAGAAATTTTAGCTGAGAAGATCGAATCTCATAAACAAAATTACACCCGCTTTGTTGTGCTTAACAAGGAAAGGCGTGTAAATGCTGCTCCTAGTGCTAATAAGACTAGCCTGATACTAGGTATTGATGATCAAGTAAAGGGTTTTGGTGATAGTCCCGGATCGTTGTATCAGGCTCTAGGGACATTCGCTGGCCAGAACATAAACTTAACCAAGCTGCAGTCTCGGCCGCTGATCGGCAAAGCGTGGCATTACATTTTTTACGCGGATGTTGACAGCGGATTATGGGACCCAAGGCTCCAAACCGCTTTGGCTGAGCTAAAAAGCCAGAATTGCGAAGCTACAATTCTTGGTAGTTACCATTCCGGCCGTTAAACTCTACGTACTTTGTATACCTAATT
The DNA here is from genome assembly GCA_964633325.1 of uncultured Candidatus Saccharibacteria bacterium. Lineage (GTDB taxonomy): Bacteria > Patescibacteriota > Saccharimonadia > Saccharimonadales > CAZWFS01 > CAZWFS01. Next base: position 21,272 of record CAZWFS010000003.1, on the reverse strand, counting down.
GACGTATTTAATGTACAAATAAGGATTTACCGAATTGAGTTATTAAGTGATACGTTTCACATAATATTAAATACGAAGCTATACTTACCGGTATGACAGAACACTCAGAGAATTTTTTGAAACGTTTAGCCGTTGATATCGCCGGATTTTTATTAATTCTTGCTGGTGTATTATTCGGATGGATTCCTGGCCCAGGAGGTATACCTTTGATCATTGCTGGATTGAGTTTGCTGTCTATAAATCATCGATGGGCAAAACGTTGGTTAGATAGAGCAAAAACCGGAGGCCTAAACATAACTAACCGAATTTTCGTGGATCATCCGGTCGTAAAATGGATTCTAGATATCCTTGGTGTTTGCTTAATAATCGTCTCGGCAATCCTGCTTAATGCATTTACACGTAATTGGATACGAACCGCAGCAATCTCGATTGGTTTTTCGGGACTGGGCCTGTTCTTGGGTAACCGCCGGCGGTTGCAGAAACTGATGCGAACCGCACGACTCAAGAAATAAGATGCTATATTAAGAATATGGCGAAGCTTGGGGATTGGGTTGTAGATTATATTTATTTAGTCAAAGGAGTTATGGCCTTCAGGCGTGTTCCTCCCAAGCATTATCGGCAGGATAAAGCGCCAGGGAACGTTCCGGTAATCCTACTTACGGGACTATCGCTAAGATGGAGTTTTTTGCAACACTTAGGCGACCGGATCTCTAGGGCCGGACATCCGGTATATGCCATACCCAATTTACGTAGAAATTTCATTAGCGTGTCTGAGTCGGCCCAGTTCACTCGCGAAGTTATCGAGGAGCATGATTTGAAACGTGTAATCATTGTATCGCATAGCAAGGGCGGTATCATCGGAAAATATTTGCTCGCACATTTCAATAAAGATAAAAGGATTCACACTGTAATAGCCGTTGCCACACCTTTTTCCGGGAGCCGTTTGGCTAGGATGATTCCGCATCGGGCGATCCGGGAAATGTTACCAGACAGCCGATTGATCAAAGAGTTGCAGGCAAAGAAAGCTGTCAATAAAAATATTATTTCGATAATTCCTGAGTTCGATAATCATATTTGGGCCGAAGAGGGCAGTTACTTGAAAGGTGCACGAAATATAAAGGTCCAAGTGCGGGGCCACCATCGGATCGTCTTTGACAAAAAAGTGGAAGACACGATTATGAAAACTCTAAGTACGGCCTGAACTATGCCTATCCGCTGCGGAATTGACATTGTCCATATCCCCTCGCTCGTTCCTAAACTGAAAAGCGAAATTACTTTACGAATGATGTTTCATCAAGTTGAACTGAAAAATTCCAAGCTCGAACATTTGGCGGGTGTAATTGCGGCTAAAGAAGCTTTCTTTAAAACATTGGGAGTGCGGCCAAAATTTCTAGATGTGGAAGTTGCCTACGAATCAAGCGGTCGTCCATATATGGTAGTGTCGCCCGAGTGGCAAAAGTTCGAGGAAATCGATGTTAGCATCAGCCACGACCAGGATTATGCCACCGCAGTGGTAATATTAAAGCTATGAACACTATGATCGACCTAGTAGATAGTTTCCGCGCATGGGATAAGTCGGCTGTGGTACAGAAGACGGGTTATCGGACATTCAGGCGCACTTACCGGGAACTACATGACGATATATTGCGTACAGCCGCCTTTTTAGAAAAACAAGGTTTAGGCAAGGGCGATAAACTACTCATCTGGGGCTTTAACTGCCCTCAGTGGGGTACTGTATTTTTAGCGGCCGCCATCAAAGGAATAATTGTAGTGCCTATAGATTTTTTGGCCACAGGTGAATTTGTAAGAAAGATCCAAGCTCTTACCAAGGCTAAGGCGATTTTTCACTCAGAGTTCAAACTGACCCAAGATTTAGACATTAAGGACTTTATTCTAGAACATTTGGAACATTATATAAAAGGCACCCTGGCTACTTCTAAGAATACCAGTATTAAACCCGAAGACTGGCTAGAAATAGTCTATACGTCCGGAACTACCGGTGATCCTAAGGGCGTAATCATCACTCACGCTAATCTTCTGAATAATGTCGCCGATATTAAAAAAGTAGTGGATGTTCAGCCTGAGCAGACATTCCTATCGTTGCTACCAATGAGCCATTTGTTTGAGCAGAATCCAGGATTCCTATCGCCACTGAGTTCCGGCTGCACGGTAGTTTACATGCGCGGTCTCCGGCCTAATCTGATTTTCAAAGTGCTAGCTGAGGAACGCATCACTAATATAGTAATTGTGCCGCGCCTGCTCAAGCTATTTGAAACCAGCATCCGGCGCGAAGTGGAGGCTAAGGGCAAGACCGCTACATTTGAAAAAATCCTAGATAAGAACTTACCCCGCTCCATCAAAAAAATACTTTTCAAGCCGGTACATAAGAAATTCGGCATGCACTTTGAATATTTTGTAAGTGGTGGCGCACCATTAAGCGACGACCTTCAGCGATTCTGGTCAGGGTTGGGCTTCCGCATAGTCCAGGGCTACGGTCTGACCGAATGTTCGCCCGTGTTGACTGTAAATCCGCTTGAAGGGTCGGTAGAAGGTTCTGTAGGCAGTCCCCTGCCCAGCGTCGAACTAAAGTTGAGTCCCAATGGAGTCGTGCTAGCTAAGGGGCCCAATATCACGCAAGGCTACTTTAACGAATCAGAAAAGACCCGGGATCTTCTTGAGGACGGGTGGATGAAAACCGGTGATATTGGACAGATAGATGATAATGGATTTCTTTTCCTGAAGGGACGGCAAAAGGACGTTATAGTAACGGGTTCCGGCATGAACATATATCCGGAAGATGTAGAGGCTGCCGTCCTACGGCAAAAGCGAGTCAAGGATGTCTGCGTCGTAGGCCTGCCATCAGACCAAGGCGAGCAGGTCCACGCCGAAGTCCTGCAGGCATCGCCCGAGGCTGATATCAAAAAGATTATCAACGGCGCGAATGCCGACCTGAACGAGGGCCAGCAGATTACATCATACGGTGTGTGGCAAAAAGAGGATTTCCCACGCACAACCACCATGAAGGTCAAGAAAATGCTGGTAATTTCGGAAGTCAAAAGTCGCAATGATGCTGCGGCCTCAAAGGAAAGACCCGCGGACAGCACTACCAAGCTTGCCAACCTTATCATGCGCGTCTGCGACGTACGGGCGGATGAGGTCAAGCCCACGGCTACGATGGCCTCCGACCTGCACCTGACTTCGGTCAATCGGATCGAGCTTATAGCGCTCATCGAACAGGAATTCAACATCGACATCAACGAAGACGATATTACCGGCACCACGACCGTGGGCGACCTGGAGGAAATAATCCGTAAGCGTGCAAAGGTCCACGAGGCGAGCATCTTCCGCCGCTGGCTGCTGAAAATGCCCGTAAGGTTAATCCGCGGCACATTTAATGTACTGATCGCTGATAATATTATTCGCCTATTCGTCAGACGCAACGTAACTGGGCGAGAAAACCTTAGGGACGTGAATGACCCGGTCATAGTAATTGCCAATCATGTCGGCTACTTTGACGCGCCGACCGTTATAATGTCCTTGCCTTGGAAAATCCGCCAGCGGATCGCTCCGGCTGCCTGGAAGGAATACTTCGAGGATGAAGGCCAACGGCTATTCAAACATGAGTTCCTGAATAAGGTTTTGCTGAAGTTCTATTATGAATACGCGACCATCATGGTTAATGCCTATCCCTTCCCCAAGCGTACCGGTTTCAAGCGCAGCCTGGAATATACAGGTGAACTATTGGATAAAAAGTGGAACATTTTGTTTTTCCCGGAAGGCGAGCAATCTGAAGATGGTACGTTGCAACCGTTCCGATCAGGCATAGGTTGGATTATAAAGGAAATGAAAGTGCCGGTAGTATTGATTAAGCATGAAGGATTCGAAAATATTATGGCTGGAGACCGACACCAGCTTCCGCGGCGGGGACGTGTAAATATCAAAATAGGAGAACCCGTCATGCTTGACGACCGCCAATCTATTCCCATGATCACCAAGGAGCTACATAATCTCCTTAAGAATCTCTAAGAGCCTGACAAAATCCCTCTGTCTGCCCCAAATCGAAGGTCGGCCGCTTCTAATCTGTTTTTCGCTTCGCTCCGTACTATTCAAGTACACTTTGTCACGAGAAAACAGATGAGAAATCAGGCCGCTGCTTCAATTTGGCTTACAACAGGTGAATTTTGTCAGGCTCTAAGACTCCACCTCCCGGTGACTAAGTATAAGTATTATGTTTTAGTATTGACTTTTTTACTAATATTTTATATAATAAGCACTAGTTAATTTGGTGACGAAAAATGATGGAGTTTATAGTACTGGGGTATGTGCCCGGCACTAACATTCAAATTAGTTTTGGACTTATTAAAAATATGGGTTTGCTAATAACGACTTTAATAGTCATTTATATCGACTTTAAGCTCTCCCAACCCAAGAAAAGATAATACAGCGACTATAGGGCAAATAATCTATTGTCCTGGTAGTATGCTTTGGCCGTAAAGCGTAAGCTCTTCTAGTAGATATTGTTGCGCCGGAACCAGCTCGCTTTTTTTCTGTAAATCTTTTATCTGGCTAAAGTAGCGGGCAACCCGGCTCTCTTCGCCACCGGACAATAGTTTTTTTGCTCTATATGATTCCCATAGCTCGTATTCTTCTGATGATAGATATTTGGGGTAATTCCTAGCTTTATAAAGCGGCAGCATGGCTTTGAGGCGGGTATCGTTAAACCTTTCGTTGTAGCTACTTATTTCGTCGGGTTTAGTTGCCCGCAAAGCCTTCATGGCCGCCTTATCGTTATTATCAAAAAAGCCTTCGTAAAGCTGTTCGTCAACAAGGCGGTCATCCATTATTAGACTGGCCTGTCTCTGTTGACCTAGTAGTCTCGTCGCCTCCAGAACGCGCTTAGTAAAGTCTCTAAGGGCTAGTAGTTGCTTAAGGTGTTTTTCCATTACAGCCATGTCAATTTGTAGGCGCTCCTGGCTATCCCTATCCAGCACACTTAAAGGGGCGATCGCCGGACAGCGGTTGAACTGCAAAACTTTAATGGGTAACCTTGGACCTAATTCAGTCTTTCTGCGCCTCCAGGCAGCCGCTAATTCCGCAGCGGTTAATGTAGCGAATTCAGTAGGATCATACCGCAAATCGTATACCAACACGGCTTGCTTTTCAGGGTGTTCCGCTAGGGTTGTAACTACAGCTGTTTTTTCGTATTCATTAGAATATTTTCCAGAGGTGTACAAGTACATCTCCATGCCATGCACAAAAGCGGCTACCTGCTTCTTATCGCGAATCCTCAGTAACCATTCGAATAATTTAGGCTGCCTATCTCTCAGTAACTTGGCGACACCTCTGGTTGCATGCACGTCGCTGAGGGCATCGTGGGCTTCACTATGATTTATATTATTCAGGTCAGTAATGAGTTCTAGCCGGTTGCTGTTTTTGCCGGTTGACCCACTTGGCCAAAGGATACCCTCAGGCCGGAGTGCGCGCGTCATACGTACCACGTCCAGTAAATCCCAGCGCGACCGACCGTCTTGCCACTGCCATTCGTAGGCGTCATAAAAATTCCGATAATGAAGGTACCTCATAAATTCATCGTCAAACCGAATAGAGTTATAGCCTACAAAAATGGTTTCTGGTATGGCTGCTCCAGAATAAAATATCTTTAGAAATTCCGCTTCTGTCAGCCCTTCGGCAATCGTCTTCTGGGGTGTAATGCCAGTCAGTAAAACGGCGGTAGGCTCCGGTAGTACATCTTCTGTAAGTTTAATAAAGAAGTTATGCGGATCTCCGAGCGGCTGCAAATCCATACCGGTTCGTTGTCCCGCGAACTGCATGATGCGTCCCTCGCGAGGGTTGAAGCCAGTAGTTTCTAGGTCATAAAAATAAAACGTCGCCATACTCTACTTAGGATACAGTAGTCAGCCTAAACTACCTGCTCAGTACAAAAGAAGGTAGCCTTGAGCGTCAGGATAATTGCTGTTTGGCTCGACAAGGTTCTGCTTGTGGCCACCCTAAAATCTGTGACACCAGGTCGTGTAGCGGTTCTAGTCCGGGCCTATCAAGTATGCTATGAACCTCTTGCTTGCTGTGTTGTTGAAATTCCATTCCACCTTTTTTATTTACAAAACATGGCTGAATAACTCGTTCCAATAGAACCCGGCCGGTACCTCGCTGAATAGTGTAGGTTCTGGAGTCCCTGTCATAGTAACCCCTGTCCCCTGCAGGCACGAAACGTATGTCTGTCAAAGTTTCTTCTCCTGGCGCCGTTCCCAAGACTACTATAACTTCAACAGGTAGTACTTGCTCTCCCTGTCTAGATGGATGTGCCAGATGTACGCCATCATCATCTCTCCAGCCATACAATCCGCGAAATTCCACCCCTCCATTAACCCTATTATGTACGGCACGTACATCATTGCTTAGGCTCACAACATCTGTCGTAGTAAGCATCTCTGAAGGTATCGATTCTGTATGAGTAATCTCGCCTACAGCAGGTGATAATAGATCTGTCATAAATAGGTATTATAACATTAATACTCCTACTGTGTCAATAGGTAGTGCTGCTCTGGCCAATAATAATCTTTTGGCCGGCTTCTATGCCTTGTCGTTGTAGCTCGCGTAATATACCCATTTTTTTCATGATGTCACGCATTCGCTGAACATTGTCCGGATTACTAAAATCAGTACGACGCGCGAACTTCTCGATCTTTCCTCCCTCAATCTTGAAGCCATCATCTGTCTTAAAGATGCGCCAATTCTCCTCACTTACTTTAAGCCGAATTATAGGTATCCTCTCTTTTTCAGCCTTCTTGATTTCCTTCCGTGCCCGCTCTGCATTTACAGTATCCTTGATTCGAAATAGCAACTGCTTGACTCCTTGCCCACTAACCGCAGAAATTGCACACAGTGGCGTTTTTCTCGGCACAACTGTCCGAAGTTCCGCCAAACGGTCACCAATGATATCTTTGTCTAACCCGTCTATTTTATTTAGGACTACTATTTGCGGGCGAGCAGTCAAATCCACGACATAAGCCTTTAATTCATCCTCGATAGTCTTATAGGCCGCTATAATATCATCCTGATAAGCATCAATTAGGTGTATCAAGACGGCCGTGCGTTCCACGTGACGTAAAAATTCATCGCCTAAACCTTTGCCTTGACTGGCGCCCTCGATAAGGCCAGGTATGTCCGCAAATAAAAGGCTCGTTTCTCCGTCAATATCGGCCATGCCCAGTTTCGGCCGCAGCGTAGTGAAGGGGTAGTCAGCGATTTCTGGGTGGGCGTTACTGATGGTGGCCAGTAGGGTAGATTTGCCAGCATTAGGCAGGCCTACCAGACCAACGTCGGCAATCATCTTAAGTTCCAGTGTTACCTGCTTCTTCTCACCTGGCTCACCCTTTTCGGCTACCCGCGGAGCTTGCCTGGTAGATGAAGTAAAGTGGGCATTGCCGAAGCCGCCATTGCCACCCAAGGCTACTACCACTTCTTTTCTATCGTCGGCCAGATCGGCCAGAAGCTGCCCATGACCGTCCAGCACCTGGGTGCCAAGCGGTACTTTTACAATCAAATCTTCGCCGCTCCTTCCGTGCTTCTTCGTCTTTAACCCGGGCTTGCCCGTCTCTGCCCGTAATTCCTTCTGATAACGGAAATTGGCCAAAGTGTTTTGATTGCGGCTAGCCACCAAGACCACATTTCCGCCATTGCCGCCGTCACCCCCATCCGGCCCTCCTCTATCAATAAATTTCTCATGTCGAAAACTTAGGGCGCCATCTCCCCCGTCGCCCGCCTGAACCGACACCTTAACTTTATCTACAAACATAACGAATAGCGTTTAGTATGCGAAGTCCAGTAATTTAAAATGTTCACTAGGAGTGTAATACCTTTCTCATAGCTGTCTGGGAAGGATAATGACCCTGTCTGAATTCCTTAATAACACTGTACCCTCGTCTGCTGTATAACCTTTGGGCACCTCTATTGCTGCTATAGGGTGCTATTGTAGCGATGTTATTGCCACCCTCAAGCGAAACCTTTTCCGCAGCACGAAGTAATTGTGAGCCTATACCTAGCCTACGCCTGTTAGGTCTTACCCCAAAATTTTCAAAATTTACTACATTGTCGCCAAACAACAAGCTTCGTCTTTCTTCTCCGCAATCATCAGGTGGTTGAAAAAGAATTTCCACAATACCAATAGTATGGCCGGCTTCGCGAGCTACAAGTATTAATTGCTTCCCTGCCTCCATATCACGATAACTTGATAAGAGAGCAGCAGTTAGCCATTCGCTCTGCCGACGATTAGACGCATCAAAAAACAACGATTCAAGCACTTCTTCGTGGCACGTGGGGACACCTACTTCCAATGAGGTACAGACCATAAGTCCTTATTTTAAAGTATTAAATGACTTTTTTGCAAACACATCCTAATATCATAAGAACATATCCGCCATAAAATTACTAAGCTGTATCGGCCCTTTGGTTAGGGTTAGAAGCAATTTATGCTTATTGCATGCCTCATGGACTGAAAATATTTCACTAGGTTATCAATGGCTCTCCCCTCCCTAGTAAATATATGAGTAGCCAGCGGCTTGGGCAGCGGAGATTGTTTTGCGGCTGACTTTACCCCACCCCGCTACATTCATCTCTGAAATATTAACGCTCCCATCGGGATTTACGGACTCCACAAATCCGACATGGCCATAGTAATCACGCGGCGGCGTCCAGATGACCGCACCGGCGGCTGGTGTATTACCTACACCTAGGCCAGCCTTTTGAGCCAATACTTTCCATGTACTGGCGTTGCCTAGATTGCTAGGGATAGGCCTGCCAATTTGAGCACGCCGTACGGCCGCCCACCAAGTACAATAACCATAATCATAGCCATTCCCACCGTATACCGGAGAATATCCACCCCAGGCAAAACCACCTGATGCGGTACCACGGGACAAGGCTGCAGCCCGGCCAACCGGTACCAACACACCGTCCGGCACGACTATTTTGTCGCCAACCTTCAATCCGACCACCTCTGCGTCGTTAAAAGCTATGATTTGATCCTTGTTAGCGCGGTATTTTTGAGCAATCGTATCTACATTTTCACCAGCCTTTACTTGATGTACTACCCCGCTGACAGGAGAAATTGTAAGCTGTTTACCAGCTGGGAGCGTATCTGCTGCCCCAGTAAGCTCATTTGACCAGCGGATAGTATCGGATGTAATCCCGAAACGTGCCGCCAATCCACTGATTGTATCGCCACTCTTAGTTATATAAGTCTGGATATCGCGGCGCGACTTTTGGCCAATTCCTACTATTTGCGGCTTAGCTATAACCTGTTCGTCTGAGGACGTAATTGATAATTGGGCATTAACCGTGTCAGCGTTATTAGTAACAGCACGCGTCTCGTCCATATGAGTCAAGCGAGATACGTGAACTGCGATATCTGCCGAGGACAGTTGATCGAGTGGATTAGCAACCACGGTTTCTGAGGTAGAGGTGATCGCATTCTGTTTGATGGTGCCGCCGGAGTTCGATCCAAGCACCACAAAGCCGATAACCGCCAGTAGTATGACTAGGTTGGCAAATAGTAAGCTATACCGAATTGCTCGTTTGCGAGATTTCCGTATCCACCGCTGTAGAACTCGGGGGTATAACTTGTTTGTTTTTGTTAGGTTTAGCCGAGATGTTGTCTGGCTGAAACCATTAGAAAATGTACGAATGCGTGTCTCCATCTTAGCGGTGCGCGTTAACTAATATTTCAAGCACTGTTTCTGCTTGGTGCTTACTTAAAGAGCGCTAAGTGCAACTTTAAGGCTTTAATGAATAATTCCATTAGATAGTTAGCCTATAAATTGCCGAGTCATATAATACCAGAGTACATAAGCGAAATCAAGGCCATTTTACATTGTTCTGAACTGCACTTTTGTATGTTAACTACAAAGTTTTTTACAATGCTGTTTGGTCAAAGCCTGGTGCTCTTCTAAAGTCTTAGAAAAATAAGTTACGCCATCGTCTCCGGACACAAAAAATAACCAGTCGGTATTTGCTGGATTGGCCACAGCCTGAAGCGAGCTGATACTAACGTTGCTGATAGGCGTTGGCGGCAGTCCCGGATGATTGTGAGTGTTGTATGGTGATTCATACCGCAATGATGGTGGTTGTCCAGCGATAATTGCGCCATATGGTGCCGTGGGGTCAGACCCTAGAGGCATACTCTGCCTAAGACGCTTCAGAAATACCTGTGCCACCTGGGCCTTATCCTCTATTTTCGACACTTCTTGTTCTATGATCGAAGCCAGTTTTATGCCGTCATATACTGTCAAGCCTTGTTTGACTATAGCCGTCCTTAGATCAGGCGTCATATATTTCTGCATTTCATCTAGAGATTTACGGATAATTATCTCAGGAGTAGTACTAGCGGTCTTCTGAAAGGACTCAGGGTAAAGATAGCCCTCCAAGGAAGCCTGCGCCGGCTTTTCTACTAACGCCGGGTGACCAGCATAAATAGTAGGATCCAGCGCATCGTCCACTGATTTTTCATTCATTCCGGCATCAATAAGGGATCCCCTTATCTGATCAATCCTTCGCCCAGGCAATATTGTTACCAGATCCGTAGCGATTTTGCCCTCTGTAAGCACTGCAACAATTTCTTCAACACTTTGACTTGGTTTGAGAGCGTACGTGCCCGCCTTTAACTGCTCTCTAGCATCTTTGCTTTTTACATACCATTCAAAAGCCCAATCGCTGCGTATCAGACCTTTTTCCTTTAATAGGTCTGCAATCTCGCTTACAGGTAACCCGCTCGGAATCGTAACTGACAAGGATTTCTGATTAGCGTTTACTGGCCTGAGGTTCGCGTTATATTCCCGTCGTACAATAATGATTGCAGCAGCAGCCATTATAAGCAATACAACCATCAACGCCGCCAGTACTTTGGGCCAGCTTCGTTTTGAGGTCGCAAGGCTATATTTTTTCATAGTTTTTCAAATCCTCTGCCGATGAGTTTAAAAAATCCGTAAGTATATAACAAGCCGCCAGCGCGTCTATGTCTCCCTTAACATAAGCTCTCCCTCGCTCTTCAAGCTCAGTTTCAGCCTGTTTTGAAGTTAGCGCTTCGTCTACCCAGTATACGGGAATAGGTATAAGCTTTTGCAGGCGAGACCCAAACTCCCGCACATATCGGGTTTGGGCTGTATCATCTCCGTCTAGGTTCCGCGGCAAACCTATGACTACACATACTGCTGCTTGTTCTTTCAGCATTAAGCCGATTTCATCTATTATGGCGGGTGTTTGCTCAAGTGTCATTACAGGACGAGGTAAACGCGTATTCAGATTTGAAGCTGCTATGCCTATGCGTTTTTCACCCACATCAATAGCGACAATAACACCCGAATCATTAGTCATAATGGACTTCACGGCTTCAGTTTTATGATTATCTTCTTTCATTATTGGGTATGTTTTGCAGATGCCCAGCCTAGTGCGGCCCTATTCCTGGGCTTGTTCTAGTATTAAATTTATACGATTAGTTTTCTTAGGAGTGGAAAATACCCAGAATGGCGTGTATTCAACTGTCACGTCTTTGACTCCTGGACGGCCTTGGAGTATCTCTTGGGTAGGACCACGTTTCTTGCCAGATATTTCTTTCTTTAGGCTATCTATGTCCATGCGTGGACCTGCCGTTGTTAGGGCTTCCATTAATATCTGTACCTCGGTTGGTGATTTTTTATTCTTCACTTTAAACGTAGCCTTTTCTAAGCCACTTTTTTGAATCATTTGCTTAGTTGGGTCTATTTGTTTATTGGTTTCTTCCTCTATAAGCTTGTTCAGATCATTTTCTTTAACGCCAAGCATGTTATAGGTAGTTATGGATGTTACTGTCACTTCCGCGCCTTCTTGACCGCTAGTAGGGCTGGCAGTTACTGCGGGAGGGCTGGCGGTGAAAGTTTCTTTAATGCCATACATGTCGTTTTTCTTTAACTCTTCTTGGACTTCTCCAGTGGCTTTTTCGTTAGACCGGGTACCAATTTTTTGTTTTGCGCTCTCTATGTCTTGATCGCTAACTACCTTAACCATGCGGCTGGTCCCGCCACTCATAGCTGAGCCAAAAGCCAATGCGGACGGTAGACCGGCTACCGTATAATCCCGGGGACTTATATTGTATTGATCGCCGGGACTCTGGGCGATTACCGACACATCCTTGGAAGAATCATTCTTGCAAGTACCACCACCGCTAAAATTACTGGGTGGAATAGTAGCCGATTCTGAGGTAATGAATGTCAAGTTCCCGCTGCTTATGCCGGTGCCACTTGGTACTGTTATCGTCTGATCTGTTTTGTCACAATTTGTTATTGTCGCTTTGCCCGTAGCTTTTGTCCCCAAATCTTTTTGCCCAGTGGTAGGAACTTTCTCTGCATCCGTCTTCTTTACTTCCTTCAACTCGGCTGGCAGTATCTTTTTTGTAAGGTCTAGCTCCTCCGCCGAGCCCGAGGCGGCGAACTCAATTTTGTTGGTAACGGCCTGCGTGTCAGTCTTAACTATGATCCTTGCTTTTGGCAACACAGAATTAGCGATAAATAGGAGGATTAATAGCACTACAAGTCCGCCTATACCCAATATTAACCGCGTCCGGAATTTTTCAAAGTTAGGGATTTTAAACTTTTTTTTGCCTTTAGCGGACATAGCGGCGATGGGGGCAGTTTTCTTGATATCATCGCTATTATCAACTTCTATAGTTTCATCTTCATCAGTATCTGAAAGGGCAGCTAATTCACCTACTGGCGTTTGGGGATCTATCGCCTGCTCAATTTCTTCTGTGGCTGATGGTTCGCTTATTATAGTCTCTGATGCGTCTGGTAGATCCGGAGGGGGCGGTATGAACGGCTTAGACTGTGGGGTCTTAGCCACATGAACGCCAACCGATCCAGCAAGCGGCATCAGACCTGCTTCCGAGGTAATAAGCACAATGTGTTTTTTAGCTTCTGTCGCAGTACGCTTAAGTAACTTCATATTTACAACGCTCTGCATAACAGAAGCACGCTTAGGCAAGACCAACGCTACGATCTTGTGCTTGCTATTGCTTACTTTGTCGATAATACTGGTTATTTCATCATCAACATCAATATAGACGACTTCTTTCTGTGACTCAGTCATACGCTTAATATCCTATCTATATGGTCACGTATGGAGCTGGCAGGGTTTAAACCCTCCTGTTGATGAAGAGTATCCAACCCGACACGTAGCAACCCCATGGCCGTAATAAATGTATGATCGGTAACAGAACCGGTTGCGTCAAATATTCCTACCACCTGCTCCGGCTGAATGTGTTGGACTATCGGTTTACGTGTAAACGGCAACTCCCTGTACCAGCTGGATTCTGACAACTGACGAATTAGCATTTCCAGAGAGGAGCCACCGCCACAAAGCAATACCCGATGCGGTAGATGGTCTAATTTAGAAAACTCACTGAGCGCAAGCTCCACACCATTAATCCAAACGCTCAAAGTCTTTTGGAGGGATTTTTCTATTGAGGCGATCTTGTTTCCAGGAACAACACTAGTTCCCAGACCCAGCTTGAGTTCTTCCGCTTGAGTAAATTCCACACCCAAATCACGCTCTATTGCCCTCGTATATGCACGTCCGCCAATTCCAAACATCTTGGTACCCTGTACGCCGCCTTCATTGATTACAGCTATATCGGTAGTCCCGCCACCCACATCCATGAGGATCGCGCTCATGGTAGTATTCGGATCGTCTCCGATTACGGAGCGTGCCACAGCAAACGGTTCAGCGGCTACTGCCAGCAAATCCAGGTCTAGTTCTTGGGCTGTTCGCTCCAGCGCGCCTATGTGTATCATCGGCGCGAACGCAGTATATAGCTGCACTACCACGTCGCGTCCTTGGAATCCAACAGGGTTAGTTACTTTATACCCATCGATATCTATACTCACAAGCGCACTGTTTACCAAGCGGATTTCCACCTCTTTGCCGCCAAGTTCCCAAGCTAGCTGTTGTTTAGCCTTTTTAAGGGCACGCTGCTGTACGAGGTCAATGATACGCTCAATCTCTGGTACGTCCAGCGGTTTAGTAGAATCCTTCCGAGTACAGCGCACACTTAGTGTCGTACCTTTTACTAGTTCTCCAGCTATTCCTATTACAGCCGTCCGGGCGCTCACTCCAGCCTGTTGTTCGGCTTCGTTCAACGCCTGGTTGCAGTTGTTGACTACAGCAGCAATATCAGAAATCGCTCCAGCCTGCATATCGGCAAGTTCTTGGTGCGCCCTGCCAACACCTATAACTTCCACCCCATCGCCTACTATTTTGCCTATCAGCGCCTTAACGAATTCTGTCCCGATATCCAAACCCACCAGATACTGTTCGTCCGGTTGTTTGTTTGATTTCCCTCGGGTAACTACAGCGCTTTTTAAACCCTTTAGTCTGTCTAACATAATCCTAATGATTATAGCATGCTTGGGATATCCTGTAAGGAGTGGCTACATATAATTATGCCAGGCTTGGCTGCTTTTTCTTGCCTCTTATTCAATGTGCCTAGTCTAAATATGCACGTGTCCAACCCTGGCCTATTCCAAGATTGCCTTGATACGGCGGACGCCAGCGGAAGAGGCTTCTTCTTTGGTTATTTTGAAGGTTTTGCCGCCTTCTGCCAGCTCTCCGGTGTGATCCACGTGAGGGCCACCACATATTTCCTTGCTGAACCATTCGCCGTTTGGATCTCCCGCTGTGTAGACCTTCACCTTTTCGCCGTATTTATCGCCGAATGCGCCCAAGGCTCCCTGACTGAAGGCTTCGTTAGGAGGCATCTCCGTGAATCCCATAGGCCAGTCCTTCTTGATGTTTTCGTTGACTATCCGCTCTACCTCTGCGATCTGCTCGGGCCTGGCCTTCTCCGGATGCGAAAAGTCAAACCGTAGCCGTTCCTCGGTGATATTGCTACCCCTCTGGATTACATGATTACCTAAAACTAGACGAAGAGCTTTATAGAGAATATGCGTAGCTGTATGGTATTTCTTGTGCATTTCGGTATTGCCACCTAAACCGCCCTTGAACTGACCTTGAGTTGCCGTTCTTGACCGTTTTCGTTGTTCCTCCATCAACTCCTCAAATCGAATTTTAGATTGCTCAGTTACTGATATACCCCGCTTATAGGCTTCCTCGTATATAAGTTCAAGGGGAAAGCCGTAAGTGTCATAAAGTAAAAATATGTCCTCGCCTTCAATAATCTTCTTGTATTGAACTTCGGCTTTGTGGGATGTGTCGTAGATTTCAGAATTATCTACAATACCGTACGAGAAACCACTAGTTAAAGTCTTTTCAAAGACATTCAGACCCTTACGCAAAGTTTGCCGGAAAGCTTTTTCTTCTTTTGTCAAAATATTTACAATTTCTCCTCTTTTTTGAGCAACTTCTGGAAAGTCCTTATGGTAAAGGTCGACGATAACAGGAATAACTTGTTCTAGGAAGTTTTGTTCAATTCCAAGCTCAAACGCATAGCGGATAGCACGACGCACCAGCCGGCGCATAACATAACCCTGCTCCTTGTTGCTTGGAAAAACTCCATCTACAGCAAGGAATGTCCCGGCACGCAAATGATCAGTGATAACCCGCATAGCGTTGGTCTGCGCCTCGTATTTTTTACCAGATAGCTCTTCAAGCTTCTTGACAATTGGCCACATGAGACTAATACGAAAAATATCTGGACTTTTAATCGCTGCGGCAGCTATGCGTTCCAAGCCCGAGCCGTGGTCAATGTTTGGTGCTGCCAAAGGTTCAAACTTGCCGTCAGCCACTTTCCTGTAACCCATAAACACGTTATTACCTATCTCAAAGAAGCGTGGGGAATCACTAGCAGGATGTGGCTTACCCCATCTGCCTTCGTCATGAAACTCCTCACCAAAATCGTAAAACATCTCTGAGTCAGGTCCGCAAGGATCGCCACTCAATGTGCCATCCTCATCACCGTTCCGACTCCACCAGTTCTCCTTGCCATCATATAAGAAAATTCGGCCACCTTGCATGCCGAGTTTATTGCCATTATCAGCAGATCCAAGTTCAACTACTTTAGCCTCAATACCTCGTTTCTTAAACTCGTCTTGCCATAACGAAATTGCCTCGCTGTCTTTGGGTATTCCAAAGTTTTCATTGCCTATATAGCAAGAAACGTATACTTTTCGCGGTTCAAGCCTCACTACATCAAACAAAAATTCGGCAATCCACTGGATTTGTTCAGACTTAAAATAATCACCAAGACTCCAGTTACCAAGCATCTCAAAACAGGTTGTATGCTTATCGTCACCAATGTCATCAATATCCTGAGCTCGCAAACAAACCTGGCTATTTGTCAATCGTTTACCTTCTGGATGATTCTCACCTAACAGATAAGGTACCATCGGTTGCATGCCGCTACCCGTAAATAACGTCGTAGCATCTTCTTGGGGAACCAAATTAGCACGCGGAATAATAACATGGCTCCGCTGTTTCATGAACTCTAAGTACTTTTTCCGTATATCTCTGGCATCCATAAGATAAAATTGTATCAGGTTAACGGAATATGCTCATACTACGATGCCGCCGCCTAGGACTCGGCTGCCGTCATACAGGACCGCAGACTGGCCTGGAGTTAGGGCTCTGACGGGGTCTATTAATACAATCTGGCTCTTATTGTTTTCATTTTTAATTAGATTAGCAACCCTAACTAACGGCGCCCTATACCGCATCCGGATCTGTAGCTTCTCTACATCACGAAACTCTGTTTCATCATTAATCCAATGTAAATCTGTCAAAGTAAATCTAGTGTGCCATAATTTTCGATCATCCAAATCGGTTGTTACTTGGACTTCGTTCTTTTGCATATCCTTATTAGTGACATAGTAGGGTAGGCCGCCGCCGACGTTTAGGCCATGTCGCTGGCCGATGGTGTAGAAAATCGCGCCGTCGTGTTCGCCGATTACTTTACCCACCTGATCAATTATTAGGCCAGGCTTAGTCGTAACGTATTGTTGCAAGAATTCCTTGATACCAACTTTTCCGACGAAACAGATTCCCTGACTGTCTTTCTTCTCTGCCGTTACAAGCCCCATTTTCTTAGCCATTTCCCGTACCTGCGGCTTGGTATATTCACCAATCGGCATCAAGCTCCTTGACAATGCTTCTTCCGTGACCCTATACAAAAAGTAAGACTGATCCTTATTACTGTCTTTTGCCGTATGTAGCTCACTCTTGGCTCTTGGCTCTTGGCTCTTGGCTCTAATTATTCGGGCATAATGCCCTGTGGCTATAAGGTCGGCTCCCTCAGAAAGGGCGGTGTCTAGGAATAAACGGAACTTTACTTCTTGATTGCACATGATATCCGGGTTGGGCGTACGCCCCGCCCTATATTCATCCACCATGTAGTCAACCACTTTTTGCCTGTATTCCTTTTGGAAATCGTATAATTTGAAATCGATCTCCAGCTGCACTGCAACACGCTTAGCATCTTCGTAATCTTCTTTCCAAGGACAGACATGCCCTGGCAAATCCTGGCTCCAATTCTTCATATACACACCAACGACGTGGTAACCCTGCTCCTTCAACAACGCAGCAGTCACAGAAGAATCCACCCCTCCCGACATCCCAACATATACAGTCTTGCCCATAGAATGGTTATTTTACATTTTTCATTTCATATTTAACACTATTTCTCATCTCTCAGATAGCGAATAATTGATTATGCTGCTAAAAGGCTGAATTTACTTCATCATTTTGGCTTCCGTATGAGAGGTGAGCAGACCGAGGCCGCCTTTGGCGGGCCCGGCTCGATGAGAGGAGGAATCACCTCCTCCCATAAGCAAGCGAAGCGGGGTTAGAAGGGTCGTTTGCCTTGTTCTATGCGCTTGCGGAGGTGATGCAACTCAAACCGCTTTCCCAACCAAAATGTAGCAAAAAGGAAAGGAATGGCTATAGCGGCTGGCTGCCAGAGAACCTTGGTCTTGACTGTTTGGCCGCCAGCGCCATCATTTTTATTGGCGTCAGCTGCCGTCTGCGACAGAGGGCCATTCGCTACGCCTACCAGCTGCAGAAATGCTGTTCCTCCATTCTTGTCAGTTACCTTAACAATGATATTATAGACACCCGGGCTATCGTAGGTGTGTTTAATATTGAAGTTGCCTGGAAAAGCCTGACTAATTAGATCGGGGGTTTTGCCGTCGCCCCAGTCCACGCTCACAGCATACGGACCGGTGCCACCACTCAGGATAATCGGCCATTCCAGTATCTGTCCAGGATTTGCGCCCCGTTTGGCAAAATTAGTAGTCAAAGATACCCGCGGACCTGCAGTTCCCGTAGGATCCGTATAACGAACCGTAACTAAATTTGAATCCGGACCGGGTTGATCAAGATCGTCGAAAACTTTAGCAACTAAATCGTTTTGTCCGCTAAAAAGATCTATTATTAGCGAGTAATTACCGTTGGTGCATTGCACAGATCCTGCAAATACGTTGTTCTTAAACAGCTTGACTAAAAGCTGGCTTGGGCACAGGCCACGTACCGTAATAGGCAACTGGGTAAAGGATTGGCCGTTTGTGGGTAAACTAATGGTGGCACCAACGGTTGGCGGTGGAGAGGGTATCTTTCCTTCCACTCCCACAGAGCCCTGTTCCTGAGCGGCACGCACAGGCATAGCAAAAGGGGAAAGCAGTAGGCATACGGCTAATACAAGCAAGAATAGTTGTTTATTTTTCAATTCACAATTAACTATTTTCACAAATTTCAACTATCAGTTTACGGATGGAAGCAGCTTACGCTTACTAGATTATACTTTATTCTTAGTACCTAATACTAGATATAATTTTAGCGATTGCGTTTGGTGGAGCGAGAAGTTTTTCCGAATCGTCGGCGGTAAACCATGTATATGACTGCCAGTAACACAAGCAGTGCTACAAGTAAGACAATCGCAAACCACTGCGGTATGTACCAGAATGAGGCGCTATGGGTAAGCACTTCGCCGCCTTTGCCATGCGATATATTTGCTGTCAGCGTATATCGTCCAGGACTCTTTACGTTCTCTAACTTATCTGTAAATGTTCGGCTGCTACCTGGCAAAATATTGCTTTTTGGATCGCTTTTGTTTAGTTCATAAGTGTACACTTCCTTGCCGCCCTTACTTAGACTCACTTTTCCGAAAGGCTTAGAAAAACTATTACCGTTATTCTTTATATCTACGGCGACCTTGTCTGGCGATTTAAAGAAAAAGCTTCCGCTTTTATCACCGGACGAAACTTTTACACTACTGACTTGGATCTGTTCGGTAATATTACCAGGAACTTCTATCAATACTAGGGAGCCAACACTGGCCGTCAAAGCCACTTTGTTGTCTTGGGGCAAATCTTCTCCTAGCGGAACTGCCGTATATCTGACTACACCAAAGTAAGCACCAGGAGAAACATTTGCTGGTATTTCTACGGGTATGTCAAAGTCAGCCTTTTCGTCCTTTTTCATAGCGATATCTTTTACACCCCTTAGGAAGGGCTTGATGGTGTAAGGAGATTTGTTATTGTCATCTACAATAATTTTGGGTTCGCCGGTTTGGTCATCTGACTGAAAATCACTGACGATTACCTTAGCAGTTACGTCTTGACCGGAAACATTCCTTAAAGATAATTTAACTACATCTGTCTTACCTGCTGGTATGACTAGCTCCGTACGTGTTGGTGAAATACTTAAACCACTACCCCCGCCCTGCTGGGCAAAAACGGAAGATGTAATGCCAATAGTTATCAGACCTACGCCCATCATCAGCGCTATTCGTCTCCATACAAACATGTATTTTTCCCCTCCTTCAAATCGTTTTAAAGATGCTTTCGCTAAAGTATATCACAAGTGCCCCTGAAGCGTGAACAAGGAGCAGTAAGCAGATAAGCCACCGTTATTTTTCTTACTAATCACGTTTCTCTGCTCATTTACCCCTAGCGAAATCAAAAAGAGGACTGACTCGGTGATTCAGAAAGAGGCTGTGGCTACATATGTGAAGGTGGTGCTATAGATTCCGGGTGGTTGGGAGGCGTTTATATTGACCATGTAGCTTACTGTGAATGTGTTGTAGTTAGTGGAAAGATTAGAAGAAACAAGCTGGCTACCATTTTGGAAAGAAAATTGATTAGGAGAATTATAGTTGGGCATAACTGTACCAGTACCGGCTCCTAAAGGATTTTGGCCGACAGTCGGGTTCGTATTAGCCCGCAAATTCATACCGAACTGGCTGGTTCCTGGGTTACTAGGCGTAGGTGTAGCTAAAGCTGGAATAATATTATTGCCGGATGTCATGGTCGTACCTAAAATACTGGCGCTGTAGCCGGTAAAATCATTGGTGGCTGCCGCGAATTGAGAGGTGGCTACTCGGGCAGAAGTCCTTGATAAATCACCCAGGTTTATGCTGCTTCCGCTGCTGTTTGAACAATTCGGCGCCACATTGATCGCAACACAAAAGATTAGAAATGGAGGGACATATGTATTAACGCTGAGCCCTCCACTGGTACTGAACGCTACTCCACCGGTGTCAATACGTGGACCGGTGGCGTCATCAGAGGCAAATGTACTTATCCGGACAAAATTCGTTTGATTGGCAGTGGACGGATTCGTCACGTCATTCAGCTGATACATCACCGGTTGGGGCGATGCCGCTATAGGAACCCGGGTAAGGATAACCTTGTTGGCGGTACTGCTAGCATGTATGCTAAAGCCGGTTTCGCCATTTTGGGCACTGAGGTTCGCACCGATAAGTGATAATCCGGCAGGAGGGCTGCACGGCTCGCCGACAAGTGGATTATTATCACAGTATTCGAGCTCTATAGACCCTAGTGTTCCAGCGGTAGCCAGATTAAAGCCGAACCTGTGGTTTGAAACAGCACTGGGCACGCTGGTTTCTAAGCTTATATACCGGCTTTTGACCTCGGCGGCATAACTGGTGGGAAACATAGAAAACACCGATACTGCTATTACAAGCAGTACCGGTGCCAAGACACGAACTTTCTGATTTTTATGTAATCTCACTAGTCTATGCCTTTATCTTTAGACAATTTAACCTAAAACGCTTTATGGAATTGTTTCCTTAGAACGTTGCTGTAGCGATGTAAGTCGAGGTTACGCCATACAAACCGGTTGGGGTGGTTATGTTAGCGGTACCCGCGAACTTCAGGATGAGAGCTTCATCGTCAACGACCGATGCCGAGGAGGCAATGGTTGAAGCCGTGGAGTTCTCGTGCCATGCAAAGCCACCGGCCGTACCGAACGTACCGGCA
>CAZWFS010000002.1:109372-135851 GCA_964633325.1 uncultured Candidatus Saccharibacteria bacterium | reverse complement strand
TTAAGAGGTTACGGGTATGCGTGCTTTATGTCTGTGGGGTTTTTAGATTCGGGTACTTTTGGCCTAGGTACTCGCTTTTGCTTGGGGTACGGCATAAAATGTTTACATGAGCATTATGAGTGAGGAGGAGTGGAAGAAGAAGCTAACGCCGGAACAGTACCGGATTTTAAGGGAAAAGGGCACAGAGGCGCCATTTACAGGCGAGCTACTGTTCAAAAAAGACAAGGGCACGTATAACTGTGCGGCCTGTGGCGCGATTTTGTTTAAGAGCGAAGATAAGTATGATTCCACCACTCCCGGCCTGTGGGGCTGGCCGAGCTTTGCGGATGTAGCCAAATCTGGGGTTGTTGCTCTAGTTAAGGATAGCAGCTATGGACTACAAAGGGTGGAAGTTCAGTGCGCTAGTTGCGGCGGCCATTTGGGGCATCTTTTTGACGATGAATCGGCTCCCACAGGGCAACATTACTGCGTTAGTTCCGTCAGCTTGAACTTCAAAAAACCACAATCTAATAAGCAAATGAATTAACTGTATGAATGATGATTTTCGAAACCGACTTCGTAAAAGTAGTGACAGTGATTCCGGGTACTCGCCTAGGCCAACCCAACCTTCCAGGCCAATGGCTCCAAAGGCCAAGCCGCCCGAACAGAGGCCTAGGCCAACTCCCGTTGAACCTACACCGCCCCCAAAAATAACACGTACGCCTCCAAAACGTCCGAAAAAACGACTCAAAAAGGTACTAATCTTCTTAGTACTAATAATGCTTATAGCTGCCGGTTCGGCAGCGTATTGGTTTAAGTATCGTGGCCGGGGCATAGCGAACAACACTCAGCCGGCAAAAGCCTCCGAGCAGTTAGAGAAGGCCAAACCGACAGGAACAATCCGTTTTATCGCTACCGGAGACAACTTCACATTCGATTCAGTCAACGCCAACGCCAAGAAACCCGACGGCAGTTACGATTACTCGCCGCTGTTTAGCCGCGTCAAGCCGCTGTTTGACAAGACCGACGTAAGGCTCTGCAACGAATCTGTGCCCACCGGCGGAGACGGTGGCGGCATCAGCGGTTTCCCAAACTTTAACGCCCCCACAGCCTTTGCCAGGGGTCTAGAAGACCTTGGCTGTAATGTGATCAACATGGGCACGTCACATATGAACGACAAGGGTCAGCCAGCCATTGATGCAAGTGTGAACTATTGGGATAGCAAACCGAATCTTTTAGCCATCGCCGGGGCTAATCGCACCGCGGAGGAACAGGGCAAAATTCGCTATTTCACGGTCAAAGAAGTCAAGTTCGCCTTCCTGTCCTACACCACCAGTTCGAAGAATCCCGGCCTTACACCCCACGGCGTTAATATCTATAGCGATGAACTAGTAAATAAGCAAGTAGCCGAAGCCCGGAAGAACGCCCAGTTCGTGGTCGTGAGTGTAAACTGGGGTACAGAAAACTCGCCGGACATAAATGTCGATCAAGACCGTATCGCCCAGAGTCTGACCGATTTGAACGCTGACGTAGTCGTAGGCGTTGGACCCCATGTCTTGCAGCCGGCCAAAGTCCTGACCAGTAAGGACCAGAAGCATCAGACGTTGGTCTGGTTCTCTTTGGGTAATTTCCTGAATTCCCAAGTACCGATAGAGAACCTGGTCGGTGGCATAGCGGTCATGAACATCGACGTTGCCACTCAGAACATCAAGGACCCGGCATTTCTGCCTACATACATGCATTACGAATGGACCGCCGAACAGAAAAAGCGGGCTTCCGGTGCGGATCTGGCGGCCCGTCAGAACCTGGCCCTTTACCCGCTAGATCAAGCCGCGGACCCACTGGCAAGGTCCCAGAACGGAACGACGGTCCAAGCCCAGACCGATCGCGTAAAGGGCATAATGACCAAATTCATTCCGATTAAAATCATCAACTCCACAGAATTCTGACCCCGACCGACCTCGAATCTGAGTTATACTAGCAAATAATGACCAAGTTCTGTTATCAAGCAGTTGAAGAGCAGATAATTTATATTGATTTGCCTGACAGCGAGGGCCTTAAGATCAAAGGAATTCTGCGAGGTAAGCTAGCTAATCCTCTAGTAGTGATGATGCATGGTCTTCCAGGAACTGGGAATAGGCTTTTACAGTATCTCGGCGCACGCTACTTATACGAACATGGCTTTAATAGCTTGCGGCTTTTTATGTATGACTTTGATGTCAGGACTCGAAACTTAATCGACTGTACATTACAAAATTATGCGGACGACTTCGATGAAGTAATCTCGTATTTACGCAAGAAAGGCGTCAAAAGGCTCTTTGCTACCGGTCACAGCTATGGCGGGTTAACGATTCTAAAGTCGCAGGCCAATTTGGACGGTGCGGTACTCTGGGATCCTTCGCATGGATCTTTCTGGAGCGAACATCGTGATGATAAATATAATCTTGAATATCCCACCATAACGGCCGGTGATATAGTCATAGGTATCGGCGGCTACGGCTATATAGTGCCAAAAAGACTTGATAAGGAAAATCATACCATGGGAGATACATCAGAATGGTCGGCCAGAAAAGGATATCCTCTTAAACTTATTGCAGCCGGCAAAGGAGCAGTTAGTGACCTTGGACAAAAATACATTGATGCTGCCAACCCACCAAAAGAGTACAAAGAAATCACCAATGCTGCACATTCTTTTGATGACTCAGACGAAATAATGCTACAACTATTCGACGAAACAGTAAGTTGGTTTGAAAGGTTCAACTGATGACTGACAAGAACGATATCCCTACCAAACTATTGTGGTTGGATTTGGAGATGACGGGGTTGGATCCGGCGCAGGACGTGATTCTGGAAGTGGCGGCCGAGGTATCCGACTTTGATTTCAAGACGTTGGCCAATTATGAGGCGGTAATCACGCATCCCGAAGCCACGATTGCCAAAATGAACGAATGGTCCGGGCTGCAGCATGCGGCCAGCGGTCTAACGGAGAGGGTACGCACACAGGGACGGCCGGAAGCCCAGGTCAAGCACGAGCTGGTCGGCTTCATCAAGACCCAGTTCGGCGACGAACCGGCGGTGCTGGCTGGCAACTCCATCCATAACGATCGCAACTTCATCCGGGCTTGGTGGCCGGAGGTAGAATCGCTCCTGCACTACCGCATGCTGGACGTCAGCAGCTTCAAGGTCCTGATGCAGGCCAAATACGGATTAATATTCGATAAAAAGGACGTCCACCGCGCCTTCGACGATATCCAAGCCTCAATCGCCGAACTCCAATATTATTTGGACTGCTTCAGAAACCCTACACCTTAGAGATACGAAGGCTCTGCTTGCCAGCAGGCCAAGGTGGTGCGAAACTTGGATGATGAATCATAAGACGGTTGAGAAGTATATCTTGAGTATGCCGAATGCGAGGCTGGATTATCCGTTCGGTAAGGAAGCGGCGGTTTATAAGGTGGACGATAAAATGTTTGCCATCATCCAAGAGGGGAAGGATCCGGTGAGGATTAGCCTCAAGTGCGACCCGCAGTTGGCAGTATTGCTAAGGGATAAGTACGAGACAGTCCTACCTGGCTATCACCTTAATAAAAAGCATTGGAATACTATCGTACTAACTGGCCAGCTGCCATGGGATGAGGTGCAGGCGTTAATCCTTCACAGTTACAATCTAGTGGCTCAGGTGGAGGGTGAAGTTCCGGGCGCCGGCTGAGAGGTGGGTGTGGCAATCAGTAGCTCAATCTGTTTGGAGGCGCTTGTCAAGACCGACTTACCGCTCTGGCTACTTGTCTCGTTATAGGCCTTTCTAAGCGAAGCCTGGTAGGCGGTAAGTTGTTGCGTAACGACTTTGGTAAACGTTTCATCGTAGCGGTTATTTTGTTCAGCCGATTTTAATTGTTCATCAGTCTTGCTGTCTTTGGTCTCGGCTAATTTATCGGGATTAATTTTAATGCCTTGGTTTTTGGCGTAAGCCAGCAGATCCTTCTGGGCGCTGGAGATGCTCAGCTTGGTCGTAATAGCCAAATTCTGGGCAGTGGCGCCCCGGGCTTTCTTGTTTCCGTCCTCTGCAATCCGGACAATCTCGTTCTGTTGTTGGGCAATGCTGACCAGTGTTTCAACGCTGCCTTTGCCGCTACTAGCTAACAGGGAAAAGACAATCATAATCAAGGTGAGCAATACGCCGCCGCCTGCCGCCGTGATTATAATGCGCTTTTTCCTGGATCTGCCCTGCCGGGGCGCTGGCGGCCCACCTAGAATAAAATCATAAGGATTACCGGGATTCTGGGGCTCGTTAGGCTGCATCCCTTCAGTCCTAGGAGGCGGATAATGACCAGAGGGAAAGTTAGGTTGTCTATTGGGCGGCATAAGCTTAATAATAAAGGTTTTAGGTTATAGGTTCTAGGGGATAGTAAAAATAAATGTAAGAAAACATATTTTACCCATTGACAAACTTAAGCACCAAGAGTATATTAGTATATATTCCACTTAATTAAAATAAAAAAGTGAAACAATATAATGACAGAGCAACAAGTAATTTCCGTGCCGACGGCCGATCCGGGCCAACAAACCACAGAACAGGCCACTGCTATCGATCCCTGGCAGCTTGCGAATTCCATTGAAAGATTAATTGTCCAGGCAGTCAACGACGCTAATAACGCCGATGAGGTAGTAATAGACGAGGCCGCCGAGCCAGTCAAACGCCAGGCAGCGTTAGACGATCAAAACATTTACAAGGGCATGGCTCTTGGACTAGCTATTTTAGCCGACAGCTGCCAATTACCCGTCCCGCAAGGTGCTGAATCTTGGCGCGACCTAGCAACCCGATAAAAATAAATCAGAAAACATACTTTACCTGTTGACAAACTTAAGCATAAAAAGTACACTTGAGCCAAAGGAGTGAAAAGTATGGAAGATAAACTTTGGCGACGTGGTGACGGGTCGTTATGGCTAAATAAAGGGCCTATAAATCCCGTGACTGATCCATTAGCGGCTCACGCTATGGCTAATAATGGCGAAAAATCAGTACGTCAACACCTTGATCGAGCTGAACGTGCTAAACGAGGTCAGGGCTGGGTAGATCCCTACCTAACAGTTGAAGAAATACGTGATACTGCGGAAGAGCGAGTAAGAAGTAATATAGCGACTCAGGATATCAATAAGGCGAAACTGTTATTCGATCTTGTCAAAGTCGAGCTCGCTCCAGTTGATGAAGTTGGCTCAACAGCGGTTGAGCAAAACGTAGCTATTATTCCTGAATCCTAATTTATTTGGTCATTGCTAGTGAAAACTGTGAATTGATAATTCCTCGGCATACTTCGGTATACTGAGGTCATGGATGCAGTGGAGGAAGTTAAATCTCGTTTGGCTATTGAAGACGTCATTGCCCAATACGTGGAGCTTAAGCGGAGCGGACGGAACCTGAAAGGGTTGAGCCCATTTACCAGCGAGCGGACGGCCAGTTTCATGGTCAGCCCCGAGAAACAGATCTGGCATGACTTCAGTAGCGGCAAGGGCGGCAACATGTTCAGCTTTGTCATGGAAATGGAGGGGCTGGACTTTAAGGGCGCGTTGGAGCTGATGGCGCGTAAGGCCGGTGTGGATCTCAGCCAATACCGCAGCCAGCGGGACGGCGATTTTTCCAAGCGAAAAGAACGCCTACAACAAGCCCTGGAAGCAGCCGCCAGGTTTTACCAAGTTCAGTTCAGCAAAAACAAGGCGGCATTGGAATACATTTTCAAACAAAGGGCCTTCACCAAAGAAATCGTCCTCCAATTCCGAATCGGCTACTCGCCTAATAACGGCGCGGCTTTGGCTGACTTTTTGGCTGCCAAAGGTTATAGCCCGGACGAGCTCAAGCAAGCCGGCCTGGTCACGCAACGATACCGGAGTCCCAACGATATGTTCCGCGGACGCATCATGATCCCGCTGATGGACCCGTTCGGTCAGGTTATTGGTTTCACTGCCCGATTGCTGATTGATGATAAAGACGCGCCTAAGTACATTAATACCCCTCAGACCATTTTGTATGACAAAAGCCGCCATGTATTCGGCCTGCACCTTGCCAAGGAAGCAATCCGGAAAACCGGCTACGCAGTGCTGGTGGAGGGGAATATGGACGTAATTGCCAGCCACCAGGCTGATATGCGGCAAACGGTAGCTACGGCCGGTACAGCCCTGACGGCTAACCAGCTCAAGGCCTTAGGCGGGTTTACCCAGGATATCCGGTTGAGCTTTGATGCCGACAAGGCCGGCCTGACCGCCGCCGAGCGTTCCATCCCGATTGCTGCCAAGGTCGGCGTATCTCTAGGTATGATAAACCTTGGCAAATATAAAGATCCGGATGAACTTATCAAAGACGATCCCCAGGCCTGGGCCAAAACTATCGAGAAAAAACAGTATGCGCTGGACTGGCTGATAGATAGGTACCAGGGGCAATTGGATCTAACCAGCGCTCCAGGCAAGCGGCAATTCAGCGATGTGCTATTGGCGGTCGTCCGGGACCTGCCAGATAGCGTGGAGCAGGACCATTACGTGGGCGTTATTGCCAAGCTCATAGGTGTCAGCCAAGATGCCTTGCGCTCCAAACTGAACAAAAACAGTCCGGCTGCTCCACGCCTTATCAAAAAAAGTGAGTCCGCCCAGCCGACCGACCGGCAACAGCAAGAAATTATCAAAACCCAGAACAAATTACTGTCCATCTGTCTGCTGCGCCCAGATATGCGCAACTATCTGGAACCACTACTACCAGAAATGTTCGCGAGCGAGGCTGCCAAGGCAATCGCTACCTATTTACGGGACAATAAGGAGGCTTCCAGCAAGGTGCGTTTGGCACCCCAGTTGCAGCTGCATACGGATTATGTTAAAATCCTAACCTTACAGTTTGAAGAGCTCTACCAGAGCCTCGAGACATTAGAGCTTCGTTACGAAGCCGCTCGGTTGCAGGCTAAAGTGGTAGAACGGTATGTAAAAACTAAAAAGGCGGTATTGGCGGAAGCCATGCGAGAGAACCATGATGAACCGGCCATGCAGGACTTGCTAAAACAAGCCAAAGCGCTTGATCGGTTACTGAAGGAGGTCAAGCCTCCAAACCCCTAAAAGACCACAAACCGACAAAATTTATAACAAGTTATGATAACCAGTAATGTAAATGCTCTACAAGTTGCCCCTTAGTCCACCCTACAGTGGATTAAAATGGGTTTTAGGAGGATGAATGGCAGATGAAGATGTCACAGTAAGTGACGACACAAATGAAAGTTCCGTCCTGGAACAGGTTAAGAACGATTTAGTCGAGCAGGCTAAAAAAGATAAGCGGATAGACCAGCGCGAGATATTTTCTAAAATCCCCGACACTCCCGAAAATGTGGACATACTCGATAGCCTGTATACAGAACTAGCCGACGCCGATATAGCCGTCACCAGTGCTACCGACCCCACCGGCAATGTATTTAGCGAATGGACAGCCGAAGAGAGCGAAGAAGTGCTGGCCGATGAACAGGTCTATTTGGATGACATCGCAGATGACTCGGTACGTCTATATTTGCGGGAAATCGGCAAAATTCCGCTGCTTAGTTCCGAGGAGGAGTTAAAGCTGGCCCACGAGGTTGTAGCCGGCGACCGAGGTGCCAAGGACAAGATGGCGGAGGCCAATATGCGCCTGGTAGTCAGTATCGCCAAGCGTTACGTCGGCCGCGGCCTTGACCTGCTGGATCTTATCCAAGAAGGCAACACCGGACTGCTTAGGGCAGTGGAGAAGTTCGACCCGGACAAGGGTTTTAAATTTAGTACCTACGCCACTTGGTGGATCCGCCAGGCCATCACCCGGGCAATCGCCGACCAAGCGCGTACTATCCGTATCCCAGTGCACATGGTGGAAACCATCAACAAGCTGCTGCGCACCCAGCGTCGCCTCACCCAAGAGCTGAACCGCGAACCCAGCAACGAAGAGATCGCCGAAGCCATGGAAATAGAGGTGGATAAAGTCGAACATATAATGAAAATCAAGCAGGATATCTCGTCCTTGGACGCCAGTGTTCGCGACGACGAGGAAGATTCAGTCCTGGGCGACTTTATAGTAGACGAAGAGACGGTCAGTCCGGATGAAGCCGCCACCACCCAGCTGCTAAAAGAGCACGTTAAAGACATGTTGGGCGCGCTTACAGATAGGGAACAGAAGATACTGAAGCTTCGCTTCGGCCTGGAAGATGGCAAAAGCCATACGCTGGAGGAAGTCGGCCAGGAATTCAGCGTTACCCGCGAACGAATTCGGCAGATAGAAGCCAAAGCCCTGGCTAAACTGCGCAAGCATAAGGACGCTAAGAAGCTGCACGATTATATCAAATAGCCGTTCGCACCCTTCTTGTAAGGGGGCGCTCTTTCTCGGGGAAGTCGCTGAAGCCGACTTCTCCGGAAGCGCTAGCCGACCCCCTTACAAAAAGGTACTCACTCAAGCCTCTTGCTGCACTTCGCAATTACTACCCCAAAACAGGATGGCTCGCTCATCCGAATGTACTAAATTTACGCTTACTGTTTACGTCTGGGCTTGATGACTAGTTCGGGGAAGCCGGTTTGGTCGTCCAGCTCTCGGGAATAGGTAACGGACTCGTCCTCGCCTATAACTATCTCGGCGGTGCGTGACACTTCGCAATTTTCCGTTACGTGACCACCGAATGCCCTGCCTTCCTGATCTGATACGGAGATGTGAATATGGCAGCCATTAGTCGACACCATACCGGCTAAAGAGGTAATTTCCAAAGGGCCATTCAAACTTGTGTATTCTTTCTTTACGGGCGTACCTCCGGGCATGCGCAAGTTGGCTTCTTTCAGTGCCCCGACGCAGGTAATGATAAACCCTGCTTGGATACTGTTGTCGTGAACGAACTTCTCAATCCCGAACCGCAAATCTTGCCCCGGGTTTAGTCGAACCGTATATATCTTCATTATTGTGCCTTTCAGCGCCAGAATATTTTGCCCTGTGAATAGAGTACCCTAAAATTATACAAGTCATGACAAATATCATTGGAATTGGGGGGCTTCCGCGCAGCGGTAAGGACTCTTTAGCTGAGCTGTTTATAGAAGCAGGCTACTTTGGTATATCATTCGGCGACGTGGTGCGAGGGTTCTCAAGAGAAAGGCACAAGGACAAGCTTGATCCCATTTCAGTCTCAAATATGACAGATACCTCGAACTGGCTGCGTGAAACCAGGGGGCCGGATGTAATTTTGCAGGAGGCGCTTAGACAGTACGAAGCCAAACAAGCAGCCAGAGAGTCCTGTAAGGGCTTAGTCTTATGGAGCGTCCGGGCGCCGGTTGAAGTGGATTTTATACTGGCTCACGGGGGGGAGCTAATTTGGGTGGAAGCCAGCGACGCGGTGCGCCATGCTAGGACTCTGAAACATTTGCGGGAAGGCGAGGCAGAATTATCCCTGGAGGAGTTTAAGGCACAAGAAGCTCTGCAGTGGCAGCCGCAGGCAGGGATCTCCATAGAAGCACAAATGAACATATCTTATGTTCGCCAGCACGCTACGCGTGAACTGGTGAATAATAGTGGCGACTTTGAAGCTTTCTTACGTCAAGCAAGAAAACTAATTTCTGAACTGCAGCCCAAGGTACCTAAATGAAAAAACTCAACAGTTTTAGAGCTGTCGACACCGTCAATTTTCAGAAAAAACTCACTGAGCTTAAAAAACTAATCGACGCTGACATTGCCACTTACTGCAAACAGGTAGAGAAGTCTACCTTGCAGCAATATGGTGCAAACTCACGGATTGCGGCCGATGCGTTTCTGGGTGTCTTGGGACGGGGTGGAAAGCGGATCCGTGGCTGCCTGACCATGGTGGGATACGAAATGAGTGGGGGTCAGAACCGGGAAATGATATTAGAAGTGGCCAGGGCGGTTGAGATGATTCACGCCTATTTCTTGATCATGGACGATATCCAGGACCGAAGTCCAACCAGGCGGGGGGCTCCTACGGCGCATGTGGCGTTGGCAGATTACCACCGCTCGTCTCACTTATCAGGCGATTCGGAACATTTTGGGGTGGCTATGTCATTAAATGCTATGGGAATTGGCAATCACGCCGCCCAAATGTTCCTAGCCAACCTGGATGTAGCCGAAGACTTGCGCCTAAAGGCACTGAGCATATTGAACCGTACGGCAATCGTTACGGCGCATGGACAGACTAACGACATCATGAACGAGGTGGTGGGGGAGGTGAGCGAGGCGGATGTAGACCGCGTAATGGAGTGGAAAACGGCTCATTATACGATTCTGAACCCTCTGCATATGGGAATGGTACTGGCAGGCGCCGATTGCAGCGCCACGGACGCAATTACTGGGTATGCTATGCATGTTGGCCGGGCTTTCCAGATAACAGATGATATCTTGGGCACGTTTGGCGAGGAGTTCGAGAGCGGCAAATCGCCCTTGGATGACCTGCGCGAAGGCAAGCGCACACTGCTGACCGTTTATGCGCTTCAAAACGCCGACAGGGCGGATAAAAACTTCCTGCTGCAGGTACTGGGCAATCCCGCTCTGACCCGGGAACAATTTAACCGTTGCAAAACCATCCTGGTGGAATCCGGGGCGCTGGACCACGCCCAAGCCGCCGCACGTCAGTACGTGGAGGCCGCTACTAGGTCATTAGATAAAGAGCAAAATCGTTGGTCGGCCGACGGTGTGCAGTTTCTGCGCGCCTTGGCCCAATTCTTATTGTTACGCACTTCATGACTATTGAAAGAGAAATTTTTCAGAACGGAAGTAAGACGTTTTATGCAAGTTCACTATTATTCCCGCGCAATATAAGAGAAGACGTGTCCAAGCTCTATAGCTTCGTCCGGGTATCCGATGATTACGTCGATAATATCCCACAGCAAGCCAACTGCTTCTATGCATTGCGTCAGGCCTGGGAAGCCGCTAATAAAGACCCAGCTTTTGACTTTAAAGCTGCAGCCTCCGATTCTACGGATGAACGAGTTATTAAAAATATTATTCACATATCGCGCAAATACCAATTTGACCCAGCTTGGATAAACTCTTTCATGGACTCCATGGAGAGCGATTTGGAGCATCAGACCTTCCGCACAATTGAGGATACGTTGAGATATATGTATGGCTCAGCAGAGGTAGTTGGCCTATTAATGGCCAGAATAATGGGCTTACCCGTTTGCGACTGCCATACAGCGGAAGCTGCGATGTTGGCGCCTCCAGTTCGCCTTCAACGTACAAATCATGGTACATCTCATTTGCGAGCTTCAGCGCCGCCTAGCATCTCCTCACTGCCTGACAGTTGTAGAATCACAGCGGCAGCCCGGTTGCAGGGCAGAGCTTTTCAATGGCTGAACTTTATCCGTGACATCGCAGAGGATACCCAGCTCGGCCGCTGTTATTTCACAGCCGAAGACCTCCGTGCCTTTGGACTCCCGGACTTGCGGCAAACAACCGCGGAAGCGAATTCTGAACAATTCAAGGCATTCATAGAGTTCCAACTGGAACGATACAAAACCTGGCAACATCAAGCAGCGCAAGGCTTTCATCTTATCCCATCCCACCCCCGCCAAGCGATCCAAACCTCTGCAGCCCTGCACAACCAAACCGCCCGGTGCATCGTGGCTAATCCGCTAATTGTCTTCTCTGGAAAAATCATCCCAGCACAACAGCAGACTAACGTCCGTAAGCAACCACACAAGACTCCTGCAGCCGCATATACACCGGGCAAATAGCATCAGGATAGCCAAGACTTGTCCATACCTTAATCTATTAGCTACGTTAAAATAGTTAATAGAGCTTTATTATGGTATAATATATACAAATGCCCGAGAGTCCAAGCACGTCAAAATATAATATTCCACCTGGTTTCGATACGAGTCGCCTTTATAATGATGACGGAAAGGTGGACTTAGCGGCTGCCAACGAGCTTTTCGACTGGCTACTTGCGAACAGTGGAGTAACCCAGCCCGAACCAGAAGATGCGGGTATGCTAGTTACTGCCGTACAGTCCTTGGACCCAAGGTTATTTGAGCCCAACCGTCAGCGAGATAGAGCTGATACATCTCGGATTAAAGAACAAAAAGCCACAGACCCTATTGGATTCGCACTAGATATTGCGTTGGCGGATATGATTATGCGAAGCATGCAGGTTGAACTGCCCCATGAGCCCAAAAGCCATTCCCTGAAAGAAAACCCTGCAGCTGAGCTAAAAATAGCCGAAGAGCTTAGCCAGCATTTTAGCTTTATGGAGCAACGCCAACATATTAATTTCTCTAACACGAGAAGTGCGGTAGATGCCCTCGGGGAATCGCCTAACAGTGTAGGAGACTTACGCTGTATTGTAGCAATACCGGTAGCGGGTCTAGAAGAATACCAGCATATTTTTCGCACCTTAGAGCAATTCGCAAAGCAAAGCTTGCCAAGCTCAGCATTTGAAATCGTATTGCATGTTAATTTGCCACATTCACGCGATGGCTCCAATCCAGATAGTGCATCATCACTGCCCTTAACATTGGGAGAAATTGCACGCTTTCAAAAAGCCTACCCTAACGTTGTCGTGCGTTCGTTTGTGAATGCCTATGCGGGCTCACCTCCCGTAATTGGACGCATTAGAGCAGATTTATGGGAAGCGGTCGGGTACGACATGCAGCAACGAGGCTTGCAGCAAGATGTCCTTGTCGTATCGGCAGATGCAGACATTGTTCATATGAACAAAGATTATTTGCTAAAAATGGCTGAAACCTTTGAGAACACAGAAGCTGATATTGTAACTGCTACCTTGTGGTGGCAGGGCGTACCCGGGTTACCTTACGACGCAGTTGCAAATAGAATATTGAGATACCAAAAGTTTTTAGACCACGTTCGCGACAGGCACGCTAAAACACTTCATACGGCTGATGCCAATACTGGAATTTCATTAGCAATGTACTTCGCAGTCGGAGGATACGACCGAACCGCAGAAATAGGAGAGATGTGAAATTTAGCGTGGGCTATTAGGGAAGCGCGTTCAAAAAAAGCGGCAGTGGAAGAGTATGAACCAGTGAAGGTGGTTGAAGCAATGTCAGAAGGATCGCGATTAAAGTCGCACTCCAGAAGATTGGTTTTAGCAATGGCGCTCGGCAAGTCGCCATACAATGCCTGGGATCAAAAGTTCATTCCATTTGGAGCCAATAATTCTCTGAGGACGGATGAACCGCTTTCAGCAGAGGCCGAAAAAATGGCACAACTCAACTGGCGGCGCTGGATAAATGAAATGACGCCTTATTATGTAAAAGAACTATCCTTGGCCCATAAGCGACAATTGCTTAAAGCCGCACGTAGAATATTAGGTTTCAATCTAGTAGATAATACAGTAACAAGCTGGACCATCCCTAAACATCAAAATCTTCAATCAAGGGAAGGATAGTTGGCTAGCGGTGTAGAATTCGGATCCTATGCCTTGCTAATAGGGGTATTTGTTAGGAGTAGTGTTAATACTTCTTTCACAGTGTCAAAACAACTTATTGACTTAAGGCTTGTAAGATTATAGAATATTGTCATGGATGGATCCGGTCCAAATATAAGTTTAGAATTACCACTTTTTGTTACAGCTGAAAGCTGGGCTGGTTTTCAGGCAGCCGGCTATCAGGCGTTCGAGGTGTTACCCAAAGATGAAACAGGCTCTGAAGTTGGCAATAGAATTCCTAATACTACAAGCCAAAAACGCTTAGCCGAAATCCAAGAAGAGTATGGCCATCATAACGTGAGGGTAGGTTCACCTTTTACTCAAACAGATGAAGAAATAATCGTGGGACCCATAGAAGAACTTTCATATCCAACTACTGTATTTGGAGTCTATGTAAGGCGAGAATTATAGTTATGACTGTTGTTCACTGCGATGTACCAAGACATCCCATGGTATCCAACAGGCTCTGTAAGCTCCTGATAATTGAATGTCAAAGACACAATTGGTAGCGTGGAGATGTTTAAGCCCTCTTTCCTCATTGATGATTGATAAAGGAAAGGGCGAGTTCTCCTAAGCACTGTGCCGCTTGACGATGAACTCATAAAGAGCTGGAATCGCCTGTGGGCTTTTGGGTTTCGTTTTGGCGAAACAAAATGGAACGAGTTTGATTCTTTCTGAACGAATTTTCACTCTACATGAGTGAAACCACAGCTAAATTGTGCTGACAGGGCCAAGGCCAAACATTATCCATACGTGGAATAGGGGAACGATTTTTGATTGTTCATGGTTTATAAGTGCGGTTAGGTTATAATTAGTTTATGAAACAGCGTCCTATAAAGAATGTGACTTTTAAAGTCCCTGTATCAATCTTTTTGCAGGGGAGTTCTTTTGTTGCCTATACTCCGGCCCTTGATATATCTACCTATGGTAAGAGCAAGAAAGAAGCGCAAAAAAACTTTGAAGAATTAGTGGATACTTTCTTTTCAAGCTTCCAAGATACTAGACAATTAGCTCAAGTTCTTGAATCTCTAGGATGGATTAAGAAAAAAACAACTTGGCATCCGCCCAAGATAGAACAACAAAGGATTTCAGTTCCCGCATCATTAGTGGCGGCATGAGTGCGTTAAAGCCGATTCGCTGGCAAAAGTTTGAGAAAGTACTTTTTGAATTGGGGTGTGAATTCAAGCGTCAAAACGGATCTCACCGGGTTTATAGCTACCCAGATATTATCAGACCCATCATAGTACCTGCGCACAACACACCTGTACCAGAATTTATAATCAAAAATAATCTTAGATTGCTGGGCGTTAGCACTAAAGAATTATTGAAGAAAGTTAAATAGAATAGTCAGACTCGAGTTAGCGACGGATCTTTTTTAGTAGCTGACCTGTCCGAATAACTTAACCCTTGGAGCCGTGGACTTGGTGGTGGAGGGCTAGGACGGCTTCGCGGCTGTGGTGTTTGTCTGAATGGCGCTTAAATTCGCGGATGGCTAGGAAGATAGCGGCGGCGGATAGGGCGTAGAGCCAGTCGACCAGGCCTAGGGGGCCTGCGCCGAAGTAGGGGGCGATCCAGGGGTTATAGATGACATTGACCACACAGAATAGAGACAAGGCGTAGGCTAGCCATAGCTGCTTATTGTGAAACTGGTAGCGTGTGAATAAGCCTTTGTGGCTGCGGCGTTGCAGGATGTTACCTAGTTGACAAAGCACGATAGTCAGGTAGGTAAGGGCCGTGGCTTGCATGTGAACCGGCGAGTCTTTGATGAGATGTCCCGGGTCTATACCGGCTCGCCCAATGAGCAATATGTAATTGGCGAAGGCGAAGCCGCCGATGAGCAGGCCGCACCAAAGCAAATCTATAAGATTTTTGCGGTTCAATATATGATCGCGCGGGTTGCGTGGCTGCTCCTTCATGACTTCGCGTTCGGGTGGATCCCAGCCTAATGCGGCGATGGGGAATAACTCGGCGATTAGGTCGATGGCCAGGATCTGCATGACTGTAAGCGCCAGCGGCACATTGAATACCAAGGCGGCAGCTAGGCTGGTCATATTCACGAACAGTTCAGCACTATTGGTGGTAAAACAACTCAGCGCGCCTTTTTTGATGTTCTGATAGATGACTCGGCCTTGCTGGACGGCGCCGACAAGCGTATGGAAACTATCGTCTAGCAGCACGATTTCCGCTGACTGTTTGGACACGTCCGTGCCAGTACGGCCCATTGCCACCCCAATGTCAGCCTTCTTTAATGCTGGAGCGTCGTTAATACCGTCGCCAGTAACCGCTACGATCTCGCCACTATCTTTGACAAGCCCCACAATACGCAGCTTGTCCTCCGGGCTGACCCTGGAGAATATAACACCGCCACGGGTAGCCAGCTCTAATAGGCGGGCGTCGTCCATTTGGCGCAGTTCCTCGCCCGATACGACGATAATGTCTTCCGGATTCTTGGCCAGGCCGGCTTTGGTGGCAATGGCTTTGGCCGTAATGGCATAGTCACCAGTTACGATGGATATCTTGATATGGGCAGCCCGAGCCGCGCGCATGGCCGCTGCTACGTCGTCGCGCACCGGATCAATCATGGATACCATACCAAGCCAGGTCAGACCCGTTTCTGCCTCTTTCATGGTCAGTTTCTTAAGGTTCGCGTTCGCCGGGAGTACCTTATAGGCATATCCTAAGTTACGCATGGCCGCCGCGGCTTGGCTGGTGTTTTGCCCCAGAATGAAATCGCGGGCATGCTTGCTTAAGGTTTTGGTCCGGCCATGGTCCCAAATTGCCTCGCAACCCTCCAGCACATTCTCCGGCGCTCCCTTTACGAACACATAAAGGTGTTTATTGTCGCCGTAAGCACGGATGGAACTCATGCGCTTGCGGGCAGAATCAAAGGCGAATTCCTTGAGCTCTGGATACTTGGTGTCTAAGGCCAGCGGATCCAAACCGGCTTTTTGGGCCAGGGTAATTAATGCGCCCTCGGTAGGGTCGCCTAGCACGTACCAGGTGGCGTGTTCATCGTCCGGCGGATCCACGCGTGCATTGCTGGCCATCACTCCAGTGGCAAAAAACAGGTTCATTTCTTTCAATACAGTACCCGAAAGCGGCTTGTCGCCATTCAAAACCTGTCCCTTGGCTTCATAACCTGTCCCGCTGACACTGTATTTCGTTTTGCCGATGAGTAGCTGCTGGACGGTCATTTCGTTCTTGGTCAGCGTGCCGGTTTTGTCCGTACAGATGATGCTGGTAGCGCCAAGCGTCTCCACGGCGGATAATTTCTTTACCAACGCCCTGGCCTTCACCAACTTATTGGCGGCCTGGGCTAGCGCGGTATTGATTTCAGCGGGCAAGCCTTGCGGAATCAGTGAACTGGCTACGCCGACTGCGAACAAAAGGGCGTCCTTGAAGCCAAAGTCCGCCTTGATGGCGATCATCAGTATCACCAGGCCTATAGCCACCGTTCCCTTGGTAATTAAGCTGGCCGTATGGTTGATTTCCTTCTGCAAGGGGCTAGGTTCCGGGTGTGTCTCTTGGCTCAGGTTGGCAATCCGGCCTAGCTCGGTATCCATACCAGTGGCGATGACCAGGCCATAGCCGTGGCCGGTAGCCACTGTCGTGCCCATGAACAATAAATTGTGCCTGTTGCCTAATTCCACGTTTCCAGAGATAGCATGGGTGAACTTGCGCGACGGGTTAGATTCGCCGGTCAGCGCGAAGTCATTGGTGGCCATTTCTGACTCTTCTATTAACCTTAAGTCCGCCGGCACAGAATCCCCCTCTTCTACGTAAAGGATATCCCCGGGAACTACCTCTGTGGAGGCAACCTGCTCAAGCTTGCCGTCGCGCATTACTTTGGCTTCCGCAACCACCAGCCTTTCCAAGCTTTGCATGATACGTTCGGCCTTGAATTCCTGAAGGAAACCGATAATAGTATTGAATAAAATTAACGCCATCAGCACGACAGCCGTTTGGATATCACCCAGTAAATAAACAACCACGCTGCTAACCAGCAGCAGCAGGATCATCAGGTCCTTGAATTGCCTGAAATAGGTGACTAGCCATGATTCCTTATGGATTTGAACTAACCGGTTAGGCCCGCTATGCTCTAGGCGTCGTCCAGCTTCAGTGGCCGATAGGCCTGTTTTATTGGATTCCAAGCGTTTTAGGGCAGCAGGGAGGTCTAGACGGTAATAGGGTAATTTTGCCTCATGCTCGCTCATATTCATAAGCAGTATAAACAGGTTAGTCCAAAGCATCCAGCATAAATTACTCAATGGCTAAAAGTTTAGAACATAAAATTTACGTGTTGACAACTATAATGTTTATTGTTATGCTTCCGATGAACGATGAATATGAACCCACCAGAATTCCAAGAACCCAATCCTAACTCTCCAGACCATCAAACCCTAGAAGCCGGACAATCCTTAGGGCCGGCCGTAGGTGAGCTACAGACATATCTGCAACCATCGGATGCGGAATCAGCTCCACTGAGTTTTGAGCAAAAAATAAGATTAGATGAATTAGACAAAGCCGGATGGAGAACTATTCGGACTGCTATAGGAGGTGCTGCTCTTATAATAGCGGGGGCTGTGCTGGAAAAGAAAGGCATTGTATCCGCACAACTAGAGACAGCAACGGATTATGTGGGTAAAGGGTTGATTCTGTCGGCGGTAGTAGATTTAGTGCCAAGTAGGCGTCGTGCGTGCCGGATAAAGGGGCAGCCCATCGTGTCTTGGCCTCGAAGATGGTCTAGAACCAATAAACCAGAATAAAGACCCGACCTTACCTTATTGCTTGGCAAGATACCGTTATAAATGCCAAGAACCTACAACACCACCCATCTGGACTAAACTACCAATAAGAGTTTATGCTGTAATAAAGGAAGATTGGCATGGTCGTAGTGGCAGATACTTTAGTCCCAGGTCCGAACCTAAACGAAGCGCCTCACGATGTCGAGGAGGATAAATCCGGCATGGCCACAGTAGCATCGGCTGGCGCGGTGGCCATAGCTGCTACTGGTGAAAATCCTGACCCAGGGGATACCGGCCACGCTACTATATCTGACAATACAGAAACTTTGCATCCAGCAACTCCGGTAGATAATGCAGCTGACGAAACCACGTCAAGTGCTGCCGAGCGCCCGGCAGATCAAACAAAAAGGGTAGCCACCCCAGCAAAACCATCGTCATCAAGCCACCGGAAAAATGCAGCCGTTAATACCCGCAGACATACGCAGCGGCAGAACGACGAAGAACCGGATTCAGTAGGAAGATATTTACAAGAGATCGGGCAACATCCATTACTGGATAAAGCGGATGAGGTTAGGTTGGCAAAAGCAATGGAAGCGGGCCGAGAAGCGGCTAAGCGTCTTAAACATCCAGAACTTTTGGACGCCAGCACCGCTTCCCGTTTGAGGCAAGTAAAGATCTCTGGGGAGGAGGCGAAGCAAAAATTTATTAACTCCAACTTGCGCTTGGTAGTTTCAATTGCTAGAAAATATCAGTCCAGCGGATTGCCATTACTGGATTTAATCCAAGAGGGGAATATAGGTATGATGCATGCCGTCGTAAAATTTGATTGGCGTAGAGGTTTTAAATTTTCCACATACGGCACTTGGTGGATTCATCAGGCAATTACCCGAGGAATTGCAAATACTGGACGTAGTATCCGTTTGCCCGTTCATGCTGTAGAAACGCTCAGGAAAATTAGGAAAGAAAAAGCCTTGTTGGAGCGTGAACTGGGCAGAGAACCTACGCTGGATGAGATAGCAGTAAATTTAAGTACGAACCTCGAAAAAATCAAGGAGCTTATGGCTGTTCGGGGAGACCCAATATCCCTCTCTACACCTCTCAATGATGATGGTAGTGTGCTGGGTGATGTTGTTGAGGACAGGACTGCCGAGTCGCCCTTGGATGCCGCGGTGCGGTCTATGGCCCCCCAAGAAATGGCCAAACTTCTTAACCGGCTACAGGAACGGGAACGGGAAATTCTTAGGTTGCGTTTCGGCTTGGACAGGGGAGAACCGCGTACCCTGGAAGAGGTCGGGCGCCACTTCGGTTTAACACGCGAACGCATTCGTCAAATAGAAGGCCGAGCATTAAGCAAGTTGCGCCATCCCAGCAATGAGGATTTATAATCTGGCTAGCCGGGAGCAGACTAAGCGACACAACTGAAGTGTTCGCTCTCTAATTAACGGATCGGCGTATACTGTAACCCATGAGTGAGGTGATTGACGCCAAGCGTAAGAAATTGGCGATCATTGATGGGAAAAGTGTTTTTTACCGCGGCTACTACGCCATGCCCAACCTGAGCACTAAGGACGGGATTACCACCGGCGGGGTTTACGGTTTTGCAACTATGGCGCTAGAAGTATTAAAAAGGCTGAAGCCGGACTATGTGGCCGTGGCCTGGGACAAACCCAAGACCAATATACGTAAACGGTTGGAGATTTACCCAGCCTACAAGGCCGGGCGTAAACCCTCGCCACCTGACTTTGCGGTTCAGGTTCCTTTATTACACGAATTGCTCCAGGCTTTCGGTTGGCCGCTTTATGAACTTGACGATTACGAGGCTGACGACATCATGGGGACGCTAGCGGTGCAGGCGACCAAGCAGGACATAGAGACCATGTTGATTACATCTGATCTTGACATGCTCCAGCTGGTGGATCCGCACGTTCATGTCTTTGCACTA
Source organism: uncultured Candidatus Saccharibacteria bacterium (assembly GCA_964633325.1). GTDB lineage: Bacteria > Patescibacteriota > Saccharimonadia > Saccharimonadales > CAZWFS01 > CAZWFS01. Next base: position 115,758 of record CAZWFS010000002.1, on the reverse strand, counting down.
AAAAAGGGCCTAAGCAACATCCAGTTGTTCAGCCCGGCTAGCTTCACGGCCAAGTACGGCCTTGGCGCGGAACAGTTTTTGGATCTCAAGGCACTGAAGGGAGACGCCTCTGATAATATCCCGGGTGCACCAGGGATAGGAGAGAAGACCGCCATAGAACTATTAAAGGCTCACAAAACACTTGATAATATTTATGACAATCTGGCGCTTATCAGAGATAGTGTTCGTAAAAAACTGGAGGCTGGCAAGGAGCTGGCCTACATGAGCAAAAAAATAGGCGCCATTTGGACGGACGCGCCCATCAAACTCAATTTGGAAGAAGTTGACGGTCGGAACTGCAACCCCAAAGAAGTAATGAAAATCCTTCAAAATTTGGAGTTCAGGACATTGGTACGTCAGCTACCGGAGGCCATGCAGGTCAAACCGGACGAGCTGGATACAAATAATATCGAAACCACGACTCTGCATCCAGGCACAAATGTAATCATCGACTCAGATAAGAAACTGGACCAACTCGACCTTGCCAAGGCCAACGAACTGGTAATGCATGCCCGCAGCGCCGGCAAACACGGCCGCGACCCTCAGGTGCTGATTATCAGTCCAGATCCTAAGCAGGTCTTTACGATCGATTTGACCAAGGTGAACCAGTCCAAGGTCACGCAAGCCTTGCAGGCCGTACTTGAGAATCCGGTGGTAAAGAAAGTCGGCTATGATATCAAGTCCATAATCAAGACCTGTATTTCCATAGGCATAAGTCTGCAGCCGGTGGGCCATGACGTGGTCGTCGGGGCTTTTTTGCTCAATGCCTTGCGGCGCGAGCAGACCATAACCGAACTGGCCCGAGCCGACCTAGGTTACGAAGGCTCGTCCTTGGACGATCTTGGTCCTGAGGAGCTTATAGCCCGGGCACCGGAATTTGTCGCCGCCATCCGCGCCCTTTACCACCAACAGTTCTCCGATCTCAAAGACATACCCAAGCTAGCCGCTTTGGCCCGTGATATCGAATGGCCAGTCATCCCGGTGCTGGCCCGCATGGAATACGAAGGGATAGAGCTTGACACCGCCTACCTGGAGCAGTTTTCTGAACAAATCAACGACATGGTTAGCGATTTTGAACAGCAGGTTTACGGTTTCGCTGACCAAGAGTTCAACATCGGCTCGCCTACGCAGCTGGCAGAGGTGCTATATGATAAGTTGCAGCTCCCTAAAGTAGGGATTAAGAAAGGCAAGACCGGCTTTTCAACGGCCGCTACCGAGCTGGATAAATTACGTGGCCTGCACCCGATCATCGACCTTATTACCCAATATCGGGAGGTGACGAAGCTCAAGAATACCTATGTCGATACCTTGCCCAAGCTGGTTGATGAACGCTCCCGGTTGCACACTACGTTCAGCCTTACCATCGCGCCGACGGGACGGCTAAGCTCTAGCGATCCAAACCTGCAGAATATACCGGTGCGCACCGAGCTAGGCAAGCATATCCGTACCGCTTTCGTGGCCGCGCCGGGCAAGGTGCTGGTCAGCGCCGACTATTCACAGTTCGAACTCCGGCTAGCGGCGGTTCTGGCCGACGACAAGGACTTGATAGAGATGTTCAATAATGGCGCGGACATCCACACCATCACGGCCGCACAGATATATAACCGCTTGCCAGAGGACGTCAGCAAGCACATGCGCCGGGAAGCCAAGGTGGTCAACTTCGGCGTGCTGTACGGTATGAGTCCGCATGGGTTGGTACAGGCCACCGGCATGACGTTCGAGCAGGCCAAGCACTTCATCGATAAATATTTTGAGCTGCGCAAACCCCTGCTGGATTACATGAACAGCCTGAAGGAGAAGGCCCGCAAGGACGGCTACGTAGAGACGCTGTTCGGCCGCCGCCGCCCGATGCCGGACATACATTCCAGCAACTTCGTCGTCCGCCAGGCTGCCGAGCGCGCTGCCATGAACATGCCCATCCAGGGCACGGAAGCCGACCTGATGAAAATGGCGATGATACAAGTCCAGCAGGGGCTGGACAAGCTGACAGCTTCGGATAAACCGCAACTCTTACTCCAGATCCATGATTCGCTTATAGTAGAAACTCCGGAAGATATCGCCGAACAAGTAGGGAGCCTACTAAAGGACACCATGGAAAATATCCAAAAACTCCCAGTAAAACTGGATGCAGACGTATCTATAGGCAAAAACTGGGGCGAACTATGAAAGGTGATGAGTATTTTCTGAAGAAGGCGGTGGAGGTGGGGAACCAGCGGCAGTCGCCGTTTAATTTCGGGGTGGTTATCGTCAAGGATGGGGAAATCATCGCGGCGGAGATTGAAGAAGTTATGACACAGAACGATCCGACCGCCCATGAATGCCTAGTGGCTATCCGAGTGGCAGAGAAGAAACTAGGCAGCTACGGCCTGGAGGGTTGTATCATGTACTGTAATAACGAACCCTGTGTCATGTGCTTTACGGCGGCCGTATGGGCGCGGATAGATAGGATAGTCTATGCCTACACCAAGGAAGACATAAGGATGCCCTACGAATTCGCCGACATCAGCCTGCAGGAACTAGCCAAAAAACTGAATCGCCCCCTACAAGTAGAACAAATCAAAGTTCAAGAATAAACTGTATCCATTATGCGGACAGCGCCAGGGTTGGTATAGTTTTAAGTATCATGAGGCAGTGGCTGCGGGAGCATGGACTCGGCATCGTACTATTTGGGCTGTTTTTCGCGTTTTTAGCTGGACACAGTGTCACAGGTTTTTTGCAGTACAACGAGGAGCAGCAAGAGCATCAAACAGCCGAAATCGGCTACGTAGAATACTTGGGTTCCGGAGAATTTATAGAGTCGGTTTTTGAAAACTGGGAAAGCGAATTCCTGCAAATGGCCGGCTATGTGTTGCTGACGGTATTCCTCCGTCAGAAGGGCTCCGCTGAATCCAAAAAATTGAATGGGACAGAAGCGGTAGACAGCCGTCCTAAGCGTTCAGTCAGTCCGGACGCCCCGTGGGCTGTCCGCAGGGGTGGTTTGGCCTTAAAAGTTTACGAACACTCTCTGAGCATAGCGCTAATACTGCTATTTCTGATATCGTTCGGACTACATGCCTATGGTGGTGCTCAGACTACATGCGAGGAGAGTATTCAACACGGGCAGGGAGAGTGCGTTAGCACCATGCAGTACATATCAACATCCAAATTCTGGTTTGAATCATTCCAGAACTGGCAAAGCGAGTTCCTGGCAGTCGGCGCCCTAGTGGTCCTAAGCGTCTACCTGCGAGAAAAAGGCTCCCCGGAATCCAAGCCCGTAAATACCCCCCACTTCAAAACTGGAAACGAAGGCTGAAATGAGAGAGTTCGTACTTAATAAGTTGATACGTGATGAAATCTTTACCAATATGCAGAAGCTTGGGCAGAAAATAAAATATCGAGTGTTGGGAGATGAAGAACTGGCTCAAGCTCTAAAGGCTAAACTACTGGAAGAGGCCAAGGAGTTCAATCCCGCCGATCCGAAAGCCTTGGACGAGCTGACCGACATGCTTGAAGTGATCGAGGGTTTAGCTGAAAGCCTAGGTTTGGACTTTAAAAAGTTACGCTCCAAGCAGCTAGACAGGCGCTTAAAAAGAGGCGGATTTAAGCGTCAAATTTTTGTTGAAACCCTCATACTAAAAGATGATGACCCCTGGGCGGTCTACTATGCAGCCGAGCCCGAGCGATTTACAGAAGTAAAAACCGGCATAGACATTCATAAAGCGGCCGGGATTATTATTCGGGATCATAAATTACTTGTTGAAAGGTCTAAGGGTAAAAAATTCTTCATTTCGCCAGGCGGATCAATAGAGGAGGGCGAGAACGCAAAGCAGGCCTTGGTCCGCGAGCTAATGGAAGAGTTCAAGATTACTGTCACGGAAGCCGACTTGGACGAATTTGGAACATTTTATGCGGAGGCAGCCGGCCAAGAGGGCAAAACAGTACAAATGGATGTGTTTATTGTGAACCATTGGGAGGGCGAGCCGGAGCCAGATAGCGAAGTAGAGGAAATAGCTTGGGTGGATTCCAGCAACAAGGATAACTTGCCCTTGGGCTCAATCTTTGAAAAAGAAGTTATCCCTCGCCTAAAAGCCAAAAACAAAATCGGCTAAGTAATGGCTGTCATGAGGCTGAATGAAGTGAAGCTTGCAGACGCTCCGCAGGTGGGTGGTAAAGCGGCTAATTTGGGCGAGTTGATAAGTATTGGCGCGCAGGTGCCCCAAGGTTTTATCGTCCTGCATAATGCGGTGCTGGAAGAAATCATCGATCAAATACTGGCTATGTTTGACGGATTAGGAAAGGTTACGGCGGCGGTTCGCAGTAGCGCTACAGCCGAGGATGGACTTGATCTAAGCTTTGCGGGACAGTTTGATACCTACCTGCACGTGAACCGAGACGAACTGATTTATAAAATTCAATCTTGTAGGAAATCTGCCCATAACTCTAGGGTAGCAGCATATCTCAAGCAGAATAATTTGCCTTCAGAGGCGCTTAAAGTGTCAGTTGTAGTACAGGCCATGGTCGAGCCGGAGGTTTACGGCATAGCTTTCAGTAAGAACCCGCTCACTAATAATGCGGACGAAATCATGATCGAAGCAGGCTATGGACTTGGTGAGGCAATCGTATCAGGCCAGATTACACCGGACCAGTATGTAATTAACAAGGATGGAGAGAATAAGGAAACTTTCATCGGTACCCAGGCTATGAAGCTTCAATATGACGGACGGAAAGTTGTAGAAGTTCCGCTTACGCGCTTACTCCAGGAGCGCCAAAAACTACCGGATGCTACCTTGCGTGAATTAATAAAAGCAGTAACGGCTATTGAACGGCATTATGGTTACCCGGTTGATATTGAATGGGCTCATGATGGCCAGAAGTTATATATAATGCAGGCAAGGCCTATAACTACCTGACTCTTAGGAGGTGCCATGACCGAACATAAGCAACTCGCGAAACTGCTTGAAACCCAGGTTTCTCTTAGCGAATGGATCCAGCGGGTTAATCATGACGAAGCGGCCGCTTTAACCGAAGAAGACAACTATAAGCGTGATCGGCTCGGTCAAGTGAATAAAGCCATTGGACTACCTACGGATACGCCTACTAAATTTGAGGCCGTTGACCTTACTAATCGCACTCAAGAGTTCAAGGACTTTCTAACTGAACATGGTGATGAGCTATGCGCGCTGCGGCTTGTCCCCAAACCAGGCAACAGCGATCTTCCGAAGTTGCGGATGAGGGGTAAATCCATCCGAGATGTATTGGGTTGGTTTGACCAGCAAAATATAGATCCCGAAAAATACATGGCTGACTTTGTGCCTCATGCGCCCGACAGCGCCTGGTCAACCATATTTATAGTCAACGACAAGGGTATTTTTGGTGAAATTCACTTTGGCGGCCATCACGTACTAACCCAGGGTATGTATACCGGCGCCGCACCGCATGTGTTTAGTTATGACTTCTCGAAGTGGCAGATCGATCCTTCCAATGACGAGGCTCTGAGGTATCTAAAAGGGCTGGTTGAGCTACTTAAAGTCGACGACTCAAACAAGCGCGAAACGCTACAGAGCGAAGTAAAGGCGACATTTAGCCATAATTATTTAAGGGGATACTTTGAGACGACTCATTCTAAAGTTATGGGCACGTGGTTTATAGATTACAACCGGATTTTAGGGGAGCTGTATGGTGATTTCCAAATCCAGGACGTACAGCCAACCGTAATCCAAGCAGTCGTAAAAGGCCGCAAGGCATCCGGTGGACAAGTCCGGGGCATGGTAGTGCTGGCGGATACGGCTATGCCAACTGGGGAATTTCCGGAGGGGGGAATTCTGGTATGCGCGATGACCTCGCCGGACTACTTGCCGCTAATGCAAAAAGCCGCCGCCATCGTAACCGACCAAGGCGGTGTGTTATGCCACGCCGCTATCGTTGCCAGGGAAATCAAGAAACCTTGTATAGTCGGAACGGGAAATGCCACCTCTTTACTTCATAACGGCGAGCAAATTTTAGTGGATGCTGATAACGGAACCGTAGCCAGGATCGCATAGGCGCACTTGCCTGGGCTATAATTGCTTTATGGCGGAGTTAATCGAGGCGTTGGACCAATCGGGACAGCCGACAGGCAAGGTAAAGGCAAAATTACAAATATTTAATGATGGCGATTGGAGAAAAGTAGTCCATATATGGTTAGTTAATTCGCGCGGTGAGCTGCTGGTGCAGCGACGCGCCAAAAAAGGTATCTTTGATGATGCCTGGGACGTGAGCGTAGGCGGGGGCGTCGCAGCCGGTGAGAATCCGGCCCAAGCCGGTGTAAGAGAACTGGCCGAAGAGCTTGGCGTGGAGACTGAAATGAATGATTTAGTAGATATGGGAGT
>CAZWFS010000002.1:0-109362 GCA_964633325.1 uncultured Candidatus Saccharibacteria bacterium | reverse complement strand
GAAAGTGCCAAAGCTCATCCCGGAGCGCAATCAGACCGCCTATGAATTCAGCTATACATACCTACTACTAAAAGACGTAGAGATCAGTGATTTAACGCTCCAGACGGCCGAAGTAACCGAAGTAAAATGGCTGGATTTAGACAGTTTATCGGCCGAAATACGTGATGACAGGCTATACCGCACCTGGGTACCGCACCCTAGGGACTATTACCTTGGTGTCATGGCTATTATTAAGGGTAAGCTTTAAGTATGAAAAAACTACGAGTTTACGTAGCCGGAAAGGTTTCCAGCAACTCAGTTTTCGGTACGCATGATTGGCGAGACGGCTTTTGTAAAGAGCTAGAAGAACTCTCGGGTATGGATCTGGTAAATTTTGATCCTACTAAAACTGATATTGACCAATCTAATACAGAAACCGTCTTTGAAGGGGTTGCTTACATGATTTCGCAAGTGGATGTGCTGATATGCTATTTCTCGGACGATATCAGTGTAGGAGGATCGCAAGAGGTATTGATCGCAAAATATTTCAACAAACCCGTCATAGGATTGGCGCCAGCTGGTGGTAAGTTCAACGGGTCTACAAAAAAATATTTCGGAAAGATCGTGAATAATTACAAAGACCCATTCGTATTTTCAACTTGCGACATCGTCTGTGCCGATATTAATGAAGTAGCCGAAGCGTTGAAAAGAGTATCAAGCATCCAGCCCAAGGATATAGATCTGATAGGGGAGCTCTCGTCAAAATTTGTTACAAATAACTTAGAGAAAAACCCCTATATTAAAAACCTATTAAACTTGGATCAAGACTAAAACCGTAAGGGTATTGCAAAACTTGATGGTAAGTGGTATGATATTACCGTTAAGGACTATATGAAGTTATGAAATTTATCTTGGGAGCCGTTGGAGCTGTTATTTTGCTGGTGCTGTTCGTAGTGTTGCTTACGCGCGGCGGCCCGGATTCGCCCAATGGTGACGAAGCGGTTAAGCAGAAGATTACTTTGCCGGATTATGTAAACGGCGACGCGGTGGTGCGTCTGACTATGGATGGCAAAATAAACGCCCGGGAAAACCACCAGGCTGTACGAATTACAGTAGGCCGTACCGGTCGTACAGTGGAAGTGTTGCGAGGCTATGACTACGCGGTAGATAAAAGTCAGCAATTTGATAACGACATTACTGCCTACAGCGTGTTCCTGCAAGCCTTGCAGGACGCTGGCTACGCAAACGAGAAGCAGGTTACCACCAAAAAGGACGTGGCCGGCCTATGCCCGCTAGGCTCGCGTTATACCTATGAATTGCTAGAGGGAACTGAGGAAAAGTTACGTCTGTGGTCAACTTCTTGCGGAATCCGGGAGGGCAGCTTTGGTGGCAAAGCTGAGCTAATTCGCCAACTGTTTAAAGCCCAAATCCCCGACTACGCGAATGTCACCAAAGGCGTCCAGCTAAATTAAACTTTAGAACTTCTTCCGACAATTTATTTGAGCGTAAGAGCTGCTTGCCTTTTTAGCGTAAGGGGAGTATTACAAGTAGTAGACAGTAGCTAGTCATGAATTCAAAAAACAAAATTAAGCTTAGAAAGATCACACCGGTCTTGCCATGCCGCCAGTAGTTGATGGAATTCATCCTGGATTGTTACGCGGACCGCTCAACAATGTTACTGCTGAACGCGACGCGCTAGGCGAGTGGGGCAATACCACCTACTGCAGGTTCATGGATAGGCTTTTCGGCCATCCTTCGGTGGAGGACAATAAAGCGGTTATGAATCCGTTTATGCCCGAAAGCCAGCGTGTGCACCCATATCGTCCAGTACACGGGGTCACCCCAGATGGTTTATTCGTGGTATTAAGGAGCACGGTGACGCGACCTTCACGACCTGAAGATTGCGTAGCATTTATGGCAAATACTGGCACACGTGAAATCAGGGCCTTTGCTGTTGAGGAAGTTATCCCATTCTCATACTACACTCGCTGTGCGACTTATGTATTATCTGCAGCTTCAGTAGTATTGCCGGTTGGAGAAGTAGGGCATCAAACCGGCGCTGCAGCCCTGGAAGGGCTAGAGCCAGGGGAACATAAACAACCGGTTATACTCGACGGAGCGTACAATAGTGCCTTCCGCGACGGGCAAGGACGTGAAGCGGAGCTGGGGAGTATAGCTTCCTTCCATTTACTGCTGGAAAGATACAAAAAGAAAGAGCAAGAAGCGCTGTATGCTGAAGCGGCCTAGTAACGCTAAGAGCCTGATAAAATCCCTCTGTCTGCTCCAAACTGAAGGTCGGCCACTTCTTATCTGTTTTTCACTTCGCGCTTGACACCATTCAGGTATGCCTTGTCATGAGCACATAGATAAGAAATCAGACCGCTGCTTCAATTTGGCCTACAACAGAGGGAATTTGTCAGGCTCTAGGACAACTTTTGTGCGATAATTCTATCAAGTAATCTGTAAAAAGCCTTGACAACTAAAAAGCACAAGCGTATACCGGAAGTAGATGCTATTTAAAACAAAGAAGGAGAAGTAAAGATGACAATGCCCGCTTTATCATTCCGTCAGGAAATGGGTCCAAAAGGCATGTTCGAAATAGGTACGGTAAGGGGGGTTTGAGACTTGTATCTGATAGTGCGGAAACGGGTGAGGCGGCTGACACTTTAGCTTCTCGATCAGCAGTAGTTGCCCCGGAAGCAGGCAGTATAGGTCTTATCGGGTTTAATGGGGGACCTCAGTGCTTGTCCAACGATCGCTTAGTTGGGGCGTCTGTTGCCGAGACCGAGGCACGTCTGCACGCCGAAGTCGAAGCATTAAGGTCAAAACTAGCCGATCCGGAACACTAGGCGTTTATCTGTTTGGCAGGCTTCGGCTATTTGGTAGCTATGAAGGCGGAGCGTGCCAGCCAGGGCAGCGTTAGCGGCAAAAATAGTGATGTTTTGAGGATGAACCGTCACCTTCACGTCCGCTTTAAAATGCGAGCGAACAAACTCTTTGATTAACCTAACCTCAACCGGTTCTGACCTGTCTTGTTTTCCTAGTAAATCCCGTATCTTATCCATCCCTCAATTGTGAGGTCTAAACTGTGAATTGTAAATTGCCATTGGTACAATGACCACATGCCAGAATTACCAGAGGTTGAGACAATTCGGATTGGTCTGAGCGCTTTATTGCCCGGCAAGAAGATTAAGCGTACTTGGAATGACTGGTCCAAATCTTTTCCTAACACCGCTGAAGACGTGAATACTTTTTTAATTGGCGCGAGAGTCCTGGAGGTAAAGCGTCGTGCTAAGGTTCTGATAATAGAGCTTGATACCAAATACAGCCTAATAATCCATCTAAAGATGACAGGGCAGCTGGTATATGTAGACAACAGTGTAAGGTTCGGGGCGGGGCACCCGAGTGATTCACTGGCGCACAAGTTACCAGATAAAAGCACCAGGGTAATTCTGGATCTGGACAATAGCGCCAAACTTTTCTTCAACGACCAGCGTAAATTCGGCTGGATGCGCCTGCTCCCAACGGCTGGAGTGCCCCACATAGACTTCTTCAAGAAGGTCGGCCCAGAGCCGTTAGCGGCGGATTTTACCGTCCAACAATTTAGTGAGCGACTTATAAGGCGACCCAAGTCCAACATTAAGGCGGTTCTGCTAGACCAAACTATTGTCGCTGGGATAGGGAACATCTATGCCGACGAAGCGCTGTTTGCGGCCAAGGTTCACCCGTCAATGTCAGTAAAAAACCTACCCAAAACCAAGCTGAATAAATTATTCGAAGCAGTACAGTCTGTCCTGATTTTAAGTATAGAAAAGGGCGGCTCTACAGATAAAAATTACGTAAATGCTGAAGGCAAAAAAGGCAGCTACCTAAGCTTCGCCCAAGTATTCCGGAAACAAGGCCAACCCTGCCCCCGCTGCGCAACAACCATCGAGAAAATAAGGGTAGCTGGCCGCGGCACCCACATTTGCCCATACTGCCAGAAACCGTGAAACCAAGTTCACCGTTCACCCTTTTCCGTTTACAATACGTTTACCATGGAAAACGTCATCACTCTGACTGGAAATAATCACTTTCTGCTCAAAACCGAACTGGACAAGTTAGTTAATGGTTTTGTCGAAGAGCATGGGGATTTAGCGCTAGAGAGGCTGGACGGGGAGGAGGTTTCATTTGCGCGGATACTAGAGGCGGTGCAGAGCCTGCCGTTTTTTGGGAGTAAAAAAATGGTGGTGTTGAAGAGCGCGGTGGGAAATAAGGATCTTACCGAAAATATTGAACAAGTTTTAGAATCCGCTACTGAAACAACCGACCTGGTTATGGTAGAGCCGAAGCTGGATAAGCGGACAGCCTACTTCAAGGTGCTGAAGAAACGGACGGATTTCCAGGAATTCAACGAACTGGATGCGCCCGGCCTTGCTCGTTGGTTGAGCAATGAAGCTAAGGGGCAGAGTGCGAACCTAAAGCCTTCTGATGCCCAGTATCTGGTGGAGCGCATCGGCACGAACCAGCAAATGTTAAGCCAGGAGCTGAATAAATTAGTGAATTATAGGTCTGATATAACCAGGGAAACAATAAACTTGCTGACCGAGCCGAGCCCCCAAAGTACTATCTTTGAGCTGCTGGATACGGCCTTTGCCGGCAATGCCCGGCGTGCCATATTGCTGTATAAGGAGCAAAGAATCTTACGGGTAGAGCCCCAGCAGATTGTGGCAATGCTAGCCTGGCAACTTCACGTGCTGGCCATAATCAAAACAGCAGGGGATCGCAGCCCGAACGAGATTGCCGCCAGGGCTAAGCTGAACCCCTTCGTAGTCCGCAAAAGCCAATCGATAGCCCGTAAACTAGGCCTAGGTGACATTAAAAAACTAGTTCAGGACCTGTTGGAAATAGATACTCGCCTAAAAAGCGAACCCATAGACCCCGACGAGGCTCTCCAAAATTACCTACTCGGCCTCTCTATGCAGTAGCCATTACCCAAAGGTGCTCGGCTCACCGAATGATATACTACCTCTTATGCAGCTAACAAAAAAACAAGAGTATGAGCTCCTTGTCTCCATCTCGGCAAGAGGTGAAATTCCCGTGAAGTTTGTGTACTTAGGCAAGGGTGCCCAGAAATGGGACAGGGTGTATAAGTTTTGGGGCCAAGCATATTGGTAACAGCAAGATAAAAATGACACACGACAGACAAGAACACGAATTCGCGCATGAAACAGAAACTGTCCTGGACGCCATAGATGCTATACATCGTATTCAGAACCCCGCCTCAATATCTGCACTCGTGTACGTAACATCGGTTATGGATTTGGAGTTGCGCGACCAGCATCTGACAGAGGATGAATCGCAAAAGGAAGCTGAAATCTCCCAGACGGTCAACGTGGAGCGGGACTTAGAAGCACAGACCTATCTTCCTATTCTTGAGTCTGTAGGACTTGGGCTCACGCATAAAGTACCTTTTTATGAGAAATATGACCTGGATGAGGACGAGGGAACTAAGCCCGGATCTGGCTTGCACGCAGAACCTCATCCTGATTACGTAATATCGCCCGATCTGTTTTTTGAATTAGAGGATGGTTCTAGATTTGCCGACTTCCTGAAAAAACTGTCTTCAGACGAGACCGAAGCTTGTGGGCGCGGCATAGGACTTGTTCAAAAAAGTCTAATGCACCAAATTATTATTGAATACGGAGCAAATCCCTCTGAGTTTGACGCGGATAAGTTCAAGCCGGGCGTTGAGCTACTTGGAAAGCTTGGAGTAAATTATGATAACTCACTCGAGGGGTTACTTAAGGTATATGGCGCCGCGAAGGGTCGCTTTCTAGGCTATACACAAGTAGCAGAAGACTTTGGATTTGACTACCTAAGTACTATTCGAACCAAGTCACTTAGCCGGTGGCTTTTGCATGACGGCAATTTGGAGCTAATGCAGGACGCCGTAAACTTAGCCACAGAGGTTTCCCGCAACCAAGCTGCAGCAAGCTTTACAGGGGACTTCATTGACCATCTGAGGACATTGTTGCAATCTAGAAATCGCTACCTTGACCAATTCCACATTTCAGAAGAAACCGAACCGCCAAAAGCAGAACAATTAGCGGAAATCCAGCGCCTACTAATTGAGTTAGATTTTATAAGTCAGCAGGGACAGAAGTCCGAGTTAAAATAACAAAGACACGCTTAGTCAGTAAGTATTTGGTATTTTGACAAAGAAAGCAGGTATTTACTTCTTCTTTTTCGAAGTCTTTTTGGCTGCAGGTTTCTTTGCTGCAGTTTTCTTGGTAACGGTCTTCTTTGAGGTAGCTTTTTTGGCTACTGGCTTCTTAGTTGTTGTTTTGGCCGTGGACTTGCTGACGCCGGCGGCGGCTTTAGCGTGTTTAGCTAGCTGGCGCTTCTTGCGGGCTACTTTGTTTTTATGCAAGACGCGCTTCTTGCCGGCTTTGTCCAATGCGCTTTGTGCCTTGGAGTGAGCCGAGGAAGTCTTTTTTTTGTCTCCGCCGGTAACAGAAGTGGCGAAGGTTTTTAAGGCGCCTTTTAATGAGCGCTTGGTCTTTTTATTGCGGGCGTTGGCCTTAGCGGCTACTTTCACACGTTTTTTGGCTGATTTGATTATTGGCATTGTTGATCCTCTATGCTTACGCTTATGTATAAATGGTAATGTAGCACCATTCTGCCGCTGCTGTAAAGGAGGAGAAAGATATGGGCTACTAACATTCAGTAATTGGCCACTTCAACAGCAGGCTAACGGCTATAAACTAATCGCTAAAAAGCTGTTGCTATACGCTTGTGTTTATGTTACGCTCCGTTATAGAGATTCTAAAATAAAACAAAAAAACAAATGGATCCCAACCAAAACGATATTAAGCAACAGATAGTTGATCGCTTAAAAGAAGCGAGAAATATTCTAGTGACGGTAAGTGCCGACCCGTCGGTTGACCAATTGGCTTCAGCTATTGGCCTTACGCTTCTACTCACTAAACTTGGCAAACATGGTACTGCCGTGTTTAGTGGCAAGCCACCCTCTACGCTGGAATTTCTGCAGCCCGAACAAACGCTAGAAAAAACCACAGATTCTTTGCGGGATTTTATTATTTCCTTAGACAAGTCCAAGGCCGATAAACTTCGCTACAAGGTAGAGGAAAAGGTCGTCAAGATCTTTATAACACCGTATCGTACAAGTTTGAGTAAAAAAGATCTAGATTTCAGCCAAGGTGACTTCAATGTCGAGGTAGTGATCGCGCTGGGTGTGCAAGTGCAGGAAGAGCTGGATCAGGCAGTGCTATCGCAAGCCCGGATCCTGCATGATGCAACTGTAATATCCATCAACAATAAGACTTCTGGCAGTTTAGGTTCCATTAACTGGTTGGATGAGCAAGCCAGTTCTTTGAGTGAGATGGCGGTATATTTGGGTGAGGCGCTCAAGGATGACTTCCTTGATCCTCAGATGGCTACCGCATTCCTTACCGGTATAGTCGCAGAGACGGACCGCTTCAGCAATGACAAGACCAACCCGAGGACCATGGTCATCGCCGGAAAACTAATGACGGCCGGAGCTAACCAGCATCTTATAGCCAGCCAATTGGAAGAACCGGAAGCACCTCCGGAAAGCGAACAAGTATCAGATGATTCCGAAGATGGTTCTGAAGGCGGGGATGAACAGGCGGCAGATTCCGGCGAAGAATCAGATGAAAATACTGAGGATGACGGATCGTTGCAGATTATGCATGACGATCGGCAATTATTAAGTGAAAGTTCGGATAACACTGACGAGGCTGAACAAGAAGATGAGGAGTCAACTGAGCAGATTCATACCACCGACGAAGGTGAGGTAATCCAAGCCGAGGACCAACCGGAGTTACCGCCTTCAGAAGATCCTACCGCCAGGATATTGACCAAGCCACCAACTATGGGAGGAACCCTTACTGCCAATACCGAACCAGAAGACCCAGAAGATTCCAGTGATGCATTGAGCTTACCAGAAGTTGAATCAGAAGATGCGCCATTACTGAGTCGTCATGGACCTCCGGCAGCACCCCCGGAGCCAGCCTATATAAAACCTCCCGAAGCAGATGAGCCAGAACAACCTTCCGAACTACCCACCGTGAGCGAAATAGAAGAAAGAATACATGAGGAAGAAGAGGATACCGAGAAAGCCGAGGCAACCGAGGCGGAAGAGCTGCCGGATCCCAATGCCGCGCGTTATGCTATAGAAGAAGCCCGAGCTGCGTCGCCCGATACGGAACGGCTAGAACCGCTACAAGCGTTAAACGCCCAACCAGTGGACCTGGACTTGGGTCACGAAGAAGTGCCCGAACCTCAACCAACTGACGAGGCGGCAGCACCGATGTCGCTGGAAGCCCAGCCTACCCAGGCCGACAATCCCCAGGCTTTTGAATTGCCCCAAATGTCTCCTTTTGATCCTGCAGCTTCAGGTATGCCGGCCGATGATGAGATAGCCACGGTAGCCCCAGAACCGGTAGAACCTACGGCTTTGACTCTTCCACCACCACCACTAGACTTTTCAAGCATGCCAACAAATCTGGTAACACCAGATGCAGTGGCGCAACTGGAAAATCCACCAGATGCACCCCAAAGCCCCATGGCGCCCCCACCTGTACCGCCCCCATTCGGTACAATTCCAAGTGCCAGCGATATCCTTCCCAGTAGCAACGATTCGTTCCAGCTACCCCCCGCCCAGTAGACCCATCCCGCACCAGCCAACTAGCTCTGGAGCAGAGCCCCAGGCTCAGTTGGCTTCTTGGCACTAGACACGATTTTTCCTTGATTTACCAATAATATGCTGCCAGGAGCGAAGCGAGTGATTTTCTCCTGTGGTACTCCCGAGCAGTACCTTTTGTACAGCTCGGTCTGTTCCTCGAAGAGAAATCGCACCTGGCACTCAAGTGCGAAATGTGCGTTGACCGCTAGCAGCATATAATAAACATATGGACGGCTTCTTGTTGATTGACAAGCCCTCAGGATGGACGTCGTTTGATGTGGTGGCCAAGGTGCGTGGCATTCTTAAGCATGCTGGCGTGCAGAAGCCCAAAGTAGGCCATACCGGGACACTGGATCCCCTGGCTACCGGGTTATTGATATTGGTTCTGGGAAGTTACTGCAAGCGGGCACAGGAGTTCTCTAAACTAGATAAGACCTATGAGGTAACCATGAAATTAGGTCAAACCAGCATGACAGGCGATGAAGAGGGGGTAAAGCAAGTGGTCAGCACCAAAAAGCCGCGCTTAGACGAAGTGCAGTCGGCCTTAGATAGCTTTACGGGCGAAATCATGCAAACCCCACCAATTTATTCTGCGATCAAAGTTAACGGCCAGAGAGCCTATAAGTTAGCTAGGGACAGTAAGGAAGTGAAGCTGGAGCCTAGGAAAGTTAAAGTTAACAGGTTACAAGTTACAAGTTACAATTATCCAGAAATAAGGTTTATTGTTGAGGTCTCCAGTGGTACTTACGTCCGTAGTCTTGTGCATGACGTTGGTCAAAGACTAAGCACTGGTGCTTATATGAAAGGGTTGGTCCGTACTAGTGTTGGAATGTTTAATATTAACGGCGCCATGTCTGTTAACGAAATATCTGTTGAGGCAATAACAGAACATAAACAGGTTAGTACTAAATATTGATAATACAGCAAATATACTGTAATATTTAAATAAAGCTTATGTATTATTAGGAGAAATTAATCATGAATCGCAAACCATCAATTCCTTTGGTTGAAGCCATGGGCGTAGAGCATAAACGTTCTGCCGCTGTCTTGTTGTTCATACAAAGAACGCTTGGCAAAATTAGCCGTAGGGCAACAGTTCGCATGGATGAAGCTCTAGTTGGATATGAGCAAATTACGGCAAGAACCCTTAACGCTTTATCCAACCATTTTTGCCCTGAAGTACCCGAAGATCCAGAATCAGCCGTTACTATGAACGTTGCTGTGACTGACGGGTCTGATTTTCCTGAGCTATACATCAGAAAGACGGGGCCTGGTACTTGTAGCGGCCGTTTTAGCTTAAAAGACGGTAGCTTAACCCATGAATTGGGTTTTAGCGTTGACTGTGAATCTGTTGAGGTTGATGTAGATGGCTCAGGATTCGTACCACTTCTAGATATGCCCACCCCTCAAATAGCAGAAGCTGGTTCATTTTTCGAGGCGGCTTCAACTGTATTGTTTATGGCGGTGAATCGACGTAGCATTGACGTAACCCCTCAGATAAACACAACTCCGCCGTTCTAGGGTTGCAGAATTCAAGCTCATCTGTTACAGTCTTTGTAGCGAATGATTACTAGTGAGAAGAAACAGGCAGTTATTGCCGATTTACGGAAGCATGACAAAGACGGCGGTTCGCCAGCGGTCCAGGTAGGTATTTTGACCAGCCGGATTGCTGAATTGACGGATCACTTGAAGATTAACAAGAAAGACCACGCCGCTCGCCGGGGTTTGCTGCAAATGGTGGGTACGCGGCGCCGTCTGCTACGCTACATCGCGCGGAAGGACAGCCAGGAGTACCTAAATTTAATCCAGAAACTCGGCCTCCGACGCTAAAGGACGTATACAGAATGCACATTTTGAGCGAAAAACTGCGTTCCGCACTCACCGTATCGAAAATACGGCTCGCTTGTGGTACTCGCTTTTCATCCCAAACTGCACTATTCTGTAAAAGTCCCGCACTGTACACAGACCAGTAGTTTTGAATCTCAAAGCTACAAGCTTGTGCACATTATAAAAAACAAGAGTTTTGGTCATAGAGACCAGATATATGCGGTAAAAATCCCTCGCACAAGGAGTGAACATGCGTATATTTGCACTGTATGACCAATTTCTCTCTACCTAAGGAAGGATTATTAAAAAGCCTATGACTACCAAAAATCCGTTTGGGAAAGAAATAATTAAAGTCAGCACAGAGTTCTGCGGCCGGACATTGACGCTGGAGACTGGACGCATGGCGTTCCAGGCCGGCGCGGCCGTTACGGCCACTTACGGTGACACTGTTATCCTGGGAGTAGCTACAGCCTCAGATCACCACACCCCGGGCATGGATTATTTTCCGCTCTCAATTGATTACGAAGAAAAACTGTATGCCGCCGGTAAGATTAGTGGTTCACGCTTTATAAAAAGAGAAGGCCGTCCGACGGACAACGCGGTTCTGTCTGGCCGCCTTATAGATCGCCCCATCCGGCCATTGTTCCCGAAGGGGTATCACAACGAGGTTCAGGGCATCGCGACAGTTTTAAGTTTGGATCCAGAACTACGGCCCGACACCATTGCCATGATTGCCGTCTCGGCCGCCCTGATGCTGACCGGTGCCCCGTTTGAAGGTCCTGTAGCCGGCGTGCGCATCGGCATGCTGGAGGGGCAGCTTAAGGCTTATCCGACCACCAGTGAGCTGGAGACCAGCCAGCTGGACCTAACCGTGGCCGGCACCAAAGACGCCATCATGATGGTAGAGGCCGGCGCGCAGGAAATTGACGAGGAAACTATGATTAAGGCAATAGAGTTGGCGCATCAGTCCTTCCAGCCGGCTATAGCTCTGCAACAGGAATTGACCCAGAAGGTTGGCGTAACAGCGCAGAAATACGAGCTGGTAACACCTGATGAATCAGTCCAAAAAGCAGTCAATGAGTACATAAACGATAGGCTTGGCAAGGAAATGCGCGGCAACCAATCCGAGCGCACTGAAAAGATGCGGCTATTGCGCCACGAAGTTCTGGAATATTTTGCCTCCACAGAGGCCGATTATGACCGCGAAACTTACTACAACGCTTTTGAGACTGCTATGAAGCAAGATGTGCGCAAGGGAATATTAGAGGAAGGCATCCGTCCTGATGGCCGCAGCTCTACGGATATTCGCGAAATAACTGCGGAAGTCGGTGTGCTTCCTAGGGCGCATGGCTCCAGTATCTTTACTCGTGGCAGCACCCAGGCTATGAACATAACCACTTTGGCGCCGCTGTCATACGCCCAACTGATTGACAGCATGGAGGAAGATTCATCCAAGCGTTTCATCCACCATTACAACATGCCTGGATATACGGTGGGCGAAATCCGTCGGTTGGGAAGTCCTGGGCGGCGGGAAATCGGCCACGGTGCGTTAGCCGAAAGGGCGCTTATCACCGTTATACCGGACGAATCAACTTTCCCATATACCATTCGTACGGTCAGTGAGATCCTAAGCAGCAACGGCAGCACCAGCATGGCCAGTGTCTGCTCCGGTTGTTTATCGCTTATGGATGCCGGCGTGCCTCTTAAGGCGCCGGTCAGCGGCATCGCGATGGGCCTAGTGACGGATGGAAGCGGCAAGGCAATTATACTTAGCGATATTCAAGGCACAGAAGACTTCGCCGGCGACATGGACTTCAAGGTAGCTGGCACCAGCGCCGGGATTACGGCCTTGCAGATGGACATCAAGGTTCATGGTATCACCCCAGAGATAATGAGCCAGGCCCTTGCGCAGGCCAAAGAAGGCCGGGCGCATATCCTAGCTAAAATGCTGGAAACGCTGCCGGAACCTCGCAAAGAGATGAGCCCCTATGCGCCACGAGTTGAAGCCATAAAGATCAATCCAGACAAGATCCGGGAAGTCATCGGCAAGGGCGGAGAGACAATTAATAAGATCATCGCTGAAACAGGGGCAGAAATCGACATAAAGGATGACGGTACTGTCATGATCGCCAGTCCTAACAAGACCAGTATCGACGGCGCCATCCAATTCATCCAGCACATAGTGGCCGATCCTGAAGTGGGCAAGATTTACGAAGACTGCCGGGTCGTTTCCGTGCTGGACTTTGGCGCATTCGTAGAAATTCTGCCGGGCAAAGAAGGCTTGGTGCACGTGTCAGAAATGAAAGAAGAAAGGGTGAATAAGCCGAGTGACGTAGTGCAGGAAGGTGACCGTGTCAATGTGAAGCTAGTAGCTATAGATGAGCGCGGCCGTTTGCAATTAAGCATGAAGGCCGCCACCCGCGAAAATAACAATAGTAAACAAGGGGAAGGTGATGGCGAAAAAATCTAATCAGATGCGAATGGTTTGGGCAGCAAAGGGCCTGTTTGACTTAGTTCTGGCGTATATATTTGGATCTTGGGCGATCGATACAGGGCGATATTGGTACTACATATTGTGTCTTGTGTTCATCTTGCTCGGGATATGGTTCCTAGCCCGGGCTATCAAAAACGACAAGAAATGACCACCAAGCAGCAGCAACTCGATGAAATTGCAGCCAGGATATTAAAGGATAATATTTGTCCGGAGTTGGCGGAGACGGCGACGCAGCTGGTCTTTGGTGATGGTAATCCTGATTCCGAAATAGTACTTATCGGGGAGGCACCAGGGAAGAACGAAGATTTGCAAGGTAAGCCGTTCGTAGGGGCCGCCGGTAAGTTCCTGAACGAGATGTTGGAGATGATCGGGCTAAACCGCAAGGACGTCTATATCACCAACATCGTTAAATACCGGCCGCCCAACAACCGCGATCCATTGCCGGAGGAAAAAGCAGTATTTCTGCCGTTTTTGCAGTCCCAACTAGAGGTAATTCAGCCGGCTGTAGTAGTAACACTCGGTCGCCACAGCTTGAATTGCTTCTTGCCGGACCTGCAAATAGGTCAAGTGCATGGACAACCCAAGCGCTATAAGGGGCAGGTCTATGTGCCCTTGTTCCACCCGGCAGCGGCGCTATATAACGGAGCAATGCGCCAAACGCTTATAGATGACTTCAATAAGATACCGGAAATAATCAAACTAATTAAGAAATCCAAATAACACGTTAAATAACCAAAAAGGAGATATATGGATAACAAGAACAATCAACAAAGGCCACGTCGCCCACAGCGGCCAACCGTTCAGAAAAAAAACAATACGAAACCCTCAGCTAACGGACGAAATGTTTCGCGCGGGGCGGCTATCCGCGCCCAAAGGCGGACCCAAGACGACGCCCACCGCATCGCAAGCCAGTATTTGACTGCCGCAGCACCCACCCCAGAGACACGGGGTCGAGCCAATATCATCGACGATATAAACCCTCGGCTTAAAATTATCGGTCTAGGCGGTATGGACGGCGGCGGATCAAAGAACATGATAGTCGTCGAATACCAAAATGACGCCGTGGTTATTGACGCCGGGAACGATCTAAGCGTCGATTTGCCGGGAATTAATTATGGTATCGCTGACACATCGTACTTGGACAGCATCAAGCATAAACTTCGCGCTTACATCATTACGCACGGGCACCTTGACCACATTGGCGCCTTGCCGCACATAGTCCCAAAACTACCAGCTCCAATTTATGGATCTAAGTTTACAATCGGCAGGGTAGAGGAGATATTCGGTAACTTTGGCCTGCCTATGCCGGAGGGCTTTGAGCTTAAGACCGTAATGATGAACGAGAACACCCATGAACGGTTAAAGATCGGGCCATTCATGGTGGAACTGGTGCGTGTTACGCATTCTATACCGGGCAGCACGGTAGTGGTGCTGGATACTCCAGTCGGTCGGATAATCAATACCGGCGACTTCAGGCTTGATCCAAATCCGCTGGACCATGAACGCACCGACACAGAACGCCTTATAGAATTAGGCAAGGAAGGGGTGGTGGCGTTACTTAGCGAAAGCACTACCGTGGAACGTCTTGGGCGTACCCCAAGCGAGAGCACCATAGAGCCCACTTTCATCGATATAATGGAGCATGCTCCGGGTCGCATATTCACAGCGATGTTCTCGACCAATATCAACCGGGTCCAGGCGATTATAAACGCTGCTGTGCACCACAATAAAAAGATAGCTTTGGACGGTCGCAGCTTGGTTAGCACTCTGGAAATGGCAGTGCGTCACGGATTCGTTCGTATACCCAAGGGCACTTTCGTGCCTATCGCCAACGTCCCGGCCCTGAAGGACCAGGATGTCGTGATTGTATGTACTGGCAGCCAAGGCGAACCGAACTCCGCCTTGCAGCGTATGGCCTCCGGTGAGCATAAACACATCAAGCTGAAAGAGCAGGACACAGTAGTTTTAAGCTCTACCCCGATTCCCGAAAGCGGCAATGACGCCCTAATTGGTTCCATGGTCGATGACATGACTCGCAGGGGCGTACATGTGTTCGAGCATCGCAATCACGAGCTTGATGGCATCGGGCCCTTGCACGTTTCCGGACATGGTTCTTATGACGAATTCGCCGAAATGATCCAGATGACCAGGCCGAAATTCTTCATCCCAATTTACGGGGCTTTCCGGTCCAAGCAGCGCCACATCGACATCGCCATTGCGCAAGGAATCCCGCGCAAAAACACGCTGAACGCCGAGAACGGCCAAGTCATAACGGTCACGCCGGAAAAGATGGAACTGGTCGGCGAAGTGCCACACGGCACGGTACTGGTTGATCAGACCGGCGCCATCGTGAACAACATCGTCGTCAAGGACCGCTTGATGCTGGCCGAAGAAGGTCTGGTAGCCGTGGTGCTGACAGTAGACCGAAAAACCGGACAATTGCTTACCAGCCCGGATATCATCAGCCGGGGCTTCATATATATGCGTGATAACGAAGAACTCATGAACGACTTCAGGATCGAGCTGAAGCGGGCCGTTGGCCAGCGATTCAAGCGGATCGACCTGGATCGCTTCAAACAGGAAATCAAAGAACACGTAACACATTTCCTGTATGAGCAGACACAACGATCCCCAATAGTCATACCGGTTGTGAACGTAATCAGCGGCGCTAAGAACGTAGAAAAACCCTCCCAGCAGAACGGCCAGTCCAAACCTTCGCCCAGGGAAGACGCCGAAGAGCTCCAGAAACGCTTCGCCGCCATGCGCGCCAAACTCCTCAACCAAGACGCCCGAGTAGACTGACCATTCGCACTCTCCCATTATATGTGACATTTACGAGGCTGACTCGCCGGTAAAACATGCCAAGCAAAGGTAGGGAACTCACTCTTTATTATCGAAATTAAGGTGTGTTTGACAAAAATAATAAAATTTGTTACAATATGAGTATTATGACACAGGATGCTCTGATAAACGAACTCGATAGCATGCCTCCATTACGTCCAAATACTTTTGAGGATATCCGTGCAGCTGCAACAAGACTTTGTGAAGCACCAACAAGCCAGCCCTTAAGGCTAGAAGATGATCCGCTGTACGATGACGTAGAGGGTGGTGAAGATGAGGATATAATTGCAAAAAGATGGGGGAGCACTTTGCTTTCATCTGTTCCTGCTGAAGAAGGACTGACTGTTATAGTTTATGACCCCGAGGGTTCTAGGCGTGTATCTACAGCCCTGCCAAAGCTTCAACAAACTCGGGGACTGTTGTTAGGAAAACTTATTTTCGAAATAGAAACTGATGCGGGTCGCTTTAATGGTAAGGCTTCTATGTTTGAGGATAAGTCTATTGTAACGGATGCGGAATGGTACCTAAGACTGCATGCCGGCCAAGCTAACCGATCCATAACCGCATTCGCTAGGAAGCTAGGACTACGTGAAGTATGGAAAAAATATGCTGATGATCTAGAAAATCGAGGCCATGTAATGAACGGTGAATTCAATATGGGTCAGTCGGTTGGAGGTTCAGTCCGCAGGGCCCTAAGTGCGCTAGCAAATATGCATTAAATCGTGTATAATAAAAACGGTTATGGTAAAAAAGAAAAAGCGAACAAAGAAAAAAGTAGAAGAAGTCACTGATCGGTCGACTTTCTGGCCGTTGGCGTGGGCCATCGTGCTGTTCGTGGTGGCTGTTTTCGTACTTATCGGCGGCTTCGGAACCGGCGGCAGTTTACCTCAGGGGCTATTTGACGCAGCGTATTGGACTTTTGGTTGGGGAGCTTATTTAACCCCAGTAGCCTTGATTTATTATGGTATTCACAAATTCGCCAGCGAGGACAAAAAGGTACCCCTGAATAAATTCATTGGTATGCTGGCTCTGCTGGCAATGTTTGTCAGTTGGCTACATGTTGCTTTCGTGGTTCTAGATCCTGCTACTAATAAATTGGTAGGAGGCCATGGTGGTGAAGTGGGCCGGCTGGTCGGCGGCACGGTCCTAAACGTGGTAGATAAGATGCCAGCCAGTTTGCTGTTCTTTGTTTTTACAATACTGGCCTTTTTTTGGGCTTTCAATATTTCTCCAAGGGTTATCTTGAGCCTACTAGGACTATTCCGCCGCAAGAAAGACGATACCGATTTAGGGGATCTTAAAGCCAAGGCTGTCCAGAGCGGATTCAAACTGAACGAAGGCGTGCCAGTGGAGCACCAATCCGACCGCGATCGTGTCCGGCCAAGTACAATTAAAAACACCGCCCAAAAACTGTCGTCCAAAGAAGACCACGCCGCCTTGACGGCTGCGAGTGATCCCGATTGGAAATTTCCAGGACTCGACCTGCTTAACCATAAAGTGGACAAAGCAAACGCCGGTGATGTAGAGGGTAGTGCCCATACTATTAAGGAGACGTTTACCAATTTTGGTATTGATGTGGAGATGGAAGGGGCCACGGTTGGGCCTACAGTCACCCAGTACACCCTTAAGCCTCCAACAAATGTTAAACTAACCAAGCTTACCGCACTTGAGAACAATCTAGCCCTAAGTTTGGCCGCCCAGTCTCTGCGCATGGAGGCGCCAATCCCAGGTAAGCGGGCTGTCGGGATAGAAGTCCCTAATGTTAAGCCGGCAATCGTCCGCATCAGTTCATTGCTGCAGTCAGAGGCCTGGACGGAAAAAACCGGTCCGTTGAGCTTTGCCGTTGGCAAGGACGTTAACGGCGAAGCGCTAGTTGGGGATTTGGCTGAGATGCCTCATTTGCTCATCGCCGGCCAAACCAAGTCAGGTAAGTCTATTATGATTAACACCCTAATTACTAGCCTTATATACCGTAATACCCCAAGTGACATGAAACTTATACTAGTAGACCCTAAGGTAGTTGAGTTAGCCCCCTATAATGACATTCCCCATTTGCTAGCACCAGTTATAACAGAACCCGAAAAGTGTATAAGTGCGCTTAAATGGGCGGTGGCCGAAATGGAAAGGCGCTACCGTACTATGGCGGAAGCAAAATGCCGCAATATCAATGAATATAATGCCCAAAAAAGAGAGGAAGGCATGCCGTACATTGTTATCATCATTGATGAGTTGGCAGACCTGATGATGATGGCCGCCCGGGACGTCGAGGCGCTGATTGTGCGCATTGCCCAAAAAGCTAGGGCCGTCGGACTACACTTAGTACTGGCGACACAAAGCCCGCGCGTTGATGTAATCACCGGACTAATCAAGGCTAATATTCCGGCCCGCGTGGCGTTTGCGGTGGCCGGCCAGATTGAATCCAGGATTATTATTGATAGCATGGGCGCCGAGAAACTGCTTGGCAAAGGCGACATGCTGTATAAGACTACTGATATGCCGCGGCCCAAAAGAGTCCAGGGAGCGTTTATTTCAACTGAAGAAACCCAAAAAGTCACCGACTTTTTACGCATGCAACGTCCACCACAATATAATGACGAGGTTGTCTCCCAGCCGGTGCAGCTGAATGGCCGCGGCGGCATGGTGACGGATTATGGCGGCAGCGACTCAAACGATGACATGTGGCAGGACGCCGTTAGGGTGATTGTGGATGCCCGCAAAGCCAGCACCAGTCTCTTACAGCGCCGCCTAAGCATCGGCTACGCCCGGGCTGCCAAGTTAATCGATGCCATGGAAGAGCAGGGTATAGTCGGCCCCGCTTCTGGCGCCCGCCCGCGCGAAGTACTGGTGAGCTCGCTCGACGAAGTCTTCAACCGTGGCGATACGACCAAAGACGACGTTTACAATGAAAACTTTCCAGAGGATGCGGCTTAAAACATGGGTTTAAATTATATGCTGGCTAAAGGATTATAAATTTATGCGATCACCCCGTGCCGAAAGAAGGTTTAGTCCGTGGATTAGGCAGCATTTCGGAATTTTATTTGGCATAACCTTTGGGGCGGTGGGTGTCCTGCTAGTTTTTATCACACATGCATCTACCGGATATACAGTACAGGGAGCCCGGGTATTCGGTCCCGCTAACGCAATTTTTCCGGATGGTGTAGGAACGACTGTGGTTGGCAGCCAAACCACGACGTCAAACCCCTTCTTTCTTTCGTCCAATAATGGTGATGTTCAGGCCTCTGCCTCTGCTACCATTACCTATAATGGAATAAAATATAAGTTTGATTATAGCCTGTTGTGCTACAACAATATTATCGGTAATTGCCCGGGAGGTGCTTCAAGCAGTTCATCAAATCCGCGCAATATCAGCAACACTAGCTCCTATGCAGATATCTGGTTTCACTATGAGGCCGAAAAACCATCAGCGTTAATCCAAGCCAACAGTATCCAAAACTCAATTACGATAGCTCAGAATAGCTCACTAACACTAACTTGGGGAGTTTCAAATGCCACTTCGTGCAGTGCAAGCGGTAATTGGAGCGGTTCAAAGGCCGCGCAAGGAGGCAGTGAAAATCGCAACGGCGATACCTCATCGCCTGGTACTAAAAACTACACATTAAGTTGTCAAGGGCCCGGCGGTAGTGTCAATACCAACGTTTCGGTAAATGTCCAGGCTGCCCCCCCGACTTCTCCTTCACCCGCGTCTAAACCAGCGAGCAATCCACCTAGACCTCCTCTGCAGGGCAGTGGCACACCGAGCCCACAACCTATTAGTATCTCGGGCCCGGACACTACGTCTCCAGGAACGCCCGAGGATTTCGCGGCGCAAGCCGGTCAAATGGGCGGCACTATAACATTAAGCTGGCGCCAAGTCACAGACAACTCGGGTAGTGTGAGCTATCGCCTGGAAAGATCAACTGACCAGCAAAATTGGTCAGTGATATCGGAAAATATAAAGGACACGTCCTTCACTGACGTAGAGGTCAAATTCGACACCCACTACTATTACCGTATCCGCGCCACTGATAGCGCTGGCAA
Organism: uncultured Candidatus Saccharibacteria bacterium; assembly: GCA_964633325.1. Taxonomy (GTDB): domain Bacteria; phylum Patescibacteriota; class Saccharimonadia; order Saccharimonadales; family CAZWFS01; genus CAZWFS01. The sequence continues at coordinate 89,473 of CAZWFS010000002.1, read as the reverse complement.
TAACTCCGAGTATGCCACGGCCGATACGCAATCCGCTTCATTCAATAGCAATGCGTCGCCAGATAAAGATGTCTACATCAAGGACGAGGAGAATAAGATTCAGGCTACGCTGCCGACAGGCGCTCTAGATGATCTGGCGAGCTGCGGCATAGAACCTGCGGCCTTGAAGAGCATCGAGACCCCACTAGGCGGCTATACGATAGTCAGCGGACCCTTCCAGATCTTATGTAAAAAAGCCGATAGCTCTATTATTAACAGTTTCAACAAGCCCATAACCGTAAGTTGGTCATTGGAAACACCCAAGAACGTATCGGGCCTGCTGGAGTATTACAGTGATGAAACCAAACAAGCTAAGCTGGAAGTTATTTCTCGTGATGACAAAACACATACCGATACCTTCACCTTGGACAAAGGTAATACGTTCTTGGCAATGGGCAAGGTTAAGAAAGTATCGATATGGCTGAAGATACTTACCGTCCTGGCGATCACTGCGTCGATCATAGGGGCAATCCTAGGCGCCTTGTATTGGCGCTACCGGAAGCAGCTGCAGAGAAAGTATGACGATTACACACGTAAGAGTCGGGGGGTTTGAACGGCGTCACCAAATTCTTTACGCGTCACGTGAACTTGCACTATTTGTATTAGTATAGTTGACCTACAGGGGTGAATAAGGTAGAGTGTTGTGAGCTAGAGACTAGCTTCAGGTTGCGGCCAACTTTAGAGCACGCAGTCTTAAACCCGGCCGTCTGCAAGACAGCCGGGTAAGCCAAAGGAAGGAGTTCATTTGAATCAATACGAAATTGCCGTATTGTATCATCCGGATTTAGAGATAGATCTGGACAAGGCCACCAAGAAGGTGGAAAAAATATTAACGGACAATGGCGGCAAGGTCGCCAATGTCGACAATTGGGGCAAGCGCAGATTAGCCTACCCAATCAAGAAGAGCGAGCATGCATTATACGTTTTCTATACGGTGGATCTGCCGGCTGAAAGCGTGCAGAAGGTAGAACATACGCTAAATATTACCGATGAAGTAATCCGTTTCCTGCTTACCCGCCCCGACCTAAAGGCAATCGCCAAGGCAGAAACTGCCAAGAAGGAAAAAGCCGCTAAAGCGGCCGAGCGGGGTGATAGGGACGACAAAGAAAAAGATGAGGAACAAACTGCCAATTTTAGTAGACGCTCTGAAGACAGATAATTGATAGGTCTGTAGCCTGCTAGATAACAACATTTGTGGGTTGACGAGTTAACGGGGCAGGGCGTACATTAAAAAATATCAATATAAAGGACATAGTTCCTACAAGGAGGAATGCCGTTATGGCACGTAGTTTTAACCAAGTAATATTAATGGGTAACCTGACCCGCGATCCGGAGCTAAGGCAAACGCCCAGCGGGCAGAGCGTCTGCAGCTTCGGACTGGCGTTGAATCGCAGTTACAAGGGCTCCAACGGCGAATGGCAGGAAGCCACGGATTTCATCAACATCGTGGCTTGGGGACCACTCGGTGAGCGCGTGGCGCAATATCTGACCAAGGGACGGCCCTGTCTGGTAAATGGGCGCCTGCAGAGCAGTAACTGGGAACAGGACGGGCAGAAACGAAGTAAAGTTGAGGTAGTTGCCCAAGACGTAACGTTTCTAGGGGGAGCTGGTGGCGGAGGTGGCCAAGGCGGCAATTCTGGTAGTGGAAACAGTGATAACGGCGTCGAGGAAACTGCTAAAACCACAAAAGCAACCAAGAAAGATGATATTGTTATTGAAGACATAGGCGACGAACCAATTAATTTAGACGATATACCATTTTAGGAGATACATGCCAGAGACTTGTTTTACAAATCCATGTGAAAATTGCCCAGGAAACAATTTAGTGGATGAGTCGCGGCTTGGAATGGCTAGAACTCTCGATGCAGTATTTGCTCAGCATACAGTTGGACAAGTGCAAGCGGCTTCATTCGATACGTTATATAGATGGACAGACGAAAATAATCAATTCAGGAAAAATTTTTCAGATAACCAACCCCCTGAGTTTGACGTAGTGGTTAGCGCAGCCAAAAAAATTGCAGAAGACAACTGCCCTTCACGTAAAATTTGAAAGGAATATAATTATGGCGAAGATTTTTAAACATCGGACGGACGTGGCGTTTTTTGACTACAAGGATTTCAAGACCTTGCAGCGGTATATTAACCAGTATGGACAGATAGAGAACCGCAAGAAGACTGGATTAACAGAGAGTCAGCAGCGACGATTGGCAACGGCCATCAAGCGCGCCAGGCACATTGCCCTGTTACCATTCGTTGCAAACGGCTAAGTAGGACTTTCCATAATGCACATTTTGGGCGAAAACCTGTGCTCCGCACTCACCGTACGTTCCCCGTACGGCTCCCTTACGGTGCTCGCTTTTCATCCCAAACTGCACTATTATGCGAAAGTCCTAAGAGAATGGAGTAGATTATGAATCCACAGTATAAGGCGGCAAGGGAGCAGGCGGTACGGATGCAGCACAAGTTTCGGGATATGCTGGATGATAAAAGTCAGCCGGTGGCCCGTACTCTGGAAAACGAAATTCAGCGGATCGTGGATGAGTTTGAGATGAACAAAAACCCGCGCAGCATCGAGGAACGCATCAAACAGCTTCAGCGCATGTTGAAAGACGTCGACCGGGGGACGCCACCGGTCATGGATAACCGCGATGCGGACTTTCTGCATGACAACTTCGAACATCTTCGCATGAGTCTGCGCAAATTCGATAATTATTAAGAACTTTATGACATGGCTTTAGGAGTAACTGATCTTAAGAAGGGAACGATTTTCCAGTGGGAAGAGGTGCCGTATAAAGTAGTTGAGTATGCCCAGAAGGTTATGGGGCGGGGCGGCAGCATAGTTAACGTACGAATCAAAAGTTTAGCCGACGGACGCGTTCTGGATAAGACCTTCAAGGGTAATGAACAGTTAGAGGCAGCCGACGTTAATAATAAGAGCGTACAGTACCTATATAATGACGGTGCCAAATTCTATTTCATGGACGAAGGTAATTACGAACAGTTCGAGCTATCCGCCAAAGTTATCGGCGAACAGGCTGGATATATGAAGGAGGGGGATCGTGTCCAGGCCCAGCTATTCAACGGCCAGGTTATCAATATTGAGCTGTCCAAGAACGTGCCGTTAAAGGTAACGTATACGGAAACCGCTGTCCGCGGAGATACTTCATCTTCAATAACCAAGGACGCCCAGCTGGAAACCGGCATCACCATAAAGGTGCCGGCGTTTATAAAGCAAGATGACGTTATAAGTGTCGATACGGCCACCGGCGCCTACCGTGAGCGCGTAAAGAACTAAGCCGTGCACCAAAGAATTCTTTGTAGAGGTGGTAACGGGTGAGCAAAAAGCGGCTTGATCAAGAATTGGTGCGCCGGGGTTTAGTTAGCTCCCGCAGCCAGGCGGAGAGCTATATTAAGTTGGGATATGTCAGGGTGGGGAATCGGACTATCAGCAAGCCCGGACTTTTCGTGTCTGATGCGGACAATATAAAAGTCACGGCCAAAGAGCAATACGTTTCGCGGGCGGCACTGAAGCTTGCTTCCGTCGCCAGCGTCTTTAATTTCGATTTCAAAAACAAGACGGTGCTGGATGTGGGGTCGTCCACCGGCGGTTTCACTGACTATGCCTTAAGGCAGGGCGCCAAGCGTGTGATAGCCGTAGACGTCGGTACGGGACAGATGCACCCGACGCTTAAGAGTGATAAAAGAGTCGAACTGTACGAGCAGACCGACATAAGGAATGTCCGTCCGCGACAGACAGAGGAAAGTAGTAAGAATGAAGAAATAAAGATAGAAAAAGCAGACATAGTCCTAATTGATGTGAGCTTCGTAAGCTTGCGCGAAATCCTGCCCAGCGTATCAAGGCTCGTGACCGATAAGTCTGTGGTGATAACCATGGTAAAACCACAGTTCGAATCGGGAGCCAGCATCAAGAATAAAGGGGTAATCAAAAATGATAAGCTGCGGCGGGAGGTGTTAAAGGGTTTTGAAGCCTGGGTACGAGATTTGTTCATCATAGTCCGGAAGGCTGATTCGGAAGTAGCTGGCTCAAAGGGTAATGTCGAGCGGTTCTATATGCTTAGAAAACTAGTGACTGGCGGAAACTAGGCGGGCGGGTGAAGTATGATAGACTTTTATATACATGTATTTTAAGGACCGCAAAGAGGCGGGTGAGAAATTGGCGGAGCAGCTCGCTCCGAAATACCGCCAAGAGAACTCGGCCATATTGTCGCTGACCAATGGGGGCGTAGTTGTGGCCAGCGAGATCGCTGTCCGCTTGCACTGTGGTGTCTCGATGTTGCTGACTGCGCCTATAATGCTGCCCCGGGAGCCTGACGCCCTCGCGACTGTGGACCAAGAAGGCAGCATGACCTATAACAATATGTTCTCGGCTGGAGAGCTGGAAGAATTTACCGGAGAGTATCATAATTTCATCGAGCAGGAGAAGATGGAGAAATTCCACCAAATAAACCATATCCTAGGGGCTGAGGGGATGGTGTCCAGGGAACTGTTGCGGCATCATAACGTCATCCTGGTTTCGGATGGTTTCAGTAGCGGCTTCTCGCTTGACGCCGCCGTCCAATTCCTAAAGCCTATCCAAATGAAACGGCTTATCGTGGCTGCGCCTATTGCAAGCGTCCAGGCGATCGACCGGATGCACATGCTTGCCGATGATGTCTATTGCTTGAGCGTGCTGGACAATTATATCAACACCAACCACTACTACGAGGAACAGGATTTGCCAGACCATGAGGGTGCCTTGGAAATAATCCGTGTAACGGCTCTGAACTGGCGCTGATCCGCTAGACGTTGAACCTAAATTCCACTACATCGTCCGGCCGCATGACGTAAGTTTTACCTTCGGTACGCACTTTGCCAGCTGCGCGGGCGGCTTGGAGGGAGCCGGCGGCTACTAGATCGGTGTAACTCACAACTTCTGCTGCTATAAACCCGCGTTCAAAATCTCCGTGTATGACCCCGGCGGCTTGCGGGGTGGTAGCGCCTTTGGCAATAGTCCAGGCCCGGACTTCTTTTTCGCCGGCAGTCAGGAAACTTTGTAGGCCCAATACATCATATGCGGTATGTATTAACTGGATAAGCCCAGTTTGTGTTTGGCCATAACTCTCTAATAACTCCTGAGCATCCTCAGTATCTAGACCACGTAATTCACTCTCCAACTTGGCGCAAACAAACAGGGCCTGGGATGGTGCGGCTAGGCCAGATAATTCTGATCTTTTGGAATCGTCACCCAGAGTCTGCTCGTCAACATTGAACAAGTAAATTAGCGGCTTAACGGTCAACAGCTGCAAATCGGTAGCATGGCTAAAATCTAAATCTCTTACCTTGGAAAGCGACGTGCCTTCATCCAGTAGGGCTTGAGCCTTGGCCAGGGTTTCATAAATAGGACGTAATTTGGAGTCGGTCTTGGCTTCTTTTTCTATTTTCGGTAGGCGTTTTTCTACGGTTTGAAGGTCGGCCAAGACAAGCTCTGTATTGATAACCTCTATATCTTTTAGGGGATCATACTGTTGGTCGACGTGCTGAACATTGGGATCCTCAAATGCCCTTACCACCTGGACGATGGCGTTACAGCTACGTATATGCGCCAGAAATTGGTTGCCAAGCCCCTCGCCTTTGGCCGCGCCGGCGACCAGGCCGGCTATATCCACGAAAGTGACTGTAGCCGGCACGATTTTTTCCGTCTCATAGAGCATGGCTAGCTCACCGAGTCGCTCATCCGGAATAGGAACTATGCCGGTATTAGGTTCAATCGTGGCAAAAGGGTAATTAGCCGCTAGTACGGAATTATCGGTCAGTGCGTTAAAAAGTGTCGACTTGCCGACATTCGGCAATCCCACGATACCGATCGATAAGGAGGCCATAGACGTCATTGTAACAGAGTCCAAGGAGTACTTTATGTAGTTCTTGTCGACGGAAGGACGGTTAATAAGGTAGTGAACTTTTGAAACGCTTTTGCTATTATTAGCATAGATCAGTTAAAGGTAGCTTTGTCTTCATGGCCGAAAAATATAAACTCGAACATGCGACTAACGAGACTCCGCCTCCTTACGCCCCGCCAAGAAATTCCAAAAAATTAAAGACGATCGTTCTTATAGTCTTGGCTTCTTGTTTGGTAGCGGGCGGTGTATTCTATGCGCTTCGTACTTACGAATCCAAAAAAGCCCAGGAAGCCAGCCAACGACGGACCGAGTTCGAAACTACTATCAGTTCGGCAGACCAATTAATCGCTATTCAGGACAACGGCGGGGCGATAAAACTGTTGGAGGGATATGCCCCGAAAGCTATTAAGCCAGAGCAGGTCTACGCCGTCTCATCGCGTCTTGGCAACGTATACTTTTATCAAAGTGACTGGAATAAATCGATCAGCTGGTTCGAACGGGCTCAGCAGACGGGGCAGCCTGGCTCGGAAAATACGGCACTTTACATTGCCAGAGCGGCCGAGAAGGTCGGAGACAAGGAAAAAGCCATTGCTGGCTATCGCAAGGTACTGGACAGGTTGCGGGGCCAATCCGGGGAGTCGACCCAGATGCAGATCGGGCAGTACGAGGCAAAAATTAAGGCTTTAGGCGGATAATGACAATGCATCGTAAGTTAAAAGTTGGTTTGTTTTTTATGGCATTTGTTTCAGTACTCTTTTTGCTTGGGCAATCTCCGTCAGTCGGAGCAGTATCCTACGAACTTCCCGACAGTAATGGCTTTACTACTCCCGGCGGCGGACCTCCGAACTGGTATGTGACACTTGAGATTAGCCAGCCAGGATCGGGGATAGCCCTAAACGCCCCAGAAAGCTGGGGAAAGATGTACTATACTCCTGCTGCACCTCCTCTTAGGATGCAAATACTTGATGGCGATTTCTCAAACTGTGGTTCTAACCAATATGACTCCCAGGGTTCTGGCGCCTCAGGATGTTTTGATGCCGGGGCGGTCAACTATGAGTTTTACTTCGGCGATGCCGCAACCAACGGGAGCACCCCGGAACCATGGCCCTTTATGACGATTAATAGTAGTAGCTTGGCTAACAACATCTGGAATGATTTTGGGGTACCTACACCTCCATCTGGTCCTCTCGATACTGGGGCTGGCTTTCGTTACGTCATCTATACCAGGGCAGTTTGGACGACTGGCGGACCAGCAGAAGGACGCATAAATGGCTTTAAGATAGCGTCCAAGTCATGCTGTGGAACAGCCAGCTACTGGTCGGGCGGCGGCGGCTACGCCGTCCAGGACCGAGTCAATGCAACCAATACGGAAATTGATTTTACCTTTGAATTTGCGCCACCTTGTAATGCGCCCGGCTCACAGACCGCTCTCCTCAGATGGAATGATGCCGACGCGGCCAGTAACGGCGGCTTGCCAGCGGACGGGGCACAATTTCCTGGCGACACCCAGATACGTTTCGAGCTGTTCGAAGCAGACCCGGGTGGAGGGGGTGCTGTCCTGATCCGGAACATAGATGCCGGTACAGCACCGAACATAGGGGGTAACGGCCAGTATAGGGATATCAGCTTCACTGCCCGCTCGGACAAGGTATATATCTGGAAATGGTACAAGGTCAACCGTAATAACGGTGTGCAGATGTGGGTACCGTTCGACAGCTTTTATTATGATAAGCAATGCAATCCGCCGCCACCTGTTATAACCACCCAGTGTATCAATGGCGTCGTCACCGCCAATGTCAATTGGACCGATGGTGGGCTGGGGTCGACTCCTTATTACGTGGATTTCGATAGTGACAATGATTGGAACAACAACGGGTTTTGGAACAAACCAATTCCAGCCGGGGTATTCACGACCCCGGCACCAAATAGCTTCACTGGCCAATTAGGAAAACCACCTACGATGGTGCTGAATCGTGGCTCAAAGTACTGGGTACGCGTCTGGTACCAGAATTATGCAAGGCACTCGGCGACGGCCGAATTCGTTGCGCCTATATGTTGGGGATTCACGGCCAGTGGTAGCACCACGGCCTCTTTGGATCCCGATACCGAGAATCCTACAAGTGCCATATTCGATAATAGGGTGACACTTACCTTTAATCCTGACCCTGGAGGGCCGGCACCACCGGCTGGGGTAAACCTGACTACTACCCGCAAGTACTTCCGCGTACCTCTAGGTGCTCCTCCCGGTACGGAAATTCCTATGCCCACCGGACCGAGCCCGCCGAACCCCCGGACCAATCTTTTCCCGCCTGGCACTACCGTATTTAGCCCGCCTGACTCAAGCACGATGCCTGTAGTCACCGCCGGAGACAAGATATGCTCACGGCTCACTCTCACTCCTACTTCCGGGACGGTCCATCCGGATGGTAGTATCACGTTTGCTAGCACCGCGCCTCCCGTCGTGAGCTGCGAAACTATCACCAACAAACCTTACTTCCGTGTCTACGGCGGCGACGTCCTAGCCGGCCTGCCAGAGTTCAATAGCGTCGGCTGTTCCGCCTCCACACCCGGCAGCCGCATCCTGGGCTTTGCCAAGGATGACGGTTCCGGCGCCGCTACCCAGCTGGCTGCCCAGGCTATGTCTAAGATAGAGGAGTTCAGCTCTGCCGCTGGCCGGGCCGGGCCCGCCAGCCCGACCGAGCCGACACCACCCAAAGGCCTGACTTTCGCCAACGCCGGTGACCCGGCCGATGCCGGCTCAACTTACGGCGGTGGCTTCAGGGACTCCCGCTGCCCGAACCCAAACTACTTCGGCACTTCCGGCCCGGCACCCATCATCACCGGCCCATACTCCCACCCAGGAGCGGTCATCCCCGCCGCAGCCACGCCCACCAAGGTCTTCGTGGACGGCGACGTGTTCATCGACGCCAACATCACCTATGCCGCCGGGCCCTGGACCGCCCCCAACATCCCATCCTTCTACCTAATAGCCAAAGGCAACATCTATATAGACAAGGACGTCACCCAGCTGGACGGGGTCTATGTGGCCCAGCCGGACGCGGCCGATGCCCGCGGCAATATCTACACCTGCGCCAAGTGGACCGGCATCACCGGAGCCCTGCCTGACCTGGACGGTACCTTCATGAGCGAGTGCGACGGCAACCCAGTCCCGGCCGCCCTGACGGTTAATGGCTCCTTCATAGCCAGGTCCATCAAGCTGCTGCGTACCAATGGCTCGCTACGGGCCAGCATCCCCACCGAGACCGCCACCGACCCCAGCATAGCCGAGGTCTTCAGCTTCAGCCCAGAGATGTGGCTGGCAGCCCCTCTTCCGACTATAACGGACACGGCTGTCAAGTACGACGCTATTAGCAGCATGCCCCCGGTATTATGAGAGGAATTAGTAAGTTAATTTTGCTGGTTACCCGATTTTGCTTATGCTATAATTGATTCAAATCAATGAACTTTTAACGAAGCGCATATGAATATAGGTCCTACGAGTCTCGTTAAAGCCAAGACAGGGCATATGAAAAAAGTAAAAGCGGCATCCAATACCATGCACATAGTCGGTACCGACAAAATTATAGACAGGCGAGGGCTGTAGCAGTATGGGTCTACTGAGTGGGGTATCTGATTTTTTCGGACTCGATATCGGCACTACCGCTATACGGTTAGTGCAATTGCGTGGGAGTGGCCGCCTGAAAGCGTTGGACCGGTACGCGTACGCTCCCGTAGATAGTAAGATTGCCATGAGCGACTCCAGTACCGATCAGCAGAAAATGATAGAGATCGTCCGTGAATTATTGGCCCAAGCCAAAGTGACTACCCGTAACGTAGCAGTTGGCATCCCGTCGCAACGGGTCTTTACGACATTGATTGATATTGATCGCCTCAGTCCTGGTGAGCTTGCCAAATCCATCCGTTACCAGGCGGACGGCCTGATACCCACAGCCGTATCCGAGTCCAAGCTGGATTGGGCCGTACTGGGCGATTCACCCGTGGACAAGAACAAGGTAGAAGTCCTTCTATCCAGTGTTACTAACAAATTCATAGAATCCCGTCTAGATCTTTTGGAATCGATAGGTCTGAATGTCATCGCCTTCGAGCCGGACAACCTGGCGCTGATCCGCGCTATTATGCCATCTGAAGCAACTGCCCCGGAAATGGTGGTCGATATAGGAAATAAGAGCACTGACATCGTGGTGAGCATGAACGGAGCGCCTCGCCTGACACGTTCCATACCTACCGGTTCAGAAGCCATTATTAAGGCAGCCACACAGAATCTGAATATAGACGACAACCAGGCTCAACAGTTCGTATTCAAGTTCGGCCTTAGCAAAGATAAGCTCGAAGGGCAGGTATATAACGCCATAATTGGTACGGTAGACATACTGATGACGGAGATAGATAAATCGATCAAGTTCTTCCAGACGCGTTATCCGGCGGTGATGGTGGATAGGATAGTTGTCACTGGCGGAGCCTCGGCCTTGCCAGAATTCCCACTATATATAGCAAATAAGTTCGCTATCAACGTAGAAATCGGCAACGCATGGCGGAATGTATCTTTCGCAGCAGAGCGCCAGAATGAACTGCTGGCCGTTTCTAATCACTTCGGGGTGGCAGCCGGACTGGCGGAGCGCGTAGAATGACACACCATAAGTTACAAGTTACAAATTACAAATTAGGTAAGTACTTTGATTTACTACAACCTACAAGCTACAACCTACAACCTTACTTTGTAGGAGGTGAACTACGATGATCCAGTTCAACTTACTCCCCGACGTAAAACTGCAGTTCATAAAGGCACGTCGTGCTAAGAGGGTGGTCATGGTCGTATCAGCGCTGGCTTCAGGCGTGGTTCTGACGATATTCATCGCCCTGTTCATGGTGGTTAGGGTATTCCAGAAACAGCACTCGGATAACCTGACCAAAGACATAAAGCGCGACAGCCACCAGTTGCAGGCTACCCCGGAACTTAATAAAATCCTAACTGTACAGAACCAGCTCGGTAGTCTACCGGAGCTACATAATAAGAAACCGGTAGTCTCGCGTCTATTCAATTATCTGACTCAGATTACACCTACACAGGTCAACATATCTAAGCTCGACATCGATTTTGAAGCGAACAGCATAAATATCACCGGAGATACTGATAACCTGAGTACGGTCAATAAGTTCATCGACACAATCAAGTTTACCGATTTCAATACTTCCGACGGCAGCAAGAAAGGTAAGTCATTCTCCGATGTCGTCCTTGTTAATTTCGGTAGGAATGACAAGGGGGCTACTTACAATATAGTGCTGGTTTTCGATCCGGTTATATTTGACACCGCCAGCGAAGTAACCCTGACCGTTCCGAAGATCATTACCACGCGTTCCGAAATTGAGAAACCGGGCGCATTGTTCCAACAGCCAGCTAATACGGAAACGAACAGGTAGGAATACAACTATGGCAAAATTCGCATTATCTAGCAAACGCCTACAGATAAGTAAGGCCAACGCCACCATGATGGCCATCATAGCAGGCGCCTCATTCATCATCATCTTCGGGTTGATAGCCAGCCGTGCCTTGCTTAAACAACGGGCCTATCAGTCAAGAGTCATTGTAGAGAAAGATAAAGCCAAAAAGCAGCTTCAGGAAAATATCAAGGCTGCCCAAAGCCTGACCGCGTCATATCAGCAGTTCATCGGGGCGCCGGAGAACGTGCTGGGGGGCAATCCGAACGGCAGGGGAGACCGTGATGGCGATAACGCCAAGATAATACTGGATGCACTACCAAGCAAATATGATTTTCCAGCACTGGCTACCTCCCTAGATAAAATTCTTAGCAACAAGGCTTACAAGATTGGTAGTATCACCGGAAAAGACGACGAGCTCAACCAAAAGACTAACAGCGGTGGAGCCGCTCCGGTAGTCGTTGACATTCCATTCGAGATAGATATAAGCGGTAGCTATCCGGCCGTTCAGTCGCTCATATCTGTCATGGAACGTTCAGTCCGCCCCTTCCATGTGCAGAAAGTATCCTTCTCTGGCAATGACAGTCTTATGCAGCTTACGATAGGTGCCAAGACTTTCTACCAACCGGAGAAGACACTTACCATAACCACGAAGGAAGTAAGATGAAACATAAAGATATCACGTTGATCGTGCTAGCCAGCATCGTAAGCGCGATAATGTCATTCTTCGTATCCAACCTCCTATTCACCGCAGACAAGAACCGCCAGGAGAAAGTCGAAGTAGTGGAAAAGATTTCTACGGACTTTCCTAAACCTGATGGTAAGTATTTCAACGCCAACGCGGTCAATCCAACCCAGCTTATCCAGATCGGCGACAACCCTAATCCCCAACCCTTCAAACAATAGAAATATAAGCAGCGAGCAGGGAACAGTGAACAGACCAGCTTTTCAGCATAGCGTCGAGCATCAAGAGGAATTACCTGCCCTCTATGCCCAGGCTCCTGACCCGCATATCCACGGAGCCGATATATGAGCGTCCTATCCACTAGTACCCAGAAGCAGGTAGAGGAGAAGCTTGTAGAGGCGGGACTTCTGAATATGGAGACGCTCGCAGGGTTACGTGAAAAAGCAGAGCATGACAAACAGCCGTTGCTGGGCCTGATAGTCAGCGAGGGGCACGTCTCCAACGAAGAGATAACTAAGATTATCGCTCGTATCACCAAGCTTCCATACGCCAACCTTAGCAACGCCCGTATCAATCCCGATACTTTGGCACTATTGCCGCAGGATTTGGCGGAACGTTATATGGCTGTACCTCTTGGCGAGATGCAGAACAGGTTGGTTGTGGCCATGTTGGATGCTGACAATGTCCAAGCCGTCGACTTCCTGGCCAATAAGATCGGGCGGCCGCTAAAGGTCTATACCGCTAGCGAAGAGGGTATAAGGCAAGTACTCCGGCAGTATAAGGCGAACATAAGCCAAGATGTTGTCGGAGCTCTGGCTATGCAGGAAGATCCGACCGCACCAGGTGCTGTAAAAAAAGAAGAGAAGAACATCAAGACGATAGTTCAGGATTCGCCCATAAGCAAGGCGCTTTCCACTATCTTGGAGTATGCCGCCAAGAACAGGGCTAGTGATATCCATATTGAACCACTCGAGAAAGAGCTGAAGATACGTTGCCGGGTGGACGGTGTGCTTAGGGAGATTATGAAGTTACCCAAAAGTACGGAGCCTCCGCTGGTTTCACGTATCAAGATTCTCTCCAATCTGAAAATTGATGAACACCGGATCCCACAGGACGGTCAATTTACCGTGCTGGTAGAGAACCGGGCGATCGACCTCAGAATCGCGATATCACCGGTGGTGTGGGGCGAACAGGTAGTTATCCGGCTTCTGGATAAGAGCGGTACCAGCTTCAAGCTGGAGGACATGGGCTATCATGGTCGTGCCCTTAGGGTCATCCGAAAGGGCCTGGAACGACCGAATGGCATGATCCTAACTTCCGGACCGACCGGTTCAGGCAAGTCGACATCGTTGTATGCGCTCATCCAGGAAATCAAGAATGACTCTATCAATATCGTCACATTGGAGGATCCGGTAGAGTACAAGATGGACGGCATCAATCAGATACAGGTCAACGCTGAAGTCGGCCTAACATTCGCATCCGGCCTGCGTTCCATACTGCGCCAGGACCCTGACGTCGTGATGGTAGGCGAGATACGGGATAAGGAGACGGCTACCCTGGCGGTGCAAGCGGCGCTGACGGGTCACCTTGTATTTTCGACGCTGCACACCAACTCGGCGGCTGGCATCTTGCCCCGTTTATTGGATATGGGTATCGAGCCATTCCTTATCGCCTCCACAGTGCACACTGTTATCGGTCAGCGGCTGGTACGGCGTATAGATTCCAAGATTTCTGATAAATACCAGTCTGACGCTGCAGAGACCGAAGCCATCCATGAATCCCTCGGCCATCTGTTGCCAGAGAAGGAAGAGGATGTCCTCAAGGCGTCCGAAGACCTAGGCTATAAGACCTTGCCTCTTAAGGGGCAAACCGCTTATACTTTATTTAAGGGCAAAGATAGCTCTGAAAGCCCGGGCGGCTACAAAGGTCGCATGGGCTTGTATGAGGTATTCGAAGTTACCGAAGCCATCCAGGAGCTCATCCTCAAACGCTCTACCAGTACGGAAATACAGCATGCGGCGCAGGCCCAAGGGATGGTAGTTATGCGCGAAGACGGCTACCTAAAAGCCTTGGCCGGTTACACCACGTTGAATGAGGTCAACAGGGTGGCGGCGACCGACAGCGCTTAAGTTAACACAGGGAACGATTTACGATGAACAGACAAACTAGAGCAAAAAGCAAAGAACAATCACAGATAGATAGCATCTTTCGTACCACTCACCATTACCACCTTACAGACATAACACTTAAAGGAGGCTTGTAATGGCCACTGCCGCGCAACCCAGGATCGAGATACTTCTCGAGGAGGTCATCAAGAAAAAGGCCTCCGACCTCCACCTACAGGTCGGACTGCCGCCTATGTTACGTGTCGATGGCGCGCTTGCGCCGGTCATAGGGGCTAATATATTGAACGAAGAAGCCGTAGAAGGCTTGATCTTCGCCGTATTGGACGAGGATCAGAAGCAGATACTGCTAAAGGACAAAGAGTTTGACTTTAGTTTCGCATTTGGTGATCTAGGCCGCTTCCGGGTTAACGCATTCCATGAGCGTGGGAACATGGCCGCCGCCCTGCGGCTGATTCCTAACGAACTGTTGACGGTGGAACAGCTTGGGTTGCCACAAATAGTTAATAAGTTCGCAGACTACCCACGGGGCCTGGTCCTGGTTACTGGCCCGACTGGTTCCGGCAAATCGACAACCTTAGCCGCCCTTATACATAAGATCAACCAGGAGCGAGCAGTCCACATAATAACCATCGAGGATCCGATAGAATTCACCCACAAGTCTAAAAAGGCGGTAATAGTCCAGAGGGAAGTGCACTACGATACCTATTCATTCTCCGCGGCTCTACGCTCCTCGTTGCGTGAGGATCCTGACGTCGTGCTAATCGGTGAGATGCGTGACCTAGAGACCATCGCCGCTGCCATCACCATAGCCGAGACGGGGCATTTGGTGTTCGCGACCCTGCATACCAACAGCGCGGCGCAGAGCATAGACCGTATGATAGATGTCTTCCCACCCCATCAGCAGCCCCAGATACGCGCTCAGCTATCAAATATACTGGTAGCCATATGCTCGCAGCGTCTCATTCCGGCCATTGGTGGCGGCCGGATCGCCTCGGCCGAGATACTCATCGCTACGCCAGCCGTCCGTAACATAGTCCGTGAAGGCAAGAGCCACCAGCTGGAAGCTGTTATACAGACTGGAGCGGAATTCGGGATGCAGTCTATGGACAAGACTCTCGTGAATATGATCCATAGCGGTACCATTACATATGACGAGGCTCGCAATGTAGCTGTCGATATCGAGGAGCTGGACCGCTTAATGCGGGGCTAAATTATGAGGTTACAGCACAACAATCATTACATTGCTGAGGTTTCATTTGCTACAACCTACAACCTACAACCTACAACCCTCCGAAACGAGGTTTTGTCGTGCTGAGTTACAAATACGTTGCCAGGGATCCGTCTACCGGCCAGAAAGTGAAGGCCGAAGTAGAGGCTGATAGCGAGCAGGCGGCCGCCAAGTTGATAAAGCAATCCGGCCTTTCCCCGATCGAGGTCACACTACAGGATAGTCAGGTTACAGGTGTTGGAAAATTACTGAACAAGGTCAAGACTAAAGACAAAATACTTTTTTCCCGCCAGCTGTCGACGCTCATAAACGCCGGTTTGCCCCTGCTTCAAAGCCTGCACAGCGTCGGTTCCCAGACTACCAGCAAGCCTTTCAAGGTAGTCATTAATAAGCTTATCAACGACGTCGAAGCCGGGTCGGCCCTGTCGGTGGCCATGAGCCGGCACCCCATGGTATTCAACCAGGTCTACATAAGCCTAATTGCCGCCGGGGAAGTCTCCGGCACCCTAGACCGGTCGCTTGAAAGGATAGCCAACCAACAAGAGAAGGATGCCGAGATTGTCAGCAAAGTCCGCGGGGCTATGGTCTATCCCGCCATCGTCATGGTAGTGATGGTCCTTGTCATGACTTTTATGATTATCAAGGTCTTGCCGCAGGTGGAAGTGCTTTATGATGGCATACCGGGGGCTACGTTACCGATTGTGACCCGCATATTGCTGAGTGTTGCGCATTTTGCGACCAGGTTTTGGTGGATAGTTGTGCTCCTGATAGGCCTGGGCGTCTTTATGGGAACGCGCTGGGCACGTACGTTAGGCGGCAAGAGCATAATTGATCGTACCAAGATGCGTACCTGGCCATTCGGACCGCTATTCATGAAAATGTACATGGCCAGATTCGCACGCACCGCATCTACGTTGGTAGGCAGCGGGGTGCCACTGATACAGGTGCTAGAGATAACTGGTGCCGCCATCAATAACGTGCATATTGAGCGCTCGCTAAAGACGGCTACCGAAAAAGTGAAAGGTGGCAAGGCTTTGTCCGAAGCGCTGACCAATGACCCCAATTTTTTGGTGCTGGTGCCGAACATGCTACATATTGGCGAGCAGTCCGGAGCCATAGAGAAAATGCTAGAGAAAATAGCCGACTACTACGAAAAAGAGGTAGACAACCAAATTAAGACCATTTCGACCATCATTGAGCCGCTTCTGATGGTAGTCATGGGTATCTTCGCCTTCATTATCGTCGCCGCTGTCCTGCTGCCAATCTATGGCCTGGCGGGTAAGACAATTATCAGGTAGGGAAGCCTTTCATCAGGAGAAATGCTTGCTTTTTGCTTGGCGGGCGGGTAGTATTTTAAACATAACCGTCATTAATAAATGCTAAAGGGGGCATTTGAAACAATGTTAAAAAATCTGAGAAAAGGAAAAGAAGGCTTCACCATCATCGAAGTCCTGATTGTGCTGGCCATTGCCGGCCTTATAATGCTAATCGTATTCCTGGCCGTCCCCGCCCTGCAACGTAATTCGCGTAATACCCAGCGCCGTAACGACGTGGCTAACTTGCTAGGGGCCGTATCAGAGTACGTAAATAATAATGGCGGCAAGGTACCAAACGACGGGCCCACACTAGCGACTGCCGTCGATAACGCAAAGCTCGGCTTTTATGATACAACCAAGGTAGATCATAAGAATGCGGCAGCCGACGTAGCTAACCCCAATGACATCGAATTTATCTTCTACTCGAACGGAACAAAATGCGAGCTATCTGGGGGTGTACCGACCGGTGATGCGACCAACGTAGGGGCATCGGCCAGACAATATACCGCCCTCTACACCGTAGAGACTGGTGGCACCCAGCAGCCACTTTGCCAGGAATCTTAAGTAGGAAATAACTGAGCGGCAGGCGGGTCCGTCACGGCGGGTTTGCCTGAGTTAACAGGTATCTCGGAATGTTAACCATCATCATAGTCTTGGGATGGCTGGGGCTAGCTTTTGGCAGCTTCGTCAACGCGCTGGTGTGGCGGCTTCGTGAACAATCAAAGAGCCAAAAGCCAAAAGCCAAAAAACAAAAGTTATCAGTTTTCCGTGGCAGATCCATGTGCGTACACTGCCGCCACCAGCTGTCCATCGCTGACCTTATCCCGGTATTTAGTTGGCTGGCCCGTAGGGGCAAATGCCGATATTGTCATAGGCCTATATCGTGGCAATATCCGGTAGTAGAGCTTTTAACGGCGATTTTATTCGTCATATCATACGTCTTTTGGCCTTATGACTTCGATGCCTTAGGCATCGTACGGTTCGTCATATGGCTAGGAATGTTGATTGGTTTTATGGCCTTGGTGGTTTACGACCTTCGCTGGATGCTGTTGCCAAACAGGATTATATATCCTTTGATCGGACTCGCCGTGACTCAAGTGATTGTGCTGTCAATCTTTTCACCGGCGGGAGCCGGGGACATCATTACGGGAGTATTATGGGGCCTAGCGATTGCCGGAGGGCTTTTCTACCTATTATTCCAGTTTTCCAACGGCAGATGGATAGGCGGGGGTGACGTGAAGCTGGGCTTCCTGTTGGGCTTGATAGTGGGTGGACCAATCAATAGCTTGTTAGTATTATTTATGGCCTCAACGCTCGGCACATTAGTCATCATGCCCTTACTACTCACTGGTAAGGCGACGCGGCAATCCCGTATACCTTTTGGTCCGTTCCTGATCGCGGCTGCCGTCATCGCACTCCTGTTTGGTAATGCCATATTCGCCTGGTATAACCGTTTGCTTGTAATGAATGCCTAAGTAGATCAACTTCAACCCAAAAAAAGGAAAATTCTCTCCATCCCCCCTGTTCGTGCGTTCCTCTTATGCTATACTTAAGGGCATGAATGTCCGGCAGGCTGCCTCGAGTGGTTATACAATCATAGAGACGATGATCTTCCTGGCAGTCAGCAGCGCTTTATTCATCAGCGTCGTGTTGTTGGTATCCGGCCAGCAAAGAAGGACCGAATTTGCCCAGGCGGTCAGGGATTTGCAATCGCGCATCACCGACATTCAGAATGACGTAGCTACCGGCCACTATTTTGAGACATCCAATTTCACCTGCGACACAGGAACTCTTCCGATGAGACCAGCAGCGCCCCCTGTATTTGATCCCTCTACGGATGCCGACGTCGTCGACGGCGGCAGTCTCCGCCCCCGCGCCTACCAGGTGCCAGAAAGCGGCAGTACGCCGGGCAAGAATGATGAGTGTATGTTCATCGGTCAGGGCATACAGTTCAACCCCCAGGCTGCGACGGAAGGCAACACGATGAGAGCCTACAGTATCATGGGCCGCCGGCTGGATCCGCAGCTACCGGAGAGGCCGGTCGAAGACATACACAGGGCACTACCGACCAGTATCCACTGCGGAAGTCGTATCAACACCTGCGGGTTCACCGATCCTGGAGGCTCCCTTAACCAGCCTCTGAGCTTTTCGCTTAAGTTCAGTAACGTCACCTACAAGGATTCAGCTGGCGATATCCAGAACATATGCGGCTTCGGCTTTTTCACCTCGCTGAATAGTGCCGACGCTGTCGGCAGGATTTCCGGCTCCACTTCCACCAATGTTATCCCATTCCACTCTGGTAATTATTCTTGCGGCTTACACAAAGATCCGCTTAATAATCTACATCAGAGATTCTTCCTAAGGCACCTCCATAACGCCATGGTGGAGGATTGGCCTACTGCCCGGCCTAGTCCTATAAATCCCCCGAGCGGCATCGTGATATGTATTAGGGATAACGGCAACGACCAGTACGCGTTGCTTACGTTAGGCGGGGCAAATAGCGGAGGTAATAACCTGGAGATACTAAGCGGGGACGCTGCGGCCCTGGAGCCAGTCCGCTGCGTGCCACCATTGCCATGAGATATTCCAAATTCTTACATTTACACCAGAAGGGCGATACTATAGTGGAAGTCCTGATAGCCATCACTATAGTTAGTATGGTCTTGAGTGGGGCTTACATTTCTGCCAGCAACAGCCTTAATGGTGCCCGCCAGTCCCAGGAACGGGTAGAAGCGTTAAAACTGGTCGAAGAGCAGTTGGAGCGATTGAAAGCAAAGGCTACGTTCACCGGTGGGATATTCAGCTTCAGTTCGCCGTTCTGCATAAATGACTCAAACAACCTTGTCGATGCCGCGCCGGCCGGTAGCTGCATCAACTCCGTCCTGGGGGTCTCTTATAAGCTTTCCATAGCACGGGATGCGACGGATAAGATATTTACCGTGAATGCTGATTGGGAACGTCTAGGTGGCGGGACTGCCCAGAATACCAAGATAACCTATAAGTTGCACCAACCATGACCGGGCGCATACGACGTTCTGTCATTGGATCTGCGAACAAACGCCTGCCGACACGCCCTGTGGCAACACGACATAGTGAAGGTTTCACGATCATCGAACTTCTGATAGCCACCGCCGTGTTCTCAACACTTCTGCTCCTGCTCACTACCGCCATGATACAGATTGGGCGGATATACTATAAAGGTCTCACGACTGCCAGGACCCAGGAAGTCGCCCGGCTGGTCATGGAGGACATAACGAATTCTATCCAGTTTGGTGGCGGTCTGCTAGAACCCACTCACAATACGACACCCTTGGACTATTCGTGCGTTGGCGACAAGGTCTACAGCTTCTTGCGTAACAAGCAGCTGACTGCTAGTAACTCTCCTGCCGCCGACCAAAGCAAGAACGTCCTGGTAGTAGACTCTGGCTCCGGTAAATGTGGCCTGGGGCCTCAGGATCTGGTCTCAGGTACGCCCACCGCTTCGTCACGTGAACTTCTGGCTCCTAATATGCGCCTGGCCAAGCTGGAGATAAAGTGTGCCACCGGTCCCGCGTTATGTCCCCCTGACTCGATTTATAAAGTATCCATAAGGGTAGTTTATGGGGACAGTGACATGCTCTGCAGCCCTTTTGCGGGTGATTGTGCCGATGTCAGCACCAGCTCAAATCTTGGTAATGATGATATTTCCTGCAAGAGTTTCAGGGTCGGGACACAATTCTGTGCGGTAAGCGAACTGCAAACCGTGATCCAGAAACGGGTAGAATGAGATATATTATAAGGATAAGCCATGGCTGAAAGTAAACAGGGAAAGGTGGACAAGCAACAGACGATGAATGATAGCAGAGCAAAAGGTCTGTACCGTGATCAGATAGGCATGGCTTCAATAATGGTTACCATCATCCTCATGCTGGTGATTACATTGATCGTACTGGGATTTGCCCAGGTCATCCGCCGAGAACAGCGTCAGTCCCTCGACCAACAACTATACACCCAAGCCTTCTACGCGGCCGAAACGGGCGTGAATGACGCCGTCAAAGTTATACAAGAGGGATATAACCGTGATAAGACCAAATGTGGTTGGAACCAATCGCCTGACCTTACGCTGAACGCTGCCTGGACCATAAAGGCCAATAGTAACGAGGTCGATGCCGGAGCTGGCGTCGAATATACGTGCCTATTAATAGATCAGTCACCGCCTACGCTGGTGTATGACAACATCGACACCAACCGTTCCACAGTCATAAATGTCAAACCTTCTCCCGCAGGTTCCATAAGCCACGTCACCTTGAGCTGGCATGAAAAGACCGGTGGTACGGATGTCAGCGGCTGCAAGGCGTTGGCACCAAACAGCAACTTTCCAGCCATAAACAAATGGGAGGAATTGGGGCCCTGTAAACCCGGGGTATTAAGGGTAGACCTGGTACCCACCGGGGGTTCGATTGACCGTGCCAGCCTGACCGCCAATGCTTTCACAGGCTTCCTGTATCCCAAGACAGGCCCGGGTACGGCAGGTGGGACAGTCCTTGGTTACGCATCGGGCAAGGGCTTTGGCAAACAGGGAGTAATCCATGCGGCCGACTGCCATGCGAATTCCGGCGACCGGTTCTGCACGGTGACCATCGATGGGTTGGCCGCTTCCGAATATACCATCCGGGTGAAGTCCATTTATAGTTCTTCGGCGTTGACGGTGAGCGCAAAGGTAGCCGGCGTGGCGACTGATCTCATCGGGGCACAAGCTGTTATAGATTCCACTGGCAAGGCCAACGACGTACTTAGGCGTATACGGGTCCATGTCCCATTGGACCGGGGGAGTAACGCTATCTACCCGGAATTCGCCATAGAAACGATGGGCACCTTATGCAAGCGGGTAAGGGTTGCGCCAGGCATAAGTCCGGACTTTGATCCTACTACCGGTTGCCCGCCGAGCCCTTAGGTATTTTTCCCGTGGAAACGTTCATGTACGGATTTCAGATGCGGGTCAGTGACGTGAGTGTATATCTGGGTAGTCGCAATATTAGCATGTCCCAGCATAGCCTGGACGCTTCTCAAATCCGCACCGTTCATGAGTAGGTCCGTCGCGAAACTATGCCTGAGAGTATGGGGGCTGACGTGCTTAGTGATGCCGGCCATCAGGGCGTAGCGGGCTACCATCCGCTGGACGCTACGGGCAGTCAGGCGATGATAGTTACCGCTTAGGTCAACCTGCTTGTTGCCCCCGAAGCGGATAAACAGTGGCTTGACGTTATCGGTGCGACGATCCAGATACCGCTGCACCCAGTCGGCCGTCCTTTCGCTGATGAAGATCGGCCGGTCTTTCTGGCCTTTACCTCGCACCATGAATTCACGGCGCTTCAGGTTAACATGATCTTTGTCCAGTCCCACTAGCTCCGACACACGCAAGCCGGAGGAGAACAACAGCTCCAAAATAGAACGGTCACGCAGGCCGGGCAGAGTAGATATGTCCGACTGGGCGAATAATCGTTCCAGCTCTTCAGGCGTGAGAAAAGTGACCTGCTTTCGGATCGTGCGTCCCAGCTCCACTTTATCTGCCGGCAGGGCGGGGATATCACGCTTGGCACAGAATTTAAGAAAACTTCTCAGAGCAATTAAGTGATAGTTCTGTGTAGACTTCTGCAATTCGTCTGACACATTGGTGCCCAGACGGTTCAGCCAGAGTCGCCATTTGCGAATAAGTTCCGCGTCTATATCCTTAACTTCGATGTCTCCTGCGAAATCATCAAGCCTGGTCAAATAATGATCATAATTGCGGATTGTCTTCTGGGAACGGTTCTGTTCGATTTCCAAATATTCCAAGAAGGTCGTCTTAGCTTTAGCGAATAGCATGGTGGTTATTGTATACCCAAAATCATTCTGTGGAAGCTTGTTTCAGCACCTTTCGCTACTGCGAAATGGAAATATGTGCTAGGGTCGCCGATAACCACGTGCTAGCGCAGATTCGGCCAGAGTTCACGCTTATTATCCGTATATACCTCTAATATCGCGATGTTGACGCTTTAAGCATAATGGGTATATTCTTTAAAGTAAGATGGATCCGTTCAAAGACGCTAGTATTACGGCCCATAGTAGACGCAAAGCCGTGATTCTGGCGATAATTGTAATCGTCGTCCTCGCTGCTTTAGGTGGCTTCTTGTACAGTAGGATCCAGCAGGCCAAGTCATCCGATTCGTCGGGACAGAAGGCAGCGGAGCAACTGCCGGAAGCCAAGAATCTGGATCCGGTGTTTAAAGACAACCCTCCGACTAAAGCGCCTCAGCCGACGACACTACGTGCCGGAAAACCATGAAGCGGTATATTTGGCCGTTAGCTTTTATAAGTACCGGGCTTACAATTCTAGCCTTGTTTTCCACCGCGCGTCCTGCTTACGCCAATCATACAGGTCCTTGCAATCCCGCCCCCATAACCACTCCTAGCATTAACGATATCGCTATTGCTTCCGGGTTCAATGCGCCTCAACGGCTTAAGGAGTGCTTTCAGGATACCCACAATAGATATCCTGACGATTTGATAAATTTTGTCTATCTTGAACAGGATGAATACACACTTTTCAGGGATATCCGCAAGATCAGTACGAATATGATATCCGTAGCTTGGGTTTCACCCACATCTGCATCTGCTTGGCGGAATGTCAGGACCGCTATCCATGATTCCGCCGTCTCTTGGCCAGGTTCAGGGGTGTGGAATGAGACAGGGGTAATATCTTTTCCCAGCGGTAACCAGTTCAACCTAGGCAACATATCTCAAGACGAGTCCCGGGGTGATAGCCTGCCTATAGACATTGATGTTTCCAAGCTGCGCGAAGGCCAGAATCAGATTATCCTTGAAATGGAACTGATTAGTGACTTGCCACCAGGCTGGAGCTGTATAGACAAAAACGGGAAGTTTTATTCGCCGCCCTGCAGAGACTCTGGCACTGTAACCTTTTATGTGTTTTATAACCCTAACGATAGGCCGGAAGGGGTGGTTTACCCTCCCGTCGGAACCCCGAACTCTACATGTGACTCCTTGAATGGTACCGTGTCCGATGCGGACGATCCGGATGCTGACTTCGACGTCACTTGGTTCTTGGACGGGGTAAGCAAAGGTACATTCCGTACCGTGAATCATAAGTTCAATATACCTATCGGGATGTATAAGGATAGTAGTGTCCACAACTTCAAGGTGTACGCCAATGGTGTCAAGGGGAATGGCGAACCTGATAATAGAACTTACCTCATAGGCGAGACCAATATTGGGCCTTGCGTCGCGCCCCCGCCCCCCCCGGACATCTCGTGCAGTGGCATTAGCCCAGGGGAGGTTGATCCGGGCCAGTTGTTCAACCTGAACGTGAGTTTTAATAATGACCTAGGCGGAGGTACCCTTAATGGCGCCACTATGACGGTAACTGTCTCTGGTGGGGTCTACGGACCCACTGTCGTAGCGTTCACGCCCAATCCCTTACCACCTGGGGTGACCGCTAATGGTACGATTAACAGCCTTACCCTACCTACGGCCGGTAATTATACGGTGACCATAGCGATCAGCGGAGGCAATACTCCTCCCGGAACACCGCCATGTAGTCATCCATTAAGTTCGCTCAACAAACCTTACTTCCGTGTCTACGGCGGCGACGTCCTAGCCGGCCTGCCAGAGTTCAATAGCGTCGGCTGTTCCGCCTCCACACCCGGCAGCCGCATCCTGGGCTTTGCCAAGGATGACGGTTCCGGCGCCGCTACCCAGCTGGCTGCCCAGGCTATGTCTAAGATAGAGGAGTTCAGCTCTGCCGCTGGCCGGGCCGGGCCCGCCAGCCCGACCGAGCCGACACCACCCAAAGGCCTGACTTTCGCCAACGCCGGTGACCCGGCCGATGCCGGCTCAACTTACGGCGGTGGCTTCAGGGACTCCCGCTGCCCGAACCCAAACTACTTCGGCACTTCCGGCCCGGCACCCATCATCACCGGCCCATACTCCCACCCAGGAGCGGTCATCCCCGCCGCAGCCACGCCCACCAAGGTCTTCGTGGACGGCGACGTGTTCATCGACGCCAACATCACCTATGCCGCCGGGCCCTGGACCGCCCCCAA
This sequence comes from uncultured Candidatus Saccharibacteria bacterium, assembly GCA_964633325.1. Classification (GTDB taxonomy): domain Bacteria; phylum Patescibacteriota; class Saccharimonadia; order Saccharimonadales; family CAZWFS01; genus CAZWFS01. Next base: position 64,644 of record CAZWFS010000002.1, on the reverse strand, counting down.
CATCCCATCCTTCTACCTAATAGCCAAAGGCAACATCTATATAGACAAGGACGTCACCCAGCTGGACGGGGTCTATGTGGCCCAGCCGGACGCGGCCGATGCCCGCGGCAATATCTACACCTGCGCCAAGTGGACCGGCATCACCGGAGCCCTGCCTGACCTGGACGGTACCTTCATGAGCGAGTGCGACGGCAACCCAGTCCCGGCCGCCCTGACGGTTAATGGCTCCTTCATAGCCAGGTCCATCAAGCTGCTGCGTACCAATGGCTCGCTACGGGCCAGCATCCCCACCGAGACCGCCACCGACCCCAGCATAGCCGAGGTCTTCAGCTTCAGCCCAGAGATGTGGCTGGCAGCCCCGTTCTCCTACAGTTCGACCACCACTGGTACCAAATACGACGCCATCAGCAGTATGCCGCCGGTGCTTTAGGCGATCAGCAGCTTCCAGTTGTACGGCCAGGGCTTTGCCCTGCCGTATCTGTTATACTTTATTACGAATTACTTAATACGGAGTTTACATGGAACGAACGTTGATAATAGCCAAACCAGACGCAGTGCAAAGGGGTCTTGTGGGCGAAATAATCAGCCGCCTAGAACGAAAAGGCCTTAAGTTGATTGGCATGAAGATGATGAGGCTAGATGAGGCCGAATTGGCCGCCCATTACGCCCACCATGTCGACAAGCCGTTTTACGCCGACCTGGAGCAGTTTATGAAGAGTTCACCGGTTACCGTTATGGCGTGGGAGGGTTACGAATGCATAGAATCTGTACGTCTGGTGATAGGCGCCACAAACCCTCGTCAAGCTCAAGCAGGAACGATAAGGGGTGATTATGCTATGGGAATCGGTCGCAATCTGGTCCATGCATCGGATAGCAAAGAAAACGGTCAGGAAGAAGTCGGACGTTTCTTCAAGAAAGATGAACTATTCGCCTACGACAAGTCCGAGTATCTGCATGTCTACCCGGACAACGAGCGGCAATAACAGATTTGGTGCTCCCGAGAGGATTCGGTCACGCTCCGCGACCCCAAAACTTTCGTACTACCAACAAGTTGGTAATCTGAAAGGTTTCCCCGGCACAACTGCTGCTAGCAGTTCTCACCTCTAGCTTGTCTAATAAAAATGGTGACCCGGGAGGGAGTCGAACCCCCAACACCCACCTTAGGACGGTGGTGTTCTATCCATTGAACTACCGGGCCACAGCAGAAATTGTATAGGGGTCCCCGGAAAATGCCAACGAAGTGCATTTTTTGGGGTGGTTTGACGGAGTTGTTTTATCCATTGAACTACAGGGGCGCTACTCAAGTATACTAAATACCAAAATACGCATCGGTAACTCCTAATGGTTTATACTACAACCTGTAACCTATAACCTGTAACCTAGCAAATGCCACAAAAATACTTCAAGGACCAGTTTGACGACGAGGAAGTGCTGTATGTGTTCCGAAGGCATCCTGTGGTAATGAGAAAGGGGCTTGTGCTGGCCAGTCTAGGTCCGCTCCTAGGGGTGATCCCGGCGGCCATCAAGCCGGAATGGGGGTTCGGGGTATTCTTTGGCGGCTTGGCGGCCGGTTTTATACTAAGTGGACTGCTGCTATTTCCTGCCTGGCTGGGCTGGTTTTATAGTATTTTTATCGTCACGGACCAGCGGCTAATACAAATCACCCAAAAAGGTATGTTCCACCGCAGCGTTGTAGACCTAGGGCTTAATCAGATACAGATGGTAAACTATCAGGTGGCAGGCTTGCAGGAGACACTGCTGGGCTATGGCACTATTATGATGCAGACGTACGTCGGCGACCTGGTAATCCACGACGTACATCATCCGGCCAAGATTCAAAAGAAGTTTCAAGAAATCCTAAGGGAACAGGGAATAACCACCGGGGCTTACCCGGCAAACAAGGACGTAGGCTTAGATGAAGAAGATTAAAAAGTTACTCCGGCCCCGTAAATACCGAGAAGTCATACCGGAAAAAGAACTTGGGCCCCTAGAGACGGGACCCGAGAGTGTGCCTCGCATTACCAACGAAACAGTCGCGGCCCACCGCGAGGATGTGCTATCCAGTGCCCGTAAATATATTTACCCGTTACAGCACTCTAAGCACCGCATTGTGCTTGTCTCCACTACTTTGTTCATTGTTACTCTGGTAGCTTTCTTCAGCTACTGTATTATCGGCCTATATAGACTTAAGGATACATCGACTTTTCTATATGGCGTTACGCGTGTAATTCCGTTTCCGGTCGCCAAAATCGGCGGGAATTATGTCGCATACGAAAATTATTTATTCGAACTGCGCCACTACACGCACTATTATGAAACGCAGCAGAAACTGGATTTTAACAGTGAGGCCGGCAGGCAACAGCTAGCTGAATACAAAAAGAGGGCGCTAGAGCGGGTCATTAACGATGCCTACGTAAAACAGTTGGCAAAGAAAAATGACGTGTCCGTTAGTAATCAAGAATTAGAAAATCAGATTGTAATCGTCCGTAACCAGAATCGGCTGGGAGCGAGCGATCGTAGCTTCGAGGATGCCCTGAAGGAAAACTTTGGCTGGTCCGTAAGTGACTTTAAGCGTTCATTGAAGCAACAGATGCTTGCCCAAAAAGTAGTTTCCGCGTTGGACAAAGAAGCACACGCCAAAGCGGAAGCAGCGCTGACCGAGCTTAAAGCCGGCGCTGATTTTGGCGCAGTAGCCAAAAAGTCATCCGAGGACCCGGCCAGCAAAGACAACAATGGTGAATTCGGCTTTCCTATAGACAAAACCAACCGGGACCTAAGTGCCCTGACGACTGACGCGCTATTTAAGCTCCAACCGGGTAAGTTCTCGGAAATCATCAATGTCGGCTACGGGTTAGAAATAATCAAGAACATCGAACAGCAGGCCGATAAGATCCGTGCCGCCCACATATTGTTTAACTTCAAGGATATTAACGAATACCTTAACCCCGCCAAAGAAGAGAAAAAAGCCCGTCTATACATAAACCTCCCTGAACCCTCCAAGGCTAACCCAGAAGACGCCCCCGCCAAAGACCAACCCGTCTCACCTTGAACCCCTGACATAAGTAACCGAACAGTTTGCTTTTTACCCCTGTAGTTGATATGCTCACAATTGTCCTTTTTAGGAGCTTCGCAGAATAGCACATTTCGGGCGAAAGCCTGCGTCTCCGATGCTCTCCGTACCGATTTGTACGCTTCCGCTTCGGTGCTCGGCCTTCATCCCAAACTGTACTATCCTGCGGAACTCCTAGTAAATGGAAGTCGCTACTGTGCTATTGCTACTTGGTCGCTGGTCTAAGCCAGTTCTTCAAACCAAGACTTGTCTGTTTGAAGGACTGAGAGGAAGAAGCGACTAGAAGGTGGAGCAGAAGCAATTCATTGGTTCTGTGCAAGCTGACCCTCGGTTCTGACATCGGGGTCCCCGCAAAACCTGTTTTGTGGGGTAAACAAGGGCTCGTAGTGAAGTGGTTATCACGCCTCCCTGTCACGGAGGAGATCGCCGGTTCAAATCCGGTCGAGCCCGCCAGAAATAAAGTAGCCGTCCTTATGGATGGCTGTTTTATTTCTGGACGAGTTTCAACTCGTGATTTGAACCTGGGAAAGCCGGGTCATAATCGAGCGGTCAGCGAGATTATATGCCGAAACCGAGTTGGCCACTCCTTACTTGTAAAATAGCCAACCCGGCTAGAAGCTATACATCCGGTCGAGCCCGCCAAGTTGACAAGATTATCATATTATGATAACATGTATTCATGACTCAAACACATGAAAGTCCAAGTGAAAATCCAGACCGTGATCCTTTTAAGGATTTGCGTGACAGCTTAGAAGTAATGGGTAAAAAACAGCTTACCAAAGCTCGTGCAGACGCCGTCAAAGGCCGTGCTAATGTAATCTTGACGCACCCCTTAGCGCAAGACGCCACGCCAAAATCCGTCCCCATGGCCGCACTCAGCTCTCGTCCTCCTAAAGAGCTTACTGTGCCTGAGATGAGCGTACATATAAAAGCAGAAGTTCTGGATATGGGTCAGTTCACGAGCAATGAGGACGCTACGATTATCGTAACAAGCATAAACTCCGATACTCCAGAGCAGGAACCCAAAGAGTTAGGGTCCTTTGATAACCCACTCGCTGGTGGGGAGTATAGTTTGCGAGATATGCAGGCCGTAGTTGAGGATATTGTCGCAATGCGAACTATGCAAGAACAGTTAACTTCTGACGTTCAATCGTCTGTAAGTCAAGCACCTCAGAGCTAACAACAAAATAGTTCCATACCTGTTCCGCAACAGTCCGCCAAAGTAAATGTCCTATCCTAGTGATAGGGCTTTTACTTTGGGTAAACTTGTCTGCGATTAGAGCCGGCATAGCCCGCATGGGCGCCGGTTCGTGGAATGAGGATGCGCGCAGGTGCTCGCACCGAGCACGCCGGAATGGATAAAGGACGGAGTCCGCTAATCCGTTCGAGCCCGATAACACCTCAGATTTTTACGCCCGGGGACTTATAGGTTGGGGTTCTTGGGACAGCTCATGTCCATAGCTTGGACTCCTTTGCGGATGATTCCAAGCTATTGAACCATTACGTATACTTGACAATTCATCAAGCTAATGCTAGTATGCATGTAGGTTAATAAAAATCAAAAATAATATAGGAACAAGAAAGCAATGAGCGAACCACTACCCCCTAATCCAACTCCACAAGAAGCACCCGCTACTGACCCCTCTGTGCTTGGCGGTAATGTTACGCCACCCGTTGACGATAAGCTTTATGAGCAAAAGGTTGGGTTCCTTGAAGGTGCCTTACAGGAACAAACTACTGCTAATTTAAGTTCTCAACGGGAAGTAATTGTAAAAGCAGTTGGTGGACACCGTGAAGCCGAGCGAGTTAATGTATGGGAAGCTGTAAAAAAGCAAGAAGCACGCCGTTCTTACGGTGAAGTTAAGGAAATCTTAGCAGAAGAAGCCCCTAATGTAGCCAAGCCAGAAGAAGAAAAAGATGTCTTTGATAAAGTCGTGACCAGCGTAACATTAGATATGCGCGGTACGACTGAACCTGAGCGTGTACAGGCAGGGCCTGATGTAGTTGATTTTAATGTGGGTGGCGAGCTTGATGGATTAGTTGATACAGGCGAACTACAAAATCCTGCTGTACTGGCGAAAGCTACCAAGACCATCCGGCTACTTGTAGCTGACGGTCAATACAAGTTAAATAGATGGGGTAGCGCTGACCAACTCAGGACGGCTTTAGGATTAGTTGAAACCTATGCAGAACGGGTACCTGGCTTTAATCCTAAAGAAGCTGGTTTTGACGGAGCTAAAGCTAGTCTGACCATGTCATTGGCTGCCCTACAAGTAGACCAAAGCAGCAAGCCAAACTATCAGTTTGCCAAACCAGAAAGAAATTACCTCTTTGCTCAAACTGCTGACGGTCTAAAAAAACTTCGCCAAACCGAAGCCCATATGTTCCTACGTTACCAAGATTTTGAACTCCCACAACCAGCGGGCGAATAGCCAGAAGCTGATTAAGCTCTGACGACGTGCTTAGAAAAGATAAGTTGCAGTTTTGTTGATTGTGTTTCTACAAAATAGTTTCATGCTTGTAAAGTAACGGCTTGCGACTTGGAACCGGCATAGCCCGCAAGGGCGCCGGTTCGTGGAATGAGGATGCGCGCAGGTGCTCGCACCGAGCACGCCGGAATGGATAAAGGACGCAGTCCACTAATCCGGTCAAGCCCGCCGCATTGACTAAGTATCATTATTGTGCTATGATGTACTTATGACAGATAAAGATCCTTCGCAAGACCCATTAGTAGGTGAAGCTGGGTATAAAAATGACCCAATTGCTGTAATTGCCGACCATTTGACACGTACTGGCGAACAGAGCCCAGCAGATATGGAATGGGCGGCAGAAATAACTCGCACACACTATCCAGAGAGAGATGCGCTTGGTGTATGTATAGATTTGAACACTATAGGAAGCGAATCTACTACAGTGCTCGCTGGAATGTTTGCTGCTGGTCACGAAGCACTCCCGGAACATTGGAGGGCAAATCCCGAAATCACTCGAACTGTACTTACTATGTCTGGTTATATAGAAATGGGGCTTCTGCGTGCTCAGCAAGCAAGTGTAGCTCATGACGGCGGTGACCCTTACTTTGACTCAAGGCTTAACGAAGTCGAGCACTTCGTTGAAGCACTACAGCAAAAATAGTCCCAAACCTCCAAAGTTACGGCTCGACAACTAGACATACTTTCATAACTATTGTATCGTATCTTCACGTCAAGAAATCATTCAGCGATAAATAAAGTGTGGCAAGAGGGCCTGACCTTTCGTGAACTTACTAGTTCACGAGGCTCTGGTTTTGTACTACGGGTCCTGAGAGATGACGTTCAGCCGCCACAAATTGTGACTGCTACCCGGCAGCCGGGACATCGGAATGTGACCATAGAAGCTTTAAGAGCTAATCATGATCTTGATCCAAACCATTTCTACTCTACCGGTCCCGCCGAATCAGTGACAGTTGACTTGATCGCATCTAGATTACAAGCTCTTAGCCCACAAAACGAACTTGCTACAGTTGCCCTCGAACATTTACTTACCCCCACAGAAATATAATAGTTCCATTACGTAAAGCCAAAGCTTGTCATTGATATATTCCCATACCACTGCTGCTTGCAAAACTCCAATAATAGTTAGAAAATATAATCCATGGACGAAGCACATGACGGTCTAAACCGTGGCATGGGGCATGGAGTACCACAGGAGGTAAATCTGACAGACAAGGAAGAGGCCGCCCTACGAGCGGCTGAGACCAGACGTAATAGGATAAGGGGTATCCTTGAAGATGTGCCAGATACGTTGTGAGATATGAAATTTGTTCAAGAGGCAGTGGACGGTATTGATGAGGGTACTGCGACTAAACCGCCAGAAGATAAGCAGACTGACTAGTGTAACTGTGCCCCCAAGCACATATAAATGCTGTTCGGAAATCCGACTTGAAAACTACCCCCACAAAGTTGGTGTTGACAATTATACATAGTGGGCGGATACTCATTGCATAAACATTAGCGTATAGCTGCAAACTAAAATGGCAATACAAACATATACTGATCTTTCCCTTGGAGTTGAAGTTCGTGCACCTGATGAACTATTCGTCGCTCAACCAGCGTTAAGGCTGGAGCAAGGCTATGATGAGATTCTAGGATTGTTTGGCGCCGTCGCATTATATCCTCTCCTGGTTGATGTTATTGAGTCTGAAGAAGAGGCCCTGGGCTCATACGAGACGGAGTTCAACCCGGAGACTTTTGAGATTACGGTAAAAAGCGGACTTGAGTTGCCGGACTACGAACGAACTGCTCCTCGGGAACTAATGGAACGGGTGGGTCGTTATGCCGAATTCATGAACGGCAAGGAAATCATGCTGGTTAATGTTGTCAACACGCCTGACGAGGTAGCCAGAGAACGTGGGCGGGCAGCTCATTTGATGGGCCTTGAGGACATAGGTGTAAGACTACGGTTGTTCGCCTTGGGGGCCAAAAAACGCGGGGATCCGGTGGATAGCACAGTAGTTAATTATCGCAGTGAACTTAAGCCTGTCGATAAGACGGGCGTCAGGGTATCCCCGGGTCTGGAGGCTCTCACTAGGCGGGTCATTGATAATAGACGGGGTGTTTTAGAAGAGCCGCTTAGTACAGCCAATGTCGTGGTGATGGACGCCTTTTAGCTGATTAATCTGACAAGAACTCTATACAGTCAAACTATTCACTAATTACCTTGTTTATTTCAGAAGTAAGGTCAGCAATATCTGTGTAACTACCACCAGCGGAGAATATGGATAGGACATAGGTGCTCTTGGGGTGGTAAACGATGCCAGCGTCGTGGACCCAGCCGCCGTAGGCACCGGGCTTGTTGGCAACCGGGATGTTACGTGAGCCGGCCGGGATGCCGGCGCGTGATACCTGCCTTTTCATCATATCGGCTAGGTTCACGGACTGGGATCCGGTGGCGATGCTGCCTTCTAATAGTTTCAACAGCCAATCGGAGGTGTCATTGGCCGTCGTGATAGGGGCGCCGCGCAGAAGGGTGGTGTTTTCGAAGCCTTGGGCGCGCAGCATGTCGTCGTTGGTGCTCCAGCCAACTATGTCACCCAGTGCCGCCGAACAGGCCTCGTTAGAATTCAGCATCATTTCATTCAAGCACGAATCAACGTTATAGCCGGCAGTCGTCCGGCTGCCACCGCTCAAGGTCCGGGCGTTTATTCGCCCATAAACGGTATGGGCCAGGAATAACCTATAAATGCCGATGGCAGGGAAGCTTCGATAGGGGTTGATGTTCGCCTCTATCCGCCCATTTTGCGTCCTAAAATCAACGCTGTATTGGCCTTTGTGGTTCTGTGACCAATAATTGAGTAGGTTCTGCATGCCTGTGCTGTCCCTAGTGTAGCGTCGCACGGTCGTGTCTTTGGGTGGAGTTGTCGTAACCTTGGCTTCTACAGTTTCTACTAATGGATAATTTGATAACTCGGATACCTTGTCTACTAGCTCATCGAATTGCAATACCTTGTCCTGGGTACCAATGGCCCGGCCGGCTTCCATCCCATTCAACAATGTAATAACCGTAGGGATGGAGCGGGCATCCACTTGAGTTGCGAAAGGTCGGAGCGAATCGCTAACTTTTGCTTTGTTGAACGTCAGTTCAATGCCGCCGTCTTGAACCTTTGGTGCAATTTCTACCCATCCGGCGATAGTCTTGGACTCGATCGTCATGCTTTTGTCTTCCGCCCTAAGGTTGATGGGGGTATCTATGCGTTGCTGCATTTTACTGACGGCATATTCGGCGGCTTCAGTCGTAATCTTTGGCGACAAGATAGTCGGCGCAAAAACAATTGAACCCTTGTCCTGCAAATCTGACTTCAACACTTGGGATTTCAGGTAAGATGCCTGGTACTCATAGCCTTCTTCGGACGGCGAGACCACCAGCTTTGAGTCCTCAATAGAAATGCCCGCGTCTTTAGGCTGCTTGTTGGTCTCGGCTATGACGTCACGGGCATATAACTGAATCTGGGATTCGTTAAGGTCGCGGCGTATGGAGTAGGTCTTGTTGCCAACCACTAATAGGGAAAAAGGGATCATGCGTTGCATTTTTGAGTATGAGCTTAACGAACCAAATGTGGCCTCCAGCCTGGGGGTAACACCTAGGTCTGCGTAGGAGGTAGTCAGGATCTTATTGTGGGTGTGCACCGTTACAGTTCGGGTATCAAAATCCTGGAATTTCTGGGCGATTTCTTCCTCTGAATCAAAGCCTACAAAGCCGTTCGCCTCCAGCCGGCTGAATGGGAGGGCTCGATTATTCGGATAGGCTAGTTGCACAATGACTACCAACACGGTGCAAGCGAAGACGATTAGTGCTGTGCGCTTGTGGTGCGGTGGTTTGGGTGGTTTGACCAAGCTGGCAAGGGGGAATCCCTGGGGCGGAGCGGGAAGCGTGGCCGCTGGTATAATCTTTGGCTTCTGGATATGATGGACTGGCCGGTGCGCGGCTTTATCTGGATAATTATGAGAATAATGGACGTATAGTAGCCATGGCAAAATTTCCAAATACTTAGTGCTGGAATTCTTATGCGCTGAGCGTACGGATTTTTTCATGATTTTTATTTTTTATATCCGGAATTAGTATACTTCATTCTAATGATTTAAGACATAGATAATTGGAGGAGGTTTTCCACGCTAGCCGTCATGCTACCTAGATTTTTTATGGGTTCTATAGCGTCAATGTTTTGTCGTCGAGTTTGGTCGGCGGATAGTCTTGGTCATCGTTCAGCCCGCTGATGTCCTGGCTGATGGAATTATTGATTTGCTCCACCCCTAAGGACGTGGCAGGTTGCGGGCCTTGGGACTGGCTGTTCTCATTGGGGTCTTGCGCTGGTTTGGCGGGTGTTGATGGTTTTTTACCACCGGCCACAACTACTACGATAATGACAATTATCACAAGCGCAGCAAGAGCGGACGCTACTATTATGATGAGTTTACGTTTGCTTTTTGGTGGATTTTTTACCGGGTAGACCGATGGCCCGCCATTAGGCTCGGGATTGGGACCGTACCCTGGCGTGTCGGCCGGAGGCTGCGGTGCCCCATATGGTGCTGCTGGTCCCGGAGGGGGCCCTGGCTGTTGCTGATCCGGATACATATTTATTGTCCTCCCGTTTCTGCTTGAGGCTGCAACTGCGTTACGTAATCAGCCAAAGAGGGTTTTATAGTGTCCAGAACGAATGACCGGACATCAGCTGAACCGGTGCGTACTTGATTGTGGTATGCCCGCACGGTCTCAAGAAGCGACTTAAATCCTACAATGTCAGCTTGGCAGTTAATAATCAGGATGTCATCCATTGTCTGTTGGTACTGCGCGCTAACCGTTTGGAAGGCTGCTGCCTTGCCGGCTAGTTCAGTACGCTGCTTTTCTAGCTTAAAAGTATCTTTGCCTGCCAGTTTTAATTGACCGATGACCACCCATAACTTGGCGTCAATCTTTTGATAGGTGCTGGTGCGCTTGGAAACGGTCTGGCCCGTGGCTTGCTGTAAAGGACGAATTAAACTTTGTACGTTTATGCACCGCCCACTTAGCCGGTCCATTTCTTTTTTGTCCATTTTCACTTGTTGCTCTTGTTTGCGCTGCTCCAGCCGCTGCGCGAAGGTGCTGCCAGGCGCGGGCGCGCCAGGAGGTAAGGCGGCATAAACAGAAGACGCTAGGATAAGCGGCGCTATCAAGACAACACTTAGAACAAGGGCTATATAGATTGGTATAGTACCTTTTTTCATCTATTCAGTACGCTTCATTAATTATAAGTTTACCATAAGCATTGTGGAATAAGTGCTAACTAAATTTAGGCTATTCCACCACTATACTGCCAGTCATCTGGCTCGCATGGGCGCTGCAGTGGTAGGGGTATGCTCCCGCGTTCGCAAAAGTAAAGGCAAAGCTGGACCCTTTTGCCAGGGCTCGGGAATTCAAGCCAAGGGTGTGCGTATGGGCAGGGTGCGAATCAGTATTAACGTAATGCTCCACACTGTCATCATTTACCCAGGTAACCTTGGTATTTTTACTTAGGCGTATATTCATAGGCTGAAATTTGGTTTGGCTAAGGTGGATTGTTACGTCCTTCTCGCTACGCAAATCTTGGTAGCCGCTTAGAAGCTGACGGTTGACGGCGAACTGGAAGTGTCCATCATGGCATGAACGATCGGGCCAGCAACCGTTATAGTTGACAGTATAAAGACCATCAGACGCATCCGCGGCCATGCCTCGGCGCATAGCCAGCTTATTATTATCAATTGTGGTAGATCCGGTGCCGTAATCTCTGCCATCTTTCTCGATTTTTATAGTGGAATTACTGGCTAGATCAAAATTGAAGTCAATCACTATGCCAGCAGGGGAGGCAGCCAAAGTGGCGCCATGTGACGGAGTGCTGGATTCAAAATGCGCGCCTTTTTTAGGATTCACAAAGACAATATCCGCAGCCGGTGCTGGTGTGGCAGGCGTTTCGGTCTGGGCTTGCGAATTATCGCCGGAGGAACCCTCCTTTTTATTCATTGTTCTAGTGCCAGACAAATAAGCCGCAGCTACGATTACTACAAGTAACAATACTATGGCGACTTTTTTCTTCATAAATAACTCCTCATATATTTATTGTGTTCCGAAACTCCGTGCAGAACAAGCCCGGAAGCGATATTCCTGATTACCCATATATAATAAGGATATGGCGAGGTCTAAGGAAAGCGGGTCAGACAAAGAAGGCACAGCAGAGCGTGGCTGGCGTTTTTATAAGAATTTCAATATTTTGGGCGCGCTAGCCTTGGGCGGCCTAGCGGTAATCGTACCGGTGGGCGGGGCGGTATTGGGGGCTGGCGCGGCTATAAATGTAGCGCAAGCGGGCTTTGGCGAGTTTATGCGAGATAAATCAAAGAAAAAACGCCTGCGCAAAAAGACTGAAAAGGGTAAGGGTTAGAGCCCTTTTGGTATGATTACATCCGTGAAACTGTTTGTCTGGGATTTTCATGGTGTGCTCGAGAAGGATAATGAACTGGGGGTGTTGGAAATTTCGAACAAGGTATTGGAGCAGGAAGGCTTTAAGGAGAGTTTTACGGATGACGACAACCGCAATTTGTATGGACGCCGCTGGTACGAGTACTTCGAATACCTATTGCCTCGTCTTAGTCGCGAGGAGCATCTGGCGCTACAAGCGGCCTGTTTCCATTATGCGGAAGAGAATTTACACGTCCTAAAAAAGCACATCAAGCCGAATGATTATACTGTCGATGTGTTAAAAGCTATCAAGCGCGCCAAACATGACCAAATCTTGCTATCGAATTCTAGACCCTCCGATCTTGAATGGTTTATTAACGCAGTAGGATTGAAGAAATTCTTTCCGAAGGACAAGATGTTTGGCGTTAACACCCATGAACGTAAAGGTGCCAAAAAAGAAGTGCTGGAAAGTTACATGCAAGGCAAGCAATTTGATGTCGTAGTGTGTATAGGTGATTCGCAAGCTGATATGGAGCTCGCAAAGGTAACTGGGGGTGTTAGCTACTTTTATACACACCCACATGTTACCCCTACAAATAAACCCATAAAAGCCGATTATTTGATAACAGATCTAAGAACGATTCTGCAAGAGGTTTAGATGGTCGATGATATTTCTCATAGTGCGGGTGGGGTAGTGTTGAGTAGAGATGGACGGGTGCTGGTGGTGAACCAGGATGGCGTTTCTTGGTCGTTGCCTAAAGGCCATGTAGATCCGGGTGAGACGGCTCTGCAGGCGGCGGAGCGGGAAATATATGAAGAGAGTGGAGTAAGCCAGCTGACGTTTATTAAAGGGTTGGGCACTTACAGGCGGCACAGAATAGGCAAGGGTGGCATCGGCGAGGATAAAACCCTGCTAAAAGCCATCACCCTATTTTTATATACCACAGATGAGATAGAATTTAATCCTATTGACCCACGACACACAGAAATCCGCTGGGTTGGTCCAGAAAAGGTAGCTAGTTTGCTGACTCACCCCAAAGATAAGTTATTCTTCGAGCAGAAACTACCAGAAATTCAAAAATTCATTATTAATTTATAGAGACCGAGCTTGCTAGCTTTTTGCTATGCTTTACTAATGCAGCATCTTGTCCGGTATCATCTACATACGACTCCTGCTCTTGAGCGAAGCCGCATTTACTGGACTATGAGCATCAAGACACTTGGCATCAGTCTTGTAGGCGTATTTGTGCCGATTTACCTTTACAATTTGGGCTATTCGCTTCGTCTTATCCTGGTGTATTTTTTAGTGAGGGAATTGGCCGAACTAAGCCTTGTTTTTGTTACCAGTATATTTATGGCACGCTTCGGGGTTAAGCGGGTACTGACTGCCGGTTGTTTTCTGGCGATGACAAGCTTATACATGCTTTACTTACTACCCAACCACTCTGCGCTGTTCATTCCGGTCGCCATAATGGAAGGGGCGGCTATCAGCTTTTTCTTTCTTCCTTACCACTTCCTTTTTTCGGCCGCCATGACAAAGTCTCATGGCGGAAGGCAACTTAGCCGTATGGATAACCTTATATGTATTGTGGAAGCGTTGGGGCCGCTTATCGGGGGGCTGGTGGCGACTATTCTCAGCCTTCAAGTTGCGTTAGTAGCCGCACTGGTTATTGTAACGTTGAGTATCCTCCCGTTGTTAAGTACTGCCGACGGCACTGCGCATTATCAATTTTCTATGCGAGCCGCAGCCACCTCCGCACCAACCGGGGACCTCTTAAGCAATATAGGATTTGGGATTAGCGAAATGGCGGCAACCATAGTCTGGCCGCTATTTATATTCTTGGTAGTCAATACCTATATCTCTGTGGGCTTTATAGTTACAGCATCCCTATTATTTACATTAGTTTTGGTAGCCACCGTAGGGCGGCTGGCGGATAAGGGAAGGGCACGCCAGCTTATGCGCGCAGGTTCTTTGACGAGCGCCATGGTCCATTTTCTACGATTTCTTGGCAGCAGTTTTGCCTCTGTGATATTTATAAATTTTGCCGCGGACGGCGCGCATGCGCTATTTCGTGTGCCGTGGAACATCAAGTTTTATGAACATGCCAGTGAATCGGACAGAGCAGCCTATATAGCTGCAATGGAAATGGCGGTCTGCATCGGAAGGGCGGTTTTTTGGGCAATTCTGTTGATATTTACGTTTCAATTTACGCAAAACAGGGTCATGTTAATGGCCTTCGGGCTGGGTGCAATCGGTTCACTACTAGTGCCTCTTATTGTAAACCAGAAATCCACGAAGGTTTGATAAACTTCAACAGGTTGATAGGGCTGTCCTGGTATTAAGGACTGACGCTGTCCCGTTTGGGTAACTTCAAAAGAGGAGTTATGCCTTTTCATCTTAAGGTTGATTGTGGCAATAGTATTAGTGTAATATTCCTGTCTTATGAGTGAATCATCAGATCCCCACGAAGCAGGCTCCGAACTGTTGAACTTGGGGGCGCCCATTATGCATCTAAGGCCTAACTTTACCCTGGAACCAGGAGAAATTATCGAGCTGGCATTCTTTTTTAGTGAAGGGGGTTGGGTTAGGCCCGAAGTAAAGGTAGAAGTAGTAAGAGAACATGACCAAGGAGCGCACTTGGAATGGTTCTCTGGCGTGGAAGTGACCGATCCAGTATCTGAAGATGCCTGGCGACCAGGTGCACAGATAGCGGGGGTTAGGAATCGTCATTACGGCTACCTTTTTCTTGTAGAAGTGGACAGAGAACGTATAGCTCATCCGAAAATCTTCTATAGTAGTTTATAGAAAACTTCCCATTAGCCCACGAAAAGGGAAGAATCGTAATGGTCTAGTAGGTCAGCCGGGCTGTCGTAAATGGCTTCTGCTCCAGCCAAGTCTTGATCGCTGAAACCGCCGCATCGTACGGCCACCAGGGGAACACCCGACGCGCTTGCAGCCTCAACGTCATAAGGGGTGTCGCCAAGCATAATGGTTTCTTGTCCGAACATGCCGAGCTTGTCCAGGGCGGCTTGGACAATGTCTGGCTCGGGCTTGGAGCCGTCAGTATCACTGGATGTGGTGGATAGTTTTAGTAAGTCATCCACTTTGGCTACCTTGAGCAGAACTTCCAGTTCTTCATCTTTGGCGGAGCTGGCCACTATCAGCTTGAATCCGTCTGCTTGTAATCTTTGAACTAATTCGCGGGTGCCGGGCGCTGGTTGTAAACCGGGGGCGTATTTATGTAGGAAAAGTTTGGTCCGGAATTCGCCTATGGCTTTACCGGGTCCGGAATTCTTGTCCAAATCTGGCACAAGCCTAGGCATCAGCTTGTCGCCGCCCATACCGATTAACGGTCGTACAGCTTCATAATCGATCGTATAGCCGTGATGAGCAAAGGCTTCTACCCACGCTAGCGCGTGGGCGTCGTTACTCAGCACAAGTGTGCCGTCCATGTCCAGAAGTACGCCTTTGACCATCAATTCTATTATAAAGGATTTATAGGACGGTGCGTAGGATCTGGGGGGCTATATGGACCGTTACGGTGTCACCGCTGTGGAGTTGCAAGACTTCGCCATCAAGCTGCAGGGGAACGTCCTCTACCACGCCGAACTGGTACTTCTTCCGACGCGGCTGAGCACCCAGGTCCCTCAAGGCTGCCCGGATGGCCACGATGAAGAGGCGGATCTTGCGGATGTGCGGCATCTCTATCACCTCGAACTTGCCATCCGTGGGGTGGCCGTCCTTGCTCAGGGTAAGCACCTTGGCCATCTGGTTTATGTTGGCGAATACCAAGCTGTCAAACTGACGCCGCTCTCCCTCTACCTCCAGTGTAATAGGGGTGTAGCGCCAAAACGTCTTCCAAACCAACAATGTCTCCCGCCAGCGGTTCAGCTGCTGCTGGTTCAGCTCGTCGGCTATGGCGGGCGTCAGGCCTAACCCTATATAAGAGTGTGCGTAGCGTGTAAGAGAGGCTTTGGAGCCGACGACATCCAGCTTTAGGAGGTCGATATCCTGGGTCTTGCCATCCGTTATCGCTTCTATCAAGGGGTTCTCCTGCAAGGTACGGTGGTGGTCGTTGGCATTGCCGGCGTTGTGCACTGCACAGATCGGCTTAGCACCCAGCTCTTCGGCCGCCCGTAGCGCGCCGTTTATGACCTCGTTGTAGCCGCCGTCGCCGCTGACGGAGATAATCAAGGGATTTTTGGCCTGCTTGGTTATGTCATAGGCCAGCTCTTCTCCGTGGCCAGCGCGATCAGTCGGGCGCAGGCTTAGGGGGACACCGGCCAATTTTGACTTTAGTTCATCATGAAGCTTCTCGGCCTTTTCAACCGCCAGACCGGTGCTGTTGGGGTTATAGATAATGCTTATTCGGCTAAACGGCAGCTTTTTCATGTAATTCCTTCAGCTCATAGTTTTTAATGCCATCGCTACTATCAAAATAAAATTCTGCCTCTAACTTTTTACCCCCTAACACTAGCGGTAGCCAATACTTGTCGTCAGACCACATTTCCTCGTAGGGAATTTTATCAATCCCAAACCACTGCGGTCTCATTTCTTCAGTTTCAGCTGGCTCGCCCTGCCAGGCCGTACACGTGTATACTTTTACTTGGATATTTTTGCCTTTGGCCCTTTGGGGTGGGTAATAGAACTTAAGTGTAGCCACCGGAGTAATAACTAAGGGCGTAACGCCGATTTCTTCCTTCGTTTCGCGAATAGCTGCTTCATCCAGGGTTTCGCCTTGTTCGACCTTGCCTCCCACGCCGTTCCATCGTCCCATGCCGAACCCGCGCTTTTTCATAGCCAGCAGTACAGAATCCTTCTTCAGTAAAAATACTAGGGTATCCCGACGAAACTCCTGCTTCATGCGCTAAGTATAAAGGAAAGAAGCTCTAACTTCTTACATTATCATGAACTCAGGAGAGTTTTTGATATGCTAGGTATAGTTAATAAGGAGACAGGAATGGCTAAATTCGCGCTACTTTTTGTGGGCGGCATGGTTACGGATGACAAACGGGAACAAAACACTAGGGACTGGGACAGGTGGATGAGCGGGCTGGCTCGCCACGAAAAGCTACTGGACGGAATACCGTTCGGAAACGAGCACAAAGTTGTCACTGCCCCAGGCAAAGTCCGGGAATACAACTGGAAAAACGACTCTAACGTCGGTGGTTACTGTGTTGTTCAAACGGCCACCATGGACGAAGCAGTAGAACTCTGCCAGGATTGCCCGCAACTAAGGGGCGGATACGGCAGCGGAACAATTGAAGTCCGTGAAATCCTAGAAACACCAGACGAAAATACTGCCTGAGACCCTTTTGCTATAATTTGGCCTGAGACTACTTTATATTATTGCCGATGTAGCTCAGCTGGCTAGAGCACCACTTTCGTAAAGTGGGGGTCGCGGGTTCGAGTCCCACCATCGGCTCCAGCTTGAAATTGTATTCCGGTTTACGGTAAAACAAGGGATTGTTTTACCTCCAACTCCAACAATTCCTACGCTTTACCCCAGCAAGAATCCTCTCTTGCTGGGGACCACTCGGGCGGGTATGGTTTAATGGCAGGATGCGACCTTCCCAAGGTCGAGGCGAGAGTTCGATTCTCTCTACCCGCACCAGATACTAGCACCTAGAACCTAAAACATATAAGCTATTTATATATGGCGACACCAAAAAGATATTTTCACGACCGCGTCGTGCTGCTGCTGCTTGCCGCCAGTGCCTTTTTAGTGGTGCTGGGAACTATCCTGGTGCTACTAAAACTAGATACCGATCGCAGCGGTAGCTATATTGTCCAATGCCGTGACTGTACTAATGCGGCCGCAATCAGTAAGTTTACATCCGGTACTGTAGCCGAAATACTAGCCTTTATTGTCTTTTTATTTATTGTTTCTTTGTTCCATTTTATGCTCAGTCTGCGCGTTTATCCGTTGCGGCGCCATGCCGCGATGGCGATCTTGGGACTAGGCGTCTTACTACTAACCCTGGCCGTGGTGGTCAGTAACGCCTTGCTAGTCTTAAGGTAGCTTCTGCTTTATGACAGATATCGAGATACCATTCAAAGAGGAAAGGGGCCGGCGCTACCGCTTCTTCGAGATGCTGCCGGGTCTGCTAAGCTGGTCCATCCTGGTATTGCCGTTCGTGCTTAGCTTCGTCAATCCACGTCTGACAGTGTTTTTCATCCTGTCCTACATGTTGATGTGGTTCACTAAGGCCATCGCCCTGAACATACGTGTACTTCAGGGGTGGCGCACGCTCCAACAACACATGCGGCTGGACTGGCAGGAGCTGGTCAAGGAGCTAGAAGAGGGCGAGGTAAGCAGTCCCCAGGCCGTCCGCCCTAAGTGGCATTACAGCAATCTGCTGCGTCTGCAGGTACAGTCGGCCAAGGTCAAGCCCAGCGAAGTCATCCACGCCATAATCGTGGCCACATGGAACGAGAGCCGGGAAGTTTTGGAGCCAACTATACAAGCCATCCTGGATTCCAATTACGACATGCAGAATGTCATATTTGTACTGGCTTATGAAGAACGTGGCGGAAAAGCGGTGGAAGAGCAGGCGCTAGCCCTGGTAGAAGAATGCCGCGGCAAATTCCGCTACTCCATAGCCGCCAAACATCAGGATAAACCGGGGGAGGTCATCGGCAAGGGGGGCAACATTACCAATGCCGGCCGCGTGTTGCAGAAACACCTGGAGGTCGAGGGCATAGATCCGGTAAATGTGGTGGTTACCACCCTGGATTCAGACAATCGCCCGCACCATAAGTATCTGGCTGCCCTGACATACATGTACTGTGTCTGCCCGGATCCGGTTCGCATCTCTTACCAGCCGATTCCGATGTTCACTAACAATATCTGGGACGCGCCGGCGCCGATGCGCGTCATCGCCACCGGCAACTCGTTCTGGATGATTGTGCTGGCGCTGCGGCCGCATATCTTACGAAATTTTTCGGCCCACGCCCAATCCATGCAGGCCGTCATTGATACCGATTTCTGGAGCGTACGGACCATCGTTGAGGACGGCCACCAGTTCTGGCGGACGTATTTCCGCTATGAGGGCATGCACGAGGTCTATCCCATAATGGTGCCCATCTATCAGGATGCCGTATTCGCCGGCACAATGCGTAAGACCCTGAAGGCGCAGTTCATACAGCTAAGGCGTTGGGCCTACGGTGCTTCGGACGTCGCCTATGTCGCGGAGAAAGGGTTCTTCACCAAGAATAAGATTCCCACACTGGACCTGACGTTCAAGTTCCTACGCCTGCTGGAAGGGCACGTCAGCTGGGCCACAGCACCACTCATCATGGCGTTCGCGGCGTTCATACCGCTGCTTATCAACTCCGACGAGATTGCTGCGAACCAATTGCCGCTCATCGCCAGTCGCATCCAGCAGATAGCTATGATCGGAATCGTAATCACCCTGTACCTCAGCGTGAAGGTGTTGCCACCCAAGCCCAAGCGTTACAAGGCACATCGTTCAATATTTATGATTTTGCAGTGGGTCTATCTGCCGATAACAGGCATCTGTTATGCGTCTTCCGCCTCGCTTACATCGCAGACTCGCTTATTGTTCGCTAGATACTTAGAGTCATTCGACCTGACCACCAAGGCGGTAGTAACGGAAGATAACCTAACTGTAGTTAGGGCTGGAGAGGGCAAGAAGCGCCGTGCCCGGTGGTGGAACCCACGCAGTTGGCGCCGTCGCCCCAGCAATTCGTAACATAAAAAACTCTACTTTGCTGGGTGAAAAGCCTGGTAGTGGGCGTGGGCGGCCTTATCGAAGCGCTTTAAGACTTTTGTCGTTACGACTATAACCTCACGGTTTGGAAGTGAAGCATCCTGGACATGGGGAAGTAACTTGGTAATTATAGTGGCGGTGAGGGCTTGGGAGTCGCCTAGAGCGTCTTTTCGGTGCTTGCAGCTCTCGTAGACACTTAGAAAGAGCTTATCGCGCGAAAATGGCTCTATTACGTCCACTTTTTTAACCATTATGGATGAACTGAGCTCCGGAGCTTCAGTGGTAGTAAAAGTAGCCGCACAATTAGCGCATTGCCTACGTCGCCAAATGTGGTTAACCCTTTTTTTTGGTCGTGAATTAATTACCTGCGTATCAGAACCGCAATATATACATACCATGGCTACATATTGTCATGCCGCTATTAAAAATGCTAGTGTATAAGGAAGAGAATTATGTGGGTAAACCCTACTTTAAATAGAAACTTCGGCCTTTTATAGCCGAAGTTTCTATAATTTACCACCTCTGATCGTTTGCAAGTTACAAGGAGCTTTTAAGCCACCTCATTCGTCGCAAGCGATTCGCTGCTTCGATAGACGCAAGGTCCTCATAAAACAGCTGAAAGCCCTCAAGAGGGCTTACTAGGTTAATTCTCATAAACCTCCCGAATTAACCCGCTAATGCTAACACATAAAGTAATAATAGTCAACCCAAGTAAAGTGCATAAATGGACTGTATATTATAAGTAGCTGGTGGGCGATGCAGGATTCGAACCTGCCACCTCCGCAACGTCAATGCGGCGCTCTAGCCAAATGAGCTAATCGCCCGCTATACAGCTGAACATCCCAGATTATACAGGATACTTTAAGTTTGCCGTGCTGGGGAAAGTATACACGGAGCAGGTGTAATAATAACAATAGATTAGTACTAGCATTATAATACTAACCGTGCTATGATTGTTCTTGTCAGGCGGAATTCTGGGATGTGTTACAATCAGTGCTAGCTAAGGTCTCCCTTAGCAAAACTCTGAACTTTCGAACTTGACCGGTGGGATAGTTCAAGAGGTAATGTATCCAAAGAGATGTGAAGCGGCGTTACCGACCGCCGAACTCGTCGGCAGGGCAAAGTGTTCGCACTTTGCAATGAGTGCCCGTCCTTAGCTATTGCAGGCCAGATGGGAAATCGGTGAAAGGCCCGAGAATTGTATGTCGTACAATTCCAAGGTCGGAGACGCGCTATTTTGAATACCATGCGAGAGTATTCAAAAGGCGCGTCTTTTTTAATTCCACGCCTATGGCTCTTTGCTGATAAGATATATTATAGCTGACTAGAGGAGCTATGGATGGACGATAAGCAGAATCAGTTGTACCCGATGAGGCATTCGTTGGCGCACATTATGGCGGCGGCAGTGCGGCGTTTGTGGCCGGGAGCCAAGTTTGGGGTGGGGCCCGTGGTGGAGAATGGCTTTTATTACGATATTGATCTGGGCGAAACAAAACTATCGGAGGTGGATTTCGAAAAAATCGAGGCTGAGATGCGTAAGATTATCAAGGAAGACCAGTCGTTTGAACGTATGGAGATGCCTATTGATGAGGCGATAGGCTGGACCCGGGAGGAGAGGCAGCCTTACAAGGAGGAGCTGCTGAATGATTTAAAGCGGGAGGGCACTACTCTAGCTAGTGAACTGAACTCCACAATGATGGGTCTGCCCGCAGGCATAACAGGCTCAGCCCATGCAGAAGCCATGGTCGGGAGTGTATCTTTCTATAAGAATGGCGACTTCACAGACCTCTGTCGCGGCCCACACGTAGAATCAACCGGCAAAGTCGGCGCTTTCAAACTTCAAAGGATCTCCGGCGCCTACTGGCGCGGCAAAGAGAAAAACCCACAGATGCAGCGCATATACGGCGCAGCATTCGAGACACCGGAAGAACTAGATAAACACCTCAGAATGCTTGAAGAAGCCAGAGCTCGTGATCACCGTAAACTCGGTCAGGAACTAGAGCTGTTTTTCTTTCACGAAACCGCTCCAGGCATGCCTTACTGGCTACCTAGGGGAGTTATTATCTACAATGAGCTTGTAAATTTTTGGCGCATGGAACACGGAAAACGTGATTATAAGGAAATCGTATCACCACTTATAAATAAGAAGGAACTCTACCAAACTTCTGGGCATTTTGATCATTATTGGGATGAGATGTTCACTACCGCTGAGACCGAAGAGGGAGAACTCTATGGCCTTAAGGCTATGAACTGCCCTAACGCCATGGTTGTTTTTGGTAGTAGACAACGATCTTATCGCGAATTGCCCACGCGCTTGAGTGATACAGATACCCTCCACCGATACGAGCGCTCAGGTACCCTTAATGGGCTGCTAAGGGTACGCGAATTTCGCCAGGACGATGCGCATATATTTGTGTCCCAGAATCAGATAAAAGATGAATACAAGCGTATATTCGAAATTACCGAGCTGTTTTACTCAATATTTAATATGTCTTACTCCTTTCGTCTGGGTACGCGCCCGGACAAATTTATGGGTGATCCTAAGCTTTGGGATAGCGCGGAGCAGACGCTGAAAGAAATCCTAGAGGAGAGTGATAAGGAATACTCTGTTGAAGAAGGTGACGGAGCCTTTTACGGACCCAAGATAGATATCCTAATGAAAGATGTACTAGGACGACCATGGCAGATGGGGACTATTCAGCTCGATTTCCAACAACCACTCAGATTTGAGCTTAAATACACTGACGCTGACGGCCAGGAAAAAACACCTATCGTTATCCATCGGGTAATCTACGGGTCTTTGGAGCGGTTTATAGGTATCTTGATAGAGCACCTCGCAGGAAAGTTTCCAGTATGGCTGGCACCGGAGCAGATTCGTATCATTACCGTAAACCAGGAAGAAAAAACAGCCACATTCGCAGGCGACATTCTCAGGCAAGCAAAAGAGCTAAGACTAAGAGCGGAAATCGATGACTCTAATGAATCGGTAGGCAAGAAGATCCGGGCTGCTGAGCTCATGAAGATTCCATATACGGTGGTGATAGGCGAGAAGGAAATTGATTCTGGTCAGCTTACCCCCCGTATCCGCAAGGACGTGGCTAAAGACACCGAGCCTACAACTTTGTCAGTAGACGAATTTCTAGAGAAAATAGCCCAAGAAGCCCAAAACCGAGCTAATAAATCATCCCTGTGAGTACAGGGATGATCGCAATTGATATTGATGACGTAATTGCCGATACTACTGAGACCTTACGTCATTTTGTGAACCGGCGCACAGGACTCAGCCTAAACAAGGACAGCTATCTAATCAGTGCTCCATACTGGGGCTACTATGAAAAGGTATGGCAGAACTATAGCATAGCCGATCCAACCTTATTCGGAGATTTCCATGAAGCGTTGAGAACGAACCAGGATGACGTATTTCCAGTTGCGGGAGCAGAAGGCGGAGTTAATCATCTGAAAGAAAGGTTCGATTTATTAGCAGTAACTTCCCGCGATCTTTCTATGGAAACAGCCACTATGCAATGGATGAACCGTTACTTTAACGGGGTCTTTAAGCAGGTCATCCTGCTGGGCCATGTCTCGGTCGCGTCCGAGACAAAGGGAAATGTGTGCAAGCGGCTTGGAGCAAAATGGCTGATTGATGACAACCCTGCGCACTGCCTTTCTGCTATGGAAGCAGGCATCCAGGCGGTCTTATTCGGAAAGTACGGCTGGCAAGAGGAAGAGCTGCCTGCGGAGGTTGTACGGTGTAAGGATTGGAAGGAAATCGAGGGATACTTCAATCATGCCACGCGTTGATGCGGAGTTCAAAAGCAGGGTTTATGCTCTGGTCTCTCAGATTCCTAAAGGCAAAGTGATGACGTATGGGCAGATCGCTGCGCTTTGTGGCGCGTCGTATGCGGCATGGGAAGTCGGGCAGATGGCTCATTTCGGGCCGGCAGATTTACCGTGGCAAAGGGTGGTAAACAAACAAGGCGGCCTAGCCCGCGGCTACACCTGGGGCGGCCTGGGAGGCCACAGAAAAGCCCTGGAAGCCGAAGGGGTTGTGGTAAGTTCAGACTATACCGTAGATATCGGGCAACTTGCTTGGTTGCCGAATGAAAGATAGACTAGATACTTCAACTAAGGAAGTAACTGAGTGGATACATTAGAAGCCCCAGTAGATATTGACGTACCAAAATCCCCACTCGATAGATATAGTTATGCCCGAGGAAAAGTGGCGCTACTGGTGAAAGCAGTGGTCATGCAGCATAGTCGTGAACCGAATACCATTCTCACTCCCCATGAAGAGTTAGTGATCAGGGGCTGGGTGGTCGAGAACATACGTGAGATCCGTTTTATGTTGAGCTGGCAAGTCGGTATGTGTATAGAAGCCGGAACGTTGCAGCTCGGGGATGATATGGTCGATGACGCTGAGCTCATGTTACTCCAGTTAGAAATTAGGCTTCCGGAATCATTCAGCAAATCTACGCCACCATGCGAAGAAGCCATGGCAAGAGCGCTATTTGTCCCACCACCAGAGTATATTCCCACCGAAAATGCCTGAAAAACTTATAGTCATAGTCGGCGAGACAAGCTCGGGCAAGAGCGCGCTAGCATTGGATCTGGCCGTGAGACTTAATGGGGAAATCATATGTGCGGATTCTTGGACGGTACGCCGGGAGGTGGACATCGGGACGGCCAAACCATCAGCGGAGGAACGTGCCCGGGTTCCGCACCATCTGCTTGATATAGTGGACCCGTGCGAGGATTTCACGGCCGCGGTGTTCAAAAGTATGGCAAATAATACCATAAGCGATATAATTAATCGGAAAAAGCTACCATTTATAGTTGGCGGAACTGGATTATATATTGATGGCGTTATATATGACTATGGTTTTTTGCCAGCGGGCGATAGAGAAGCGCGCAAAGAGCTCAATAATAAAACTGTAGAGCAGCTTCGGGAGCTTATTGCAGACAAGGGTTTGGATGACTCCGGCCTGGATGTTCGCAACAAGCGACGGCTTATCCGCTTGCTAGAAACTGAGGGCGCACGGCCTACAAGAAAGTCTCTGCGGCCTAACACACTGATATTGGGCCTAAGGGTTCCGCATAAAGAGTTAAAGGAACGGATTGAGCGCCGCGCACAGCGTATGATCGACCAAGGGCTGGAGCAGGAGGTGAGCAAGCTAGCGCATAAGTACGGTTGGGGTTGTGAAGCCCTCAAAGGCATAGGCTACCGCGAGTGGCAGCCATACTTTGAGGGTAATCAGACGGTTCAAGAAACCAAAGCTCGAATAATAAAATCCACTTTAGGCTTGGCGAAACGCCAGCGCACTTGGTTTAAACGTAACAAAAGTATTCTCTGGTTGGATGACCCCAGTAATGCTGTAGATATTGTTACACGTTATTTGAGTAAATGATCGTCTAGTTACGCGTCTTGTCTGCTACAATATGACTATGGCTGAACAAGTCGGGGGTAAGTTTTCATGGTAGAACAATTATTTGGATCTAAAACTAGAGTCAAGCTATTGAGGCTGTTTTATAGCAATCCCAATCGTTCTTTTTACGTGCGCGAAATTACCCGCAAGATAGATGAACAGATCAATTCTGTTCGCCGTGAGCTGGCCAATCTGCTTAGTATAGGCATTATATCTTCCGACACCAACAACAACCGCCTTTACTATGAGGTTAATCAGAACTATGAATATTTTCATGCCTTATCCGCTATATTCGGTGAGGAACCAGTGTCCACGATAAAGAGGGCCACAGTAGGCGAAAGTGGCGACAGCGAAATCAAGACTATAAAATCCTTGGGCAATGTCGAATTGGCGCTTTATACTGGCCAGTTTACACGGGATGAGAGCAGCGGCATAGACTTTCTGATAGTAGGCGATGTAAATCAGGCTAAGCTGAATCACTTTATCTCGGAGCTAGAAGCAAAAGAAGGCAAAGAGATACGCTACACCATGATGCCGGTCGGGGAGTTCCGCTATCGCCAGCAAGTCAAAGATCGTTTCCTGGCTAATGTAATGGAAGCCAAAAACCAGGTTTTGATAGATAAACACAATCTTATTTCGCCAGGTGCTGAAGTTGCCGAATTAGAGCCTAAGGTCGATAATGATGCGGATAACGAGGAGCAAGAATGAGATACCAGCGGACAGCGGACAGGGAACGGGGAACGGATAACCTCAAGCAAGAATCTGAACGGCATGGCTGTATACTCACTTCTAACTTCTCACTTCTCACTTCTCTCACCGGGGGTGAGTTTTGATGGAATTACAGTACTTAGGGGCTAACTGTTTGCGCATAACTACCAAAAAGGCCAGCTTGATAGTGGATGATAACCTTGCCGATCTTGGGCTGAAGACCGTCGCCAAATCTGGCGATGTCATCCTGTTAACTGGGCCACACGCCACGGCGGCTGATGACAGCAAATTGGTCATCGACCAGCCAGGCGAATATGAGGTGTCTGATGTTTCTGTCCAGGGCATTGCCGCGCGCTCACATCTGGATGAAGCTGGTCAATCTACGGCTACTGTCTTCCGAATAACTGCAGATGATATCCGTCTGGTCATCACGGGACATATCTATCCGGAGCTTAACGATTGGCAACTAGAAGCCATCGGAACCGCGGATGTTCTTATTATTCCGTTAGGCGGCAATGGCTATACGATGGACGGCGAAGGCGCGCTAGCTATTATTAAGAAGATCGAACCTAAGCTGGTCATTCCAACACACTACGCCGACAAGGCTCTAACGTACCCAGTGACCCAATCAAGTCTGGAGGATGTGCTTAAAAGTATGGCTATGGAACCCGCCCAAACTGTACCAAAATTAAAAATCAAGCCTATAGACTTGACCGACAACACTCAGCTTATCGTCCTAGAAAGACAGTAGGAAAAGGTTATAGGTGATAGGTTACAGCAGAGAAATTACAAAACATACTCTGCTACATAAGTAACAGAGAACGGGCTGAGCTATAACCTCTAACCTAAACTAGGAGGCCTTTTTTCTTGAGGGTTCTTATAGCTTGGGTGCTTATTTGCATACGTACTTTGCGGCCGTCTATGGTCAGTGTTTTGGTCTGCAGGTTGGGCTTCCAGACTTTCTTGGTCTTTTTCTGGGAAAAGGGAACGTTGTTGCCGAATTGCTTGCCCTTGCCCGTAAGTTCACATATTTGCATATCTACTAGGTCCTTAAGATTCAAGGTGTTATTTTATAGGTTTTATCAGAAATGGTCAAGGAGGCCATACCAGTTGCTATACTTATACGTAATATGACAGCAGGTTTACAGGCCACCGAAATATTTTTCCTAATAATTTCCATCTTGTTGGCCGTTGGATTTCATGAGGCAATGCATGCCATGACAGCCCACTGGCTAGGGGATACGACGGCAAGCGATTTGGGAAGGGTTACGTTAAATCCGCTTAGGCACAGAGATCTTTTCACTACCGTTTTGTTGCCACTGGTTCTGATATTATCCGGATTCCCGCCGTTCTTTGCGGCAAAGCCAGTGCCATTCAATCCATCCCGCGTTAAGTTTGAGGAGTATGGTGCCGCTCTTGTCGGAATCGCCGGGCCACTAACAAACCTTGCGCTTGCCGCTGTTACCGCGGTATTGATTCGGCTGACTGGCGCGGCCGATGGGACGACGGTGTTTGCGGTCATGAGGCTGTTCTTAGAGGTGAATATCGCGTTCTTTGTTTTCAATATGATTCCATTTCCGCCACTTGATGGTTCGCGCCTGTTGTACGCCTTTGCCCCAGAGCCCCTGCAGCGGTTCATGTACCAGATAGAGTCTATGGGCTTCATGGCAATAATCATATTTATGTTCCTACTTTTCCCGGTCCTCGGCCCGGCGGTGGTGATGGTCAATGAGAGCCTAATAGATTTTTTCCTTTAGTAGGCTTTCGCACTTGGCACATCCACCTCAGGCGGACTGCAATCAAGTGCGAAAGCCTGTGAAGACGATTTCTGGCTTCCGTTTTCGGGGTGTGCGGAAAAAAGATAAAAATCTCTCGACCATTCTGCCGCAGAAGCATATAATTGGGCTTGGCTGGGCAGCCGAGTATATGATTATCTGTTACCAATCATATGGGAGCTCAACATTTGGGTCGGCCGAGGCCGACACGTGCGAGCACCCACCTGTTTACCGACAGGTTTAATCACCTCGGTAACCCCCAGCTAAGCAAAAAGTCCCGCGTACAGGGACTTTTTACGTTTGTCACTTACTCGCTAGACACTTTGTCGAGCACCCATTCGCCCACGTTTACGCGGCCATGAAAGGGGTTGTAAATAAGACGTTTTCCATTTATTTGTGAGCCCTCGGCTCCAACAGCAAACATAACTAAGCCTTCAAGTACTCGGCCTTTAAACTCACCTCTGGGGGAGGTTTTTTCGTGCCATCTACCATCTAGTTTCCTGCCCCTTATAACGAGATGTAGCTCAAGTTCTGAGCCAGTCAAATCTGGGTGGCTAGTGCCTGTAACATCATCTCCAACTTGTACAAGCCTAAGCCTATGTTCTGTATCACGTTCCGCTTGCTCTGAGTCGCTGTAGTATAAGTACCTACTAAGCCAATCCCCAGATAAATCGGGTATCTCTCCACTATGTACCATATATTCTTCTTTGCCTCTTTAAACTATAAAT
Organism: uncultured Candidatus Saccharibacteria bacterium; assembly: GCA_964633325.1. Lineage (GTDB taxonomy): Bacteria > Patescibacteriota > Saccharimonadia > Saccharimonadales > CAZWFS01 > CAZWFS01. Next base: position 36,266 of record CAZWFS010000002.1, on the reverse strand, counting down.
CTGGTCTCCTTGTACAACCAGGCTAGAACTCATTTTATGTCAAAAAGCTGAAAACTAGTAGGGCGAGCGGAAGCCCGTGGGCGATACGCGAGCCTGTGCGTGGAGCACCAGCCCCGCCGCCTGTCAGCCGAAGGCTGACCGCCCCGCCAGTCCTAACTTTTGCATTTTTGGATTGTCGCCCCGCCGAAAAAAATTGAAATAGGAGAAAAGTCAGGACTGTCGGTGTGCTGCCCGCTTGCGGTCAGAGGCGAAGATTGTTAGCTGCCATAGCTAAACTTATCTCGACGTCTACCCCCAGTGCTAATCTGTTGCGTAAAGTAAAACCTTGCAATATTATCAATATTGTGCTACAATTTATATTGTTATGAACCAACTACAAAAACCTTCGTTTGAAGCTGATCATCATGCGCCAGTCCACCCGAATATAATGCAAGCTATCATAGAAGCCCAAACAGGCTATGCAGAGAGCTATGGTGACGATGCGTTCACAATTGCAGCCACAGAACAATTACAACAAGCATTTGGTACAACAGGTGAAGTTTACTTTGTGGGCGGTGGGGGCACAGCAGCAAATGTGACTGCGCTTAGGGGAATGACGCCCCCAGGCACTTTTATTGTGGCGACCGATATGTCGCATATTAACAACTTTGAAGCCGGTGGCATAGAATACGCTACACGATCTCCTATACGACCTCTGGAATCAGTACATGGCAAGCTAGACAGAGACATGTTTGCAAGTATGCTTGGCGGGACATACGATAAGCACACTGGTAGGCCTGGAGTAGTCAGTATAACTCAGCCTAGCGAAGTAGGAACCGTATACACTCCAGAAGAAATACGAGACATAGTAGACCTGGCGCATGAAAAAGACGTACTGGTACATATGGATGGAGCAAGAATTTTTAATGCGGCGGCTCGTTTAGGTATTGGTTTGGCTGATTTTACTACCACGCTTGGTGTAGACGTTATTTCTGTGGGTGCCGGAAAGAACGGCGGCTTAGGCATAGGAGAAGCTGTAGTCTTTGCCAATCCAGAAGTAGGTAGAAACCTAGATTTACTCATAAAGCAGATGGGGTTTGTTGTTACAAAAGCACGTCTTATTACTCCGCAGTGGAGCGTATTGTTACAAGATGATTTTGGTCTACAGCTTGCTGCCCACTCTAACGCAATGGCTGGTAGGCTAGGACAGGGTATCAAAGACGCGCCAATTAATGTTACTGAAGAGGTGCAAACAAATGGCGTCTGGGGAGTCATGGAGGTAGATCGGGCCGAAGAACTTAGAGATCAGTTTGCTTTTGAAGACTGGGATCCCAGCACTAATCTTTATAGATTTATGACCTCTTATTGCACGACCATCGAAGAAGTTGACGCATTTACCGCAGCCGCCAACAAATTGAAATAATAAATTAGATTGCATCAAAAGAATAATGCGCTTGCTGATAGCGTCTAATAAAGTCAGTCACTTCACTTGGAAAAACTTCATCATGTAATCCACGGTGCAGAAAGTTAGCTACCTGCTCCATCTCGCTCTCTTTCATGCCTCTACGCGTAAGCTCTTGTGTCCCAAGCCGAATAAACATACCTTGCTTGAAGACATCCGGGCTATCAAAATTAACGTTAGTATTATTACGGTACAAACGCTTGTATAGGTCCCTATAATCACCAATATGCTCGGTTAGTACATGAACTTGATGGTTTTCTGAGTAGCGTCCGGTATTGGCTTTACGGATTTTATACCCAAGAGAGGCTAGAGCACTTGCCAGAGCGTTAGAATTAGCAATAACTTGCTTAGCATAATCTTGTCCGTATTCTTTCATTTCGAGGATGGTAGTGGATAGAGCAATCATTGAAGCGGTATGTGGACTAGAAAAGAGGCCGTCCTCAATTATTCTATTGGCCCTCTCTGCAAGATCAGCATCGCGAAAGGCAATCATTCCTTTTTGCGGACCAGGTAGCGTTTTGTGGGTATTGGCACAAATTACATTAGCTCCTTCTTTAAGAGGAGCTTGGAACTGCTGGCCCATGATAAGACCCATAGTATGACTGGCATCATAGATAATAATTACATCTTCACCTAATGCCTGACGGATTTCACGTAAATTATGGGGATTCAGATAGTAGGAAACGTCCATATAGAAAGCCCTGGCCCCACTCTCCTTAAAAGTCTGCGCTATTGCTTGAGCATCGAAAGACAGGGTTTCGTAATTGTATGAGGTCGTGACGCGTTTGCGGCCAATACGGGCTACTATATTCTCGGTTGCAAAGTGTCCGCCATGATCATGGTCAACTGTCATGACCGTATCACCCGGTTCAGTTACTGATAACAGTACGCACATCATGGCATGAACACCAGATAAGCAACTAAGATTAACTGAAGCGGCGTGCAGCATCTCTTGAGCAGCTTCTTCTGCTGCTGTAACTAGGGCTTGTACGCCTGGGAGTCCAAGTGTAGTGAATGGTTCAAGATCGACAAACCCATCTTCGCCACCACCCATAAAGTAACGATCGGCTAGCCTAGAGTTCGCAAAGGTTCGAGCTGTTTGTGACATAAATGGTTCGTTCGAGGTAAGGTGTAAAAAATTGGCATCTAAATTCTCATCATCACGTATCTTAGAGAAAAAACCATCAATATTCATGCATGTTATTTTACACTATGCATTCATGGTTTATTGTTTTAGCCATGGCAGCTTACAATCTTCGCCTCTGACCGCAAGCGGTCAGCCTTCGGCTGACAGGCGGCGGAGCTGGGGCTCACGCACAGGCTCGCGTATCGCCCACGGGCTTCCGCTCGCCCTACTAGTTTTCAGCTTTTTGACATAAAATGAGTTCTAGCCTGGTCGGGGTGACAGGACTTGAACCTGCGACCTCACGGCCCCCAGCCGTACGCGCTACCAACTGCGCCACACCCCGTTAACAGACGATAGTATAACTTAATTATGTAGAAGCCGTGAGGGGAGCGGGTTCACAGAACCTAAGACCCATAGATTGCCAGCGGCAATATATGTTTTCCATGCTTGGCCGAGCAAATAGGCTTGCCGTTTGCGAGCAAAAAGAGGCACGGCCCCCAGCCGTACGCGCTACCAACTGCGCCACACCCCGTCGTCAACGTGTGATGGTGAAGTTACCTCCTCTCAAATTCCTGAATCCCCTCAGGAATTTGATTTAAGCTACATAAGGTATCTGCCCCATACAGACTCCTCTAGCTCCAACATTCTATCGTATATCTGTAATCTGTAACAGCTATAGGCTAGAATAGGAGGATGAAAACGCTTAAATTGGATCATGAGCTGGCGATGGCCGTGCGGGAGGGGAGGAAGACTACTACGTGGCGGATTAATGACGACAAGGATTTGTCTGTGAATGACCAAGTAGAGTTCGTGGATAAGGTTGAGCCTAAGGACCGGGCAAGCTGGGAGATATTCGGGGTGGCCAACATTGATAGCGTAGTTATGAAGCGCTTGGGCGAGCTGGATACTCTGGACAAAGAGCGGAGCGGGGAATTCGGTTCCGAAAAGGAGATGTATGAGACGATGCGGCGCTTCTATGGCAAAAATGTGGGGCCGGATACCCCAGTAAAGATTGTAAGTTTCCACTTTGAGCCCTACGCCATTTCCCGGCGTTTCCAGCCGGAGGCGAACTATCCAACGAAGGTGACAGAGATAAAGCTCTATGCCGATGGTGGCTCTCGCGGGAATCCCGGGCCGTCGGCCAGTGGCTATGTGCTAATGGATATGGATGATGTTGTTGTAATTAAGTCCGGGATTTACCTTGGTATCACGACCAACAATCAAGCAGAATACCTTGCCCTAAAGGCCGGGCTGGAAGAGGCGTTGAAGCTGCAATCAGAAATAGTACATGTCTATTTGGACAGCCTGCTGGTAATCAATCAGATGAAGGGAATATACAAGGTCAAGAACCGCGACCTATGGCCTATACATGAATCCATAGAGCAGCTCACCACCCATTTCAAGCGCATCGAATTCACCCACATACCCCGCGCCCTGAACTCTCAGGCAGACAAGATGGTGAACGAGACATTGGATGAGGCTTTGAAGAACTAAATTACGGTTGCGTGCGTAAGACATTCACCGCCCCGTTTCGCTAGGCCGTCGACATACTTTTACCTTCAGCTGCAAAAGTATGCAAAAGAGCCGCAGGCAGTCCAAAACACTGCTGGCTGTCATACCAGGTCAGGCCGCGCCAAAACAATGACAAGCATCCCTCGCAGCTTAACAAAGGAGTCTCGGGCAGAGTTTCGGCTTGACCCGGCCTGACCTGATGTCAGCCAACCGGTTTTCTCGAGCCTGGGGAAGACCATGGAATGCCCCGGAAGGGCATATTTATTAGGGTTGGGGGGTGTCTGGGTTGGTGAATAAATCGGTCCGTTGCAAGTATGCTTCAGCTTCGGTAATTCTTTTCACATCACCGATAGTCATACCATCTGCTCCATCGACGGTTATAGTAAAGCTCCCAAGCATGTTCTTGTCTCCAGAAAATGTGCCTTCGAAAGCAAAGATTTCCAAAAGTCCGGGATCGAACTCGAAGCCATAGTCAGAACTAAAGCGCAGATAAACGTCCATCATCTTCACGTGCGCTTGGAGTCAGATCATCCAATCTTCTTCTATATTGTTTCCTGACAGCTCCATCTATTACCCCGAAAACTAGTGACCACTGAGGGTAAATACGGGCTAAAACTTCTAGATCTACTGCGCTCAGTACTTCCTCGGCCGGTCTATTTTCCAATGCTCCACGCATGCCTACGCTTTGTCGTGCAACTCCATCAAGCTCAGTTCTAGGTTCTCCCATAACTATCTCCTTAGATCACATTATTATCTAGAAATGATATTTTGCAAGCAGTAGGGGATTAAAAAAGCTGCTCTGTTTAGGAGCAGCTTGGTTTTCGGTTTTAGCGCTAGGTTGTCTGTAAGCCGGGTTTTGTTTATCCGTTTTTAGGCGGACTTGCTGATCATCTATCTAGTCCCACTGTTGCCAGTGGAATCGAGCGGTTCTTATGATGAATCCTCAGCGGGAAACTTCCGGGCTTTAGGCCCGAAAGGATCCATCTCCTTGCAGCAGGCAGGGTTTACCTCTCTCTGACGTCACCGTCAAAGACTGTGGGCTCTTACCCCACTCTTTTCATCCTTACCAATCCTTGCGGACCAGCGGTATAGTTTCTGTGGCACTTTCCCTAGGGTTGCCCCCGGTTGCCGTTAGCAACTGCCATTCCCTATGCTGCCCGGACTTTCCTCCCGCCTTTTTCAGGGGCAGGCGATCAGCCGACAACCTAGCATAGCTATTATAACATTGGCTGGTATGGTTGAGTCTTGCAAAAATCCAATCTTGTTGTTATATTGCACAATTGTGAAGAGATTGCCGACCAATGTACCGTTGCCAGAAGTAAACCAGTATGCAGACGAATTAACTATTGGGAACTTAGGATTGCCAGTAGGTTTTGACGACGAGCGGCTGCTGGTGAATCTCCGTGCCTTCCATAGAGTGCGTGCTGTGGCGGGGTTGGGTGATATTAGCATAGTCGGTACTAGTGGCGATGTCGGCGGTTATGACTATCAAATAGGAAGTACGGACGAATCGGGCACAGCATCGCTTGGGGCAGTATCTAAACGGCATAATAAGCCCCTGTCTTCGGCTAATATATCGTGGCCGCTCGGTACAAGTTCTTTTGGTAAACCAGACGTAACAGTAGAGGTGAATAATTCGGAAACCCAAGAGCAAGTCAAAGACGTTGCTGGTAGTGAAGGGCTATTTGACGCAAAAGTAGAGCGCGGTACATAAACAGTGCGGTTAAGGCTGGCCTAAGAGAGGCCTCAACGGCTGCCAACATAGATATAGAAAAGGCAAAGCGATCACTACAATTTTATGGTATTTTTATAGGAATCATGGGCACCCTTGGCGGCGGTAATTATATAAGAGCTGCGGCACTGTCCACGGTATTTGGGCCCGCAATGCAAAACTTATCACTCGTAAGAGAATTAATGCATAGTAATCTTACCCAAAATGATAGAGATGTTATGGGTTTATGGCGAGAATTCAGGCAATCTATTTTTGTTGGATGTGCTTTTGATAGGTGTGTTGCAGGAGCAGGTTTGATAAGGGCGCAGCGTTTTATAAAAAGTCGAAGGTAACTTTTTAGTGTTTGCTGGTGGCTTCGACTACGGCGGTGAAGGCTTTGGGTTCGTTCACAGCTAGTTCGGCCAGGATTTTGCGGTCCAGGGTGATGTTGCTGCCTTTTAGGGCGGCTATTAGACGGGAATAAGTCGTGCCATTTAGGCGGGCGGCGGCGTTGATGCGGGCGTTCCATAGTTCTCGGAATGTCCGCTTGCGGTTGCGGCGGTCACGATAGGCGAACTGCAAGGAACGGGTCACAGCCTGCTTGCCGCGCTTGATGGATGAACGGTTTGACCGCGTCATACCTTTTGTGGCTTTGCGGATCTTATTATGTCGTTTGTGGCTTGTAACGCCTCTCTTGACTCTCATCTTACTTCGATCCCAGCTTTAGCTTCATGTTCTTGGCACTTTTACCGGTCATAACTTCCAGTCCAGCAAAGGTGCGTTTGCGCGATGCGCTTTTCTTTTCCAAAAAGTGCGTACCGGTAGAATGTCGGCGCATGACCTTGCCGTTCTTGGTGATTCTAATGCGGTCTTTGGTTCCGCTATGGGTTTTTAGCTTTGGCATTCAGGCTCCTAAACTTTCTCTGTAAAGATTCATTATACTGTTTGGCTCGGTTTTTATCTATTTAGTTTCAGCTGGCTCTGACTTTTTGTTGGCAACTTTGGTGGCAGAGGTGCTCCTAAGGACGAAATTTAGTTGCTTGCCCAGTAGTACGGGGTTATGGTCTGTAACTGCCACGCCTTCGTAGCCATTTATGACTCGCTCTGCCAGTTTGAAGCCGATATCCCGGTGGGCCAGTTCACGTCCGCGGTAGAAGATGACTATTTTGACCTTATGGCCTTCTTCCAGAAACTCGCTGACTTTTTTAAGCTTAACCCCTAAATCGTGGTCGCTTATCTTTAGCCCAAAGCGGATCTGCTTCACGTCTAAGGTCTTAGTGTTGCGCTTGTTCTTCTGCAGCTGCTTGGTGCGCTGGTAATTGTACTTGCCCCAGTCGACAATCTTGGCTACTGGCGGATTGGCTTCTGGCGATATTTCCACCAAATCAAGCTCGCGCTCTTCGGCGGCTCGCAGCGCCTCACTTCTTGTTAACACCCCCAACTGCTGGCCATCTTCTGTGATAACACGCAGTTCGGGCGCCCGAATCGCCTCGTTCAGGCGAGTGCTCCGATTTATAGTATCGTTCTCCTTGATATCCTTAACACTCCCGCCAGTGTAACAGGTAAGCCAACAGAGTTCAACAATTAGCAAATCAAATCAGTAATTTCCTATCCGTCCTCTAGCGCAGAATCTGGCGATAGTAGCAACGTGGCCTAAAGAAGTACTAGTAACACTGGTATAGGCACCAGTTTCTGCAAGCGCGCCTGCGAACTCTTTTTGCGAACTAGCAGGAATAATTTCATCTGAAGTAGATATGACGAGGTTTACGGGTAGGCCGGTAAAACATGGTGCATATTCTATCGGCGCTAGAGTCTGCCATTCTTCATTTAGGGTCGTCCTACTATACTGATGCTCAAGTCCCTCGCGGATATGCTGTGTGCGGATGCCGTCCCAGACGCATTCCGCAAGGCTGCTACCCGGCGTAATCATTGTAGCTCCGGTAAACTCACCATATGCAGACGCCACGAGGGCGAGTGCCGCGTTGCCAATGCTTAACCCGATCAGATGGATACTTTCATATCTCTCCTCGTCTACCACCCTTCTAAGCTCATCTGTTACTGTAGCTTGGATATTATTGAAAGAGGCTAGTACTTGAGACGCGTCCGGTTTAAGAATTTCGCCACTGAATGTGTTGTCCATGACCGCCCAATTTTGTTTCACCAGTCTTTTCACTAGTGCTTGATAAGGCCAACTACCCCCGTGCCACGGTGGGAACATTACCGCTAATCGTGGCGCGCCAGGGTTTACTAAGCGCATACTCTGCACAGCATCCTCGGGCTTATATGATGGAGTACTAAGCACGTAACGGTCTGCGCCGCCCCTACTAAATAATCGGTCAAGCATGCAACAAGCATACCAAAACTACATTGCTAAAATAATCCTACAGCGTAAGGGGTTGGCGGCGGTATTGCAGGGCTTCTGCTATATGTTCCGTCTTGATATCCGGCGATTCCTCCAGGTCGGCTATTGTCCGGGCCACCTTGATGCTGCGCATGTAGTTGCGGGCGGAGATCTGCAGACGTTCGGCGGCTGCGTTTAGGAACTCACGGGCTTCATCTGTTAGGGCAGCAAGCTGTTTTATCTCTGTATTGGTCAGGTTACTGTTGGTCTTGTGATTTTTGCCGAAGCGTTCGGTCTGGGTGCTGCGGGCTCTCTCCACCCTGGCTAGGACGTCTTCGCTGGATTCTTCATTGCCGCTAGTCAGCAGCTTTTCGTGCACGACTTCATCAACGTCAACATACATATCTATCCGGTCTAGCACCGGGCCGGAAATCTTTCGCTGGTAATTCAGCACCTGATAGGGAAGGCAGCTGCAGGATTTATTTGTGCCGTAATAACCACAAGGACAAGGGTTGGAGGTGGCCACCAAGATAAAGTTAGCTGGCAGCGTCAGGGTCTCTTTGGCACGGGAGATGCTTATTATGCGGTCTTCCAATGGTTGTCTTAGGGCTTCTATGGCCGCCCGGCTGAACTCTGGCAGCTCATCAAAGAAAAGTACGCCGTGATGGCTCATGCTGATTTCGCCTGGCCGAGGACGCTGGCCACCACCGATTATAGCAATATCACTGGCGCTATGGTGCGGCGCCCGGAAGGGCCGGGTAGTAACTATTGTTTCGTAATCGGCGCTAGCCAGGGAGTGCAGATGGGTAACCTCTAGCATCTCCTGGTGGCTCATCACCGGCAGGATAGAGGGCAAGGCCTTGGCCAACATACTCTTGCCTGTGCCAGGCGGCCCGTTCAGTAGCACGTTGTGGGCGCCAGCGGCTGCTATCTCTAGGGCTCGCTTGGCTCGCTGTTGGCCGATGATGGATTTAAAGTCTTCATGTGCCAGAGTTTTTAAGCGCTTTTTAACCTGTTTGGTGTCGGAAATTATAGGTTTAAGGGCCAGCGCGTCAGTTAAATGCAGATACAAGTCTTTCAGATTGTCGGCGGCAAATAAAGTTACGCCCGGCACCAGCAAGGCTTGCTCCAGGTTGCCGGCCGGCACATAGAACGTTTTGATACCTTTTTTCTGTCCGGCCAGGAGTTTTCCGATGATTCCGCGGACTGGCCGGATAGTACCATCCAGACCCAACTCACCGATGTAAGCTTCGGTCTTTTTGGGCTGGATTTTGAGCTGATCGCTGGCAGCCAGTATCGCTACAGCGATAGCCACGTCGTAACTCGCACCTTCTTTAGGGATATCGGCTGGTGCCAGGTTCAAGGTTATACGTTTACGGGGTAAATTCAATTTAGCAGAGGTGAACGCGCTTCGAACCCGCTCTTTGGCCTCGTCTACGGCTTTGTTACCGAAGCCTACGATGATTATATTAGGTAGCCCATTAGAGATATGGCACTCTATGTCTACTACCATGCCCTTCATGCCGCTTTCTACTACACTCCGTACAAAGCCACGCACCGCGCTGTCCCGCCTTCTGGCACTTATGGCAGGGGCTTGGATGCTCTCTTCACCCTTATTCATAAGCATATTGTAGCAAGCAATTAATAGATAAACATACATAACAGATTACAGATGACAGAAATTTAACAGAGAACAGATTACAGACTTTCGCTGCAATTTGTCTGCTGTCTGGCATCTGTAATGTGTGTAATCTAAGTGGTAGGGGGGTGATAAACGAAAACGATCCGCTTTAGCCTGAGTTTATCGAAGGCTGGGGCGGATCGTATGCGAGAGTTTTTATGGTTTTGGTTTTTAGTGGGTAATTTTTATAAAAGCTTTGAGTTTTGGATTTTTCATGGAACAACGGCTTGCGAGAAGCCGTTGTTTCGAAGGTCGTTTTTGTTTTTGTGGGCTGAGTACTTTTTGTATTCAAGCACCGTCCCTATCTTATAAATTACAAACCAAACTGTCAATAACGATTATGTTAAATATCTCACATTCCTGTGCATAACTAATAAATCATTTATCACTACAGGGGGCGGGTACCTTACCAAAGTACCAAATGCTCTGTACCTTTTGAACCGGCAAACGAAACCCAAAAGCCCACAGGCGATTCCAGCTCTTTATGAGTTCATCGTCATGCGACACAATGCTTAGGAGAACTCACCCTTTTCTTTAATAGTCATCAATGAGGAAAGAGGGCTTAAACATCTCCACGCTACCAATTGTGTCTTTGACATTCACTCATCAGGAGCTTACAGAGCCTGCGACAGAGCATGGCATGCCCTGAAAGGGCAACAGAATTATTGCTAGAGCCTTGTGAATGGTATCAATACACTAGAGCGACCTCTATATACAATCTTGGCATATCATACCTAATGTGTTAAAATATTATCATTATGGCACAAGGGAGCGGAAGTGATAGTTTGAGCCTTGCTGCGGCCCGTGAGGCTAGCGAGCTTCTGCATGGTATGCGAGAAGTAGGGAATGGGTCGTTACCTCAGCCAGAATCAGAAAAGTACATGCGTGAGCGGTTTGCAATCTCTGGCGCTATGGTGGCGCGAGTAACTGAACTTACCGTGGTTGATGCAGATACTGAACTTGGCTATAGGTTTAGCGAAGAGCCGCCATCTAGTATATCTTCTGCAGAAGAACTCAAAGACTGGGTGCAGTCATTTTGCCATGGTACCCTTGATGACCTGATTGCTTCAGAGCCGCAAGTTTGCTCCATGTCCCGACGCTGGTTACGTCTCTACAGAGGAGGGTCTTCTATAGATGATTCATCACCCATGCTGACACGCCGACAGAATATAAGTTTTGACGGGTCAGTTTATGAGCCTTACGCATGGCTTGGCATAGCCAATATTGCCGCAAAGTATGTTGGCCAGCAAATAACTCCCGAGCAAGCCATGCCTTACGTGCTTTCTAGGCTAGCAATCATGCAACAAAGCGCGAGGCAAGATGTAGCTCGGCAAGATATCAGATCAGCAATTTTCCAAGCTACGTCCGCCTTTGGCGAGATGCATTCACCGGACGATCCCGTAGATCGTGATTGGCGATATTCAGTACTACTAGACTACGTTAATTATAAAGTGGGGCACCTGTTAGTTGCGAAAAGATTCGGTAACTTATATAGAGTTCAGATAGATCCAGTTACTGGAGTTGAGATTAAGGAGCGAGAGGAAGGATTCGGCAAAATTAAGCCGAAACGAATCAATCCTGTTGATTGTGCAGCTTCGTTCCGCTTGAGAAGCCCAGAAACGGGTATGCCATCTGGTCACTCTGCTCTATTTAAGCTGTTAAGGGCGGGCATTCAAGCTTTGGGAGAGCGAAATGTACTAGTTGATGCACTAAGTATACCTAGAGCTGAAGATACCGGTGAAGTGGCGCGAATGCTAACAGAACGTTTGCAAAAAGAGGGCCACTGGCCGGCTGACAAGACGGTTGTTGTGGTTAAATCCTTTCCATCAACAAATTAAAATCTAAATGGAGTAGTGGCGGAATTGGGCGTGGCCTTGGGTTTTGATTTTGTCTTGTTTTTACTTTTTCCCAGAGTCTGGCCCTGAGAATATAATCTCCGCAACACTTTTATATACACAGAAATTAATTTACATCTGTTAAAGCCTGATAGTATCTAACACTTCAGCTACTCGCAATGCATGACTGGGGGCTTTTACGCCTTCAACACTCCATACGGCCGACAACATACACTGTGCAAAGCCCCAATCACGTATTCGCCCGGCATCAATGCCTAGTTCATCAGATAAGATTTTTATTCTCCGCGTAAGCAATGGCTCTAAGTCAGCCATCTCTTTTAATTTGTCATATGGGTTCCTAATCATAGCAGCCACTTCGTAGGCTGGCTCGGCCGCCACACCTTTTGGATCAATAGCTACCCATCCACTCTCATCAGACAGCAGCACATTATGGTGATGCAGATCACCGTGTAGCAATACCGATTTACCCGATGTTGCTACTAATTGTGCAAAAAGTTGCTCCGCCTTATCCACCAAGCTAGCTGGCAGCGCTCCATCCTTGCCATGCTTAGCTTTGTATTCAGGTATAGCAGTTGTCCACTCAGCGACGGTAATAAAATTATGTGTTGCAGGAACCGATTTATGGAGCTGCTTAATAACCGAAGCTATGATGCGAGTGGCTTTATCATCATCATCAATTTCTGCTAATGGAGTACCTGGCGTTACTTGTTCTAGTAGCATGACTGCATTTTGCTGATCTACTTCAAGCAGACGACAACTACCAACACCGTTAAATGTTTGTAGCGCAGTGATTTCTGACTGAAACTCCCTGTCTTCTGGGTAGCCAATCTTAATAACTGCCTTTGTACCATCCTTGCGCACAGCGGGAGCCACGTAGTTGTAGTTCAACTCAAACGGCGGTTGGGCCGTGAATGCCCACCTGGCTTCATATTCTGTAATCATACCGGGAATACGTTTCAGCCACTCGGCACCACCCTCACCCCAACTAAGAGCATTTTTCTCAAAGTGATTATCCATGCGATAAGTGTAGCAGCTGCACTACGGCTTCGACCAAGGTTCTGCACTAATATGTTTAATATCTGCCCTATCAGGGCATCCCATGGCCTTTTGGCAGGCTCTGGAAGCTCCTGATGAGTGAGTGTCAAAGGCACAATTAGTAGCGTGGAGATGCTTAAGCCCTTTTCCTTCATTGATGATTAATAAAGAAAAGGGTGAGTTCTCCTAAGCATTGTGCTCTTTGACGATGAAGTCATAAAGAGCTGGAATGCCTGTCGCCTTTTGGGTGCCGTTTTGGCGAAACAAAATGGAACAAGCTTTGCTTCTTTGGTAAAGAAGATAGTCAAATAAAGAGACGGACTTTATAAATCATTGTTCGGGTAATCCGTTGAATTTTTGTATTTTACCAGACCAATATGAAGACCTAAAAATAGGGAATAGCAGCCAAAAAGTCGGTGCGGTAAAAAAGACAAAACAAAATTTAGGAAAATAACGTAGTAACTTAAACTACATACATTTATAAGGTATATCACCGGTAGTACGTAGGTTCAAGGTGTATAGTTGTTATTATAACAATATATTTTTGTTGACTTTTGTTTTCAAAAGGATTAGTTTAGATATTGTTAAGATGAAAACAAAAATCCAAAACTCATCATAAACAGTCGTCGCTCGAAATTGCCTAAAGCAATAACGAGCGGTCAGTCAGCCGGACGGTTAGCGCTCATATAGTTTTATACATTAGCAGCGGATTAACCGTCCTGCTCCATATTTAGACTCGTATAAAGTATTTCGTATTTCGTATAACGCATAAGTAAAAAATGAACATCAGTAACAACAGCCCGCCATGACAGCCAGACCACGACTCCGCAAACTTATAGTGTTGGTTGCGCCTTACATACTCCTAGTCGCATTCCTTTTTATCACCAACCCTTCCAAATTGCCCCTCCCATTACTGCTCATCCCCTTCGCCCTATTATTCCTAAGTCTTTTTGGAACAATTTTTTATTTTACCAGTGTAATCCCGAACCTAAGGGTATACACACGGCGCAAAAGGGCAGTGCTAAGTGCCTGCTTGGCACTGCTGCCCACATTATTATTAATGCTAAAGTCGCTAAACCAGCTAGCCCCCCGCGACGCCATAATCCTGACTATATTCATTGTCTCTTTAGCTCTGTACCTAACCCGCACCACGCTCCCCACCAAGTAAATTGTTAATGACCAAGCAAAAGTTAACAGTACTATTTCGCTGATATTCCTACAGAAAAGCTAGCGTTATTCTGGTATAATTTACTGTATATGGACTTGAGGACTCACATGACAACCTTCTCTGGTCTGCGGCCAAAATATGACATGCCGTCAGACCGGCTTTGCTCGTCACATTACCTGGATTCGGGAGTGCTCCTCCCTGCAACCAGCCTACCAGCAAGCCCTATTTTAACCTCAGATTCAAAGGAGGCTATCACATGAATCCTGACAAGAATAACCAAGATTCTTCTGTTGAATTGCCCGCGCCGCAGTACGAAGACCAACCGGCGCCGACGGCTAATGTTGAAACAGAAGGTTTAGAAAACCAGGGCGAACAGTCCATGGCCGCCGAGCTACCGCAATCTGCCCCGCCACCGGTGCCAGTAACAAATGATCCAATTTCATCTGATGGTTTGGCGCAACTTCTGCCCTCCGATCCGGCCGCGATGTCTACGACCGTGCCGCAAGTCGCCGACGATTCCGATCTGATAGAGAAGGAATGGGTAGAGAAGGCCAAGGCCATTGTTGCCCAAACTACAGATGACCCATACGTTCAGAATAAGGAGCTAAGCAAATTCAAGGCCGATTACATGAAGAAGCGTTATAACAAGGAAATACCCACTGATGGATAGGGAACAGGAAACAGAGAACAGCGAACAAAAAAGCAAGGAGTCGGTCTTCGTGCTCATTGCTCATTGCTCATTGCTCACAAGTTTGGCTGGAGGCCGAACTTAGTGAGTGGCTTCCTGACCATTATCTTTATGTTGCTAACGATTGCGGCAGTGGTCGGAACGGTCGTCTATTTCCAGTCACGCCGGGTACTGAGGGAACAAAAGAATTTTGAGCGCGGGCTTAAAATGGTGCCACTACTAATCCACTTGCCACCTCCCAGCGAGGATACCGCTGATACTGGACGCGACGTAAGGGAAATGATAGACGAAAACATTAGTAAAGCCCAGATCCTTTATAACATTATTGCTAGCACCATGCAGAAGGGCTTCAAGAGCAAATTTTACGGCCAGCGGCACTTTGGCTTTGAGATAGTCGGAACCAAGGGCGTGGTGAACTTCTACGCAGCCGTACCTATAGCCTTAGTCGAGGTGGTTAAGCAAGCCGTGGTAAGCGCTTACCCAGCGGCAAGGCTGGAAGAGGTAGCCGAGCATAACATCTTCAGCCCGGTCGGCAAGATGAGCGGCACCTTCGGTGGAGAGTTGACCCTTAAGGAGCATTTTGCTTACCCAATTGCCACCTTCCAAGACCTAAAGCGTGACGCTATGCAGTCGCTGCTTAACGCTTTGTCGACCCTGGATAAAGATGACGGTGTCGGCATCCAGTTCCTAATGCGTCCTACCGATTCCGGCTGGCGAAAGGCTGCACACGCAGTAGCCGACAAAAAGCGTAAAGGCAAAGAAAGCAGCAAAGGTGCCGAAAAGGCCTTTAATCTGGGCAAGGAACTGCTTACGGCTGTGGTCAAACCGCCAGAAGAAAAGGGTGGAGGCAAAGATGACAAGCCAGAGCTGTCCAGCCTGGAGCAGTCTGTGCTGGATGCTATTGATGACAAAACCCGCCACCCTGGATACGAGGTGCTTATCCGCGTTATAGCTAGCTCTAATATTGCCCAACGGGCCCAGGCCATTGCCAAGAATATCGTGGCTAGCTTCGCCCTATACGACGCACCAGGCAAGAACGGCTTTAAATACTCGCCGGCCAAGGACATCGAGAGCTTTGTGACGGCTTACATTCTGCGTTTTTTCCCGCAGGAAAGTAGCAATACCATCCTGAATTCCGTAGAACTGGCTACCCTGTTCCATTTTCCTGACCAAAAAAATATTCCAACCTCCCAGCTGCAGCGTCAAGACAGCAAGCAGGTCGACGGCCCGCGCAATATCCAGACAGAGGGCTTGCTACTGGGTTACAACGTTTTCCGTGGTGTCAAAAAACCAATCAGACTTAGCGAAGATGACCGTCGTCGACATATTTATGCTGTGGGGCAGACTGGTGTCGGTAAGTCGGTGTTTCTGGAGAACATGGCTCTGCAAGATATGTTGAGCGGCCGGGGCTTTGCCTTCGTCGATCCTCACGGCGACACAGCCGAGCGTTTGCTATCCATGGTTCCGCGGGAGCGCACCGAGGATGTCATATATTTCTGCCCGGCTGACATGGACTACCCGATGGGCCTGAATATGTTCGAATTCCACACCCCTGACCAGAAGGACTTCCTTATCCAAGAAGCCATAAACATGCTTTATAAGCTGTACGATCCACAGCATCAGGGTATCATCGGTCCCCGGTACGAGCACTGGTTCCGCAACGCCGCACTAACGGTTATGGCTAACCCGGAAGGTGGTACATTCATTGATATACCTAAAGTGTTCACTGATAAGAGTTACGAGAAGCAGCTGAAATCCTTCGTCAAGGACCAGACAGTGCTTGATTTCTGGAACAAGGAGATGGCCCAGACCAGCGATTATCACAAGAGTGAGGTACTGGGTTGGTTCGTTAGTAAGTTCGGCGCGTTCTTGAGCAACGAGATGATGCGTAACATAGTAGGACAAACCAAGAGCGCCTTCAACTTGCGCGAAATAATGGACAACAAGAAAATCTTGCTAGTTAACTTGAGTAAAGGGCGTACGGGGGAGCTAAACTCCAAGTTGCTGGGTATGATATTCGTCATGAAGTTCCAGGCGGCGGCCATGTCCCGGGCTAGCGTACCGGAAGAGGAACGGCAAGACTTCTGTCTATATGTGGATGAGTTCCAGAACTTCAGCACCGATTCGTTCGCTACCATCCTGTCTGAGGCCAGGAAATACCGTCTGAACCTGATAGTAGCCAACCAGTTCACGACCCAGCTGACAGAGGAAATTCGCGACGCGGTCTTCGGTAACGTCGGCACCATCGTGTCTTTCCGTCTAGGTTCAGACGCCGATGCCGATGCTATCGCCAAGCGGTTCGAGCCGATATTCGACCGTCAAGACGTGCTGCGTGTGCCCAACTACAACACCATCTGCCGCATGATCATCGGAGGAGTCCCCACGCAGCCGTTCAGTATGGCAACGCTTCCACCCTTAGGAAAGCCCAACAAACAGCTCCTGGACGCCCTGAAGCAGCTCTCACACGCCAAATATGGCCGTCCAAAAGCCAAGGTAGAGGTCGAAATTTTTGCCAGGATAACTACCAAGGAAGAACCCAAGCCGGCATTCGGGGGCGCGCCTTCTTTTGGCAGTGGAGCCGGAGGAGCAGCTAGCAATTATCCACCACGTCCAGGCGGGGCAGCCGCGGCTGGAGCTAGCGGCTCTTCGTTCCTGGATGAATGGTTAGCTAAACGCCGCACTGCGCCCGGCACGCCTAAAGCTGGCCAATCAGCTGGCGGGACGCGGGCGTTCGGCCAGAGTCCGGCTGTGGCTCCAGCCCCTGCAGCCTCGACCTTATCTCCTATGCCTACACCGGGAGGACCAGAGTCACTGCCGTCCGCCTTCCAGAAGACTGCGGATCCCAGCCAGCCGGCCTTGGCGCCAGCGCCCTCTGTGGATGCTTCAGCCGCTATGCCGCAGGCTACTCAACCCGTTGATTCAAGCTTGCAGAATCCACTACCTGATACCTCACAACCGCCAGTCCCAGAGCAACCCACTTCGTCTACCGACACGCAACCAGAAACCAAAGCCGAGCTTGAACCTATTGCCCAGGAAGAGGAAGATCAAAAACCTGGCGGCGACGGATTCGTGCACCTTGGCACCAAACCGGGCTCACCGGACATGACTGGCAGTGATGACACTATCTTCATTGATAAAGAAGGCAACGTAGCAAACCTCCAGGCCGCCGGTACGGGGTCGGCAGGGGACGAGAGCAAACAAGAGACGTCTTAGATTCTGTAAGACAATAAGCTGCGAGTTTCACCGCCCCGCTTCGCTAGGGCGTCGCCTTACTTTCTTGTGTCGACAAGAACATAAGCAAAGAAACGACAGGCGGTCGGAAACGCTGTTGTCAACCATACCAGGCCAAGGCCGTGGCTCCGGAACTCCCTTCGGTCGGCCTTTTTCATTATTGAAACGGAGGAAAAAGGCAGGTCCTCGCCAACTATTCGGCCTTAGCCTGATGGCTGGCACCGGTTTTCTCGAGCCTGGTGGAGACCATGGAATGCCCTGACTGGGCATGGATTATTTACTTCGAAGACAAGCTTTGTGACCAGGTGATATGATAATTGCGCATGTCTTTAATATTCATAACTGGTATCTCAACCTCCGGTAAATCCACTATTGTTAAAGAGTTAGTTAAGCGAGGTTACGAAGCATACGATACAGAGCATAATGGCATCAGTGCTTGGTACAACACAACGACTGGCAAGCGTGTCGCTGAGTTTGGTGAAATGCCCGAACGAACCGAACAATGGCTTAATCACCATGAATGGCTTATATCAACGGACTGGGTAGCTAATATGGCTACCGAAGCCAAGACTAAAACAATCTTTCTTTGTGGCGGTTCTGCGAACGAGCCAGCAATAGGTGCGACGTGCGACGTAATCATATGGTTAAAAACTGACGAAGCAACTATCCGTAAGCGCGTACTTCACCCAAGAGACCACGACTACGGCACAAAACCTCACGAGCTTGCTCGAGCTATTAAGAGCAACAAACAAAAAGAAGCTGAATATAGTGCCTACGGTGCAATTATTGTTGATGCCACTCAACCAATTGCCAACGTAGTTAATGAAATATTGAATAAAAGCCTTAAGCTAGAGTAGGCAAAATAAAAGGGAGTAGAGTTTATTAATCATGCCCTCCCAGGGCATACCACGGTCTTCCACAGGCTCGAGAAAACCGGTGCCCGGCATCAGGGTCAGACCGAATAAAGCCGAAACTCTGCCCGAGCTTTCCTTATTTAAGCTGCGAGGGATGCTTGTCATTGTTTCGGCGCGGTCTGACCCTGGTTTGACAGGCAACAGTGTTTTCGACCGCCTGTCGGCTTTTGGGTTCCGTTTTGCCGAAACAAAATGGAACAGAGCTGTGCTTCTTTGTTAAAGAAGATAAAGAGGTTATCTTTTGGCTAGTTTGCGGGATAGTTCGGCTAGTAGGCCTGCGGCGAAACCGGCAGCGAACAGTAGGAAGAAGGCTAAGTAGTTGTACTCGAAACCATAGTGCTTGGACATATACAGTAGGATCGCGCTGCCCAGGAGGGCGATTATGCCGCCGCCCAGGAGGCCGGAGGGGCGGGCTACAGTGTTTTCGGTGAGTTCACTGACCTTGGCTACTAGTGGCTGGTGGATGACCTTGCTGCCTACTTTATCGGGCTTGGACAAACGGCGGCGGATGAGCATAAGGTTGCGATTCCTAGCCAATTGTTTTAGTTCGCGATTGATGAAGCCCGGCTGCGGGGCGGGTGATGCCTCGTCTTCCGTGGCATTCATTAGCTCCTTGCCGCTGATGGCTTGCTCCTTGGCTTGCTGCGCTATCTCGGCCTGGTGTTCTTGAGGTCCGTGCTCCGCTTTGGCGGCAGCCTCTTCAAAGCCATGCCTGAGTTTTTCCTGTACGTCGTGGTCGGCTTCACGGTTTATGAGGTGTGTCTCTTGTTTTTTCGAGGTTTCGGGGGCAAATTCACTCATTATTTATTTCTCCTTTTAGCTGCTTGCGTAATCGACTCTTAATATGTCTACTTCGGTGGCTAACAGGCGGCTGCGGTAAAAGAAGTAGCTAACGAATACGGTAAGGGCAATGGCCATCATTAGGCTGGTGCCTGGGCCGGTGTTGGGCAGGTCCTTGGTGATCTGTTCAGTGGTCTTGATTATGGAAGGGGGTAGCTTGACGTTTACAACGTTACCATAGACGTTAGTCATGGTCAGGTCATGAGAGCCAGGGTCGCTGGAAGAGACCGGTGTTTGAGGGATGGGGCTTTTAATTTTTACCGTAATTTGTTTGTTCAATGTCTCTCCGGGCTTGATGTCGGCGCCTGGATAGGTGACCATATTCTGGGCGTCCTTTGTACCGCCATGCAAGTCGGTAACCTCGGCATAATCCATTATGTCGCTGATATTTTCCTGTACGACAAAGCCTTTTACGGTAGCCTTGCCAGTGTTTTTAACGCTTAACGTATAAGTTATGACATCTCCGGCCTTGGCCATAGTGCCATCGGCTTCGGCAATACTCTGAGTATCATTGCTGGCCTTTTTGCTTAGCACTAGACAGGCGGTCTGATCGGTCTGGTTTTGAGACTTTTCGCATGGCTTACAACTAGGGCTGTCTTTGGGCAGGCTAGGGTTATATGGACAAGCTTCCACTACATTATCGGCGTTGTCGCAATCATCCGGATTCCCCGGTACGCTAGGAGCATCCACACAGGCGGTGTTTGTGACGCGGCCTGGTACTTCTCGAGTGATTTTTGCCTTAATAGTAAAGCTTTTTCTAGCGCCTTTGGCCAGGCTTGGGATGACAGTCCTGAATTGCGCTTTGGTAGTCGAGGGCGCGGTGGGTACGAATTCTACTCCAGAGGGAGCGTTATCGGTTACGACCGCATTAGTAAGCGTTACATCTCCGGTATTTTTAGCGACGATGGTGTAATCAAAAACTTCGTTAACTGTGACAACTTGTTTGCTTACATCCTTAGTTATGTCTATTTTCGGATGTGTGGGTGGCGGTGGCGGGGGAGGAGGGGGTGGAGTTGGGGTGCCGACAATTACGATGTTTCCGCAATCGTACATAATCATGAATGGCGTGCCATTGCTGCGGGTACCTTTAATTACTGTATAAGTAGAATATGCACCAGTGTCCCAGCTCCATAAGGGGCGCATATAAAATGTACCAGTGTTAGGAATGTTTACGCTTACTTCACCTTGCTTGCCATAAGGCAGGCGGCCCATGGAATATAGCTGGCGGTTGTAGTCTGTCGACCTTACGCTTTCCACATTTCCACTTGCAATGCGGTCACAGGTAACGCCAAAGTACTCAACAATCTGGCGGAAGCCAGCGTCATTCCTGTTACAGATGTCTACAGCTTGTTGCTTAGACTGGATGCCGCCCCTAATGACGTCATTATTAGACAGCGCCAATGTGGGTTGAGCCGGCGCGAGTACTGCAAAAAGTTGGATAAACATACCCAGAGCCACCATAAGGGAGCTGAGCCGCCTAATTGAAGTTTCTTGATGAAGCCGCTTGGCATAGAAAGACACTTGGTCTATCAAGCCGGGGTTGAATGGTAGGTTGGTGAGTAGTTTGTTAAACATTTGTTTGTTCTCTATTTTTTACAGTTTTTTTATTTTTGTAACCTGTTAGCCTTATTAAAGCACAAACATATGTGTTCACGCAAGTGTTTTCTTTGTTTTATCCATTAATGGTCGATCTTCTTTACCAAAGAAGCAAATGTTCTGTACCTTTTGGATGGGCAAAAGGTACCCCAAAAGCCCACAGGCGATTCCAGCTCTTGAGTCGTTCACTGTCAAAGCCCACAATGCTCGGAGAACTCACCCTTTCTTTATTGACTTCAGCCGGAAAGGGCTCAGACAACTCCTCGCTGATTATTGTAGTTTTGAGCATTCACGTATCAGGAGCTTCCAGAGCCTGCCAAAAGACCATGGAATGCCCTGGAAGGGCATGTTTTTATAAGGAAAGACAGTTGAACAGGGTATTTACGCGAATAAATTAGACAAATACACTTAGTCTGGTATAATACCACTATTAGTGTGGTGGAGAAAGTTTTTAGAACTGTTATGGCAGACGATAATCAACCACGACCAGTACCATATGAGGTAGGATTCAGAGGAGAAATCAATCCGGATTGGGCAAAAGGTTTAATTGACGAAATCGCAGCACTTGCCACGAGGTATGGAGGCACTTTAGTGCTGAATGTTGGGGAGCCATTTGGATCACCAGAGACTGACGCTGAGCCACAATACAATCCTGAATATGTGAAATATTTGGATGCGACTACTGGTGGCGAAAGCACCAGTAGAGTTCCTGTAGTAAACCGTTCTGGGTTCAACCGTTTTGTTGGACGGCCACATAACAGGAGATATAAATATACTGCAGAACGGGCTTGGAATAATGGAGTTAGGCGACCTTTAGAGCCCTTTAAGCAGGGCGAAGCTGCCGTTGGTTACGCATTTACGGATTTTAAGAGATTGGTAACTGAACTTGTAAATGGTGATGCAAATATAACAAATGTTGGACCAGCGTGCGTTGAACTATTGAGTGATTTTGTGCACGCCTGCGAAACAATAGACCAGCCCTCCTAATATTATAAATTAAGCATTCCATGGCCTTAACCAGGCTCGAGAAAACCGGTGCCCGGCATCAGGGTCAGACCGAATCAAGCCGAAACTCTGCCCGCGCTTTCCTATTTAAAGCCGCGAGAGCCGCGAGGGATGCTTGTCATTGTTTCGGCGCGGTCTGACCCTGGTATGACGAGCAACAGCGTTTTGGACTGCCTGTCGCCTTTTGGGTTCCGTTTTGGCGAAACAAAATGGAACAGACAAGAGGTTGCCTTAACCCAGCATTGCATTTGAACACGCATTGAGCACTTTTCCATCGCCCCAGCTCACAGCTAAGCGGCTGCAAGCCTCCACTCCTCGCTCAAAATAACCATTGCTATGTCTCCCTCGGATTGAAGACTTTCGCTCGCTTAGTTATACCCTGTCATCAATGGCTAAATGCTAAATGCGTGTTACAATATAACCAGTACGGAATATGGAATTCTTAGAGAGAGGGTTGTTTTGTTTTGAGTAAAGAGAGCGCAGCTAAACACAAAGATTACGATTCAGCGCAAATACAGGTCCTAGAGGGCCTGGAGCCGGTTCGTAAGCGTCCGGGTATGTACATAGGCAGTACCGGCCGCGAAGGGCTACACCACCTCATAAAAGAGATTGCCGACAACGGCGTTGACGAAGCTATTGCAGGACATGCCAGCGAAGTAAAAGTCGTACTGAGAGCCGATGGCGGCGTGACCGTATCGGATAACGGCCGGGGCATACCGGTGGATACACATGCCAAGACGGGAAAGAGCGCATTGGAGACGGTCCTGACCGTGCTGCATGCCGGGGGTAAGTTCGGCGGCGGAGGCTATAAGGTGTCCGGCGGTCTGCATGGCGTGGGCAGCAGCGTGGTCAACGCCTTGTCCAACAAGCTTCGGGCCGAGGTCCGGCGAGACGGCAAGATTTACGCGCAAGATTACGAAAAGGGCGTACCCACTGGCCCCATACGGGAAGAGGGCAACTCTTCCGAGACTGGTACCATCATTACCTTTTACCCGGACGATACAATATTCACCGAAACGGTGGAGTGGGAATACGAATGGGTGGTGGATTATCTGCGGCATCAGGCCTACCTGACCAAAGGATTGCATGCGTCTGTCCATGATGAACGAACCGGCAACCGCTATGGATTTTACTTCGAGGGCGGCATCCAGGCGTATGTGAAGCATCTGAACTTCGGCAAGGAAGTGGTGGATGATGAGGTATTTTATGTCGACAAGGTAGTCAAAGACACTCAGGTGGAGTTAGCAATTCAATACGCGGAGACGTTTACCGAGACCGTAAAGCCCTTTGCTAACAACGTCTATAACCCGGATGGCGGCACCCACCTGACTGGTTTTAGAACCGGCCTTACAAGGGTGGTCAATGACTACGCCCGCAAAAACGGACTGATTAAAGAAAAGGAAGAGAACCTAAGTGGGGAAGATACCCGGGAGGGCATTACGGCGGTCATACTGGTGAAAATGCCGGATCCCCAGTTTGAAGGCCAGACCAAAAACAAGCTCGGGAACACCGAGATTCGCGGATACGTAGACCAAGTCTTAAGCGAATATTTTACCTATTATCTAGAGGAACATCCCGCGATTGCCCGGAAGATAGTCGGCAAAGCGTTACTAGCGGCCCGTGCCCGCAAAGCCGCCCGCGCCGCCCGGGACAATATTATCCGCAAAGGAGCGCTGGAAGGCTCGGGCCTGCCCGGCAAGTTGGCAGATTGTTCTTCGCGCGATCCCAGCAGTTCCGAACTATACATAGTAGAGGGTGACTCAGCCGGGGGCTCGGCCAAGGGCGGCCGGGACAGCAAGACACAGGCCATTCTGCCGCTTAGGGGCAAGGTGCTTAATGTGGAACGGGCCCGCTTGGACCGCATGCTTGGCAATAACGAAATCGTTACGCTCATCAAGGCACTTGGCGTAGGTATTGACGAGCAATTTAGCATGGAAGGTTTGCGTTATCACCGGATCATCATCATGACTGACGCCGATGTGGACGGCAGCCACATTAGCACGCTACTATTGACCTTCTTCTTCCGCTTCATGAAGCCGATAATTGACGGCGGATACCTTTATCTGGCCAAGCCGCCGCTGTTTGAGTTGGTAAAATCCGGACGCAAGTCCAGTGTCTTTATATATGACGAGGATGAGTTGGAGAAAGTCATTTCAGAAACAATTGAAAAACGAACCAAGGAAGGTTTGAAGGTTGACGCCAGTGAAGACCGGGTCAAGCAGGCCGGATTCATGGAACAAAAACGCTACAAGGGTTTGGGTGAAATGGACGCCGAGCAGCTATTTGAAACCACCATGAACCCATTGCAGCGCGTACTTATCCAGGTGAGGGTGGATGACGCCGAAAAGGCCGATGCCATATTCAATAAGCTCATGGGCTCAGAGGTAGAGCTGCGCAAGAATTTTATTCAGACGCATGCAAAGTTCGTAAAGGACTTGGATATTTAATATGGACGACGAAATGGAAAACGAAGAAGATAAGATTGAAGACGTCGTGACTCCGGATCTTGGGCCGCTTGAACATGCCCCAACCTTAGACAGCGAAGTCTTGGATGCCGACCACTCACGCGTTGTGGAGCTGCGCAAGGTGGAGAATGTCATGGAAGACAGTTACCTGCGTTATTCCATGAGTGTCATCGTGGCCCGGGCCTTGCCTGACGTGCGCGACGGCCTCAAGCCGGTGCACCGCCGGATCCTTTACGTCATGGATAAAATGGGCATCCGTCCTACTGGCAAGACTGTCAAGAGCGCCCAGATAGTCGGTGAAGTCATGGGTAAGTACCACCCGCACGGTGACACGGCTATCTACGACTCCATGGTGCGTATGGCCCAGCCTTGGGCGATGCGATACATGTTGGTTAACGGCCAGGGTAACTTCGGCTCAATGGATGGTGACCCGGCGGCGGCCCATCGTTACACGGAAGCCAAGATGAACAGCCACGCCGAGGCTATGTTGGCCGATATAGATAAGGAGACCGTAGATTTCCGGGATAATTACGATGGTACACGCCAGGAGCCTTCAGTGTTGCCAGCCAAGTTACCTAACCTGTTACTGAACGGTCAGATTGGCATCGCCGTCGGTATGGCTACCAACATCCCGCCGCATAACATTACAGAGATTATCGACGCTACGGTGCAGCTTATCGACAAACCTGACTCAACCCTCGATGAATTATTGGAATATGTCAAAGGTCCCGACTTTCCGACGGGCGGCATCATCTACGGAAAGGAATCCATACGTACCGCATTGTCTACGGGCAAGGGCGGCGTGGTCGTACGTGGTGTGGCCAGCATTGAAGAGAATAAAGAGGGCACACCGCAGATAATCATTTCAGAAATACCCTACCAGGTGAACAAGGCCGGGCTGATAGAGAAAATAGCCGACCTATATAAGGAAAAGAAAATTTCCGGTATCCGAGCTCTTCGGGACGAGACGGCGCGCGGTGAGGTCCGGATAGTAATCGACCTCAAAAAGGATGCCTACCCAAAGAAGTTGCTCAATCAGCTCTACAAGCTGACGCCCCTGCAGCAGACTTTCCACTACAACATGCTGGCTCTTATTGACGGCATACAGCCCCGGGTGCTCGGGCTTTTGGACATCCTGCAGGAATACATCAAGCACCGTCAGAACGTTGTGCGCCGCCGCACCGAGTACGAACTTCGCAAGGCTCGAGATCGTGCCCACATCTTGGAGGGACTGAAGATAGCGCTGGACCATATCGATGAAGTCATCAAGACCATCCGCGCCAGCCAAACATCAGAAGAAGCCCAAGTAAATCTAATCAGCCAGTTTGCGCTTAGCGAAATTCAAGCCAAAGCAATCTTAGCCATGCAGCTTCGCACGCTCACCGGGCTGGAGCGTGGCAAACTGGAGGCAGAACTTGCAGAACTGCTGGAATTAATCGGCAAGCTGGAAGCTATTTTGGCTGACGAAAAGAAAATCCTGAAAATTATCAAAGACGAATTGCTGCAGATGAAAAAGCAATTCGGAGATGAGCGCCGCACAAAAATTGTGCCCCAGGAATTAGGCAAATTAAGTGACGAAGATCTGATTCCGGACGAGCAGGTTGCTGTAACGCTTACATCAGCCAATTACATCAAACGTAGTCCTATAGCGGAATACAAGCGCCAAGGCCGCGGGGGCAAAGGACGGCGCGGAATGACCACGCGGGAAGAAGACGTAATTGAGCATGTTGTAAATGCATCGACGCATGATTACCTTTTGTTCTTTACTAATAAGGGGCGCGTCTTTAGACTCAAAACTTACGAAGTACCAGCGGTGAACCTGAATGCCAAAGGCATCGCCATTGTAAACCTTCTGCAGTTACAGCCCGAAGAAGTTGTCAGCTCCATACTCAATATCAGCAAGCAGGATAAAACCGGGCACTTGTTCATGTGTACTATCAGGGGTGTTGTAAAGAAAACTCCGTTTGAGCAGTATCAAAACGTACGACAAACTGGACTTATAGCTATCAATCTTGACGATGGCGACGAACTGAAATGGATACGAATGACGAGCGGGGAAAATGAGATATTGATCTCCACGTCACTTGGCCAGGCCATTCGGTTTGACGAAAAAGGCGTGCGCCCAATGGGCCGTGTCTCCCGCGGCGTGCGTGGTATCAGGCTGCGACAAGGCGACCAAGTTATTGGCATGGATATAGTAGAAGAAGATTCAAACATTTTCGTTATCAGCGAACAAGGTTACGGCAAGCGAACAAAGATTGCCCAGTTTACAGCCCATACCCGCGGTGGTGTGGGCATCCGCTCTGCAGTAGTAAATGACAAGACCGGCCCACTGGTAGGAGTAAAGAGCCTTATTGGCGACTTGAAAGAGGTGATAATCATTTCCGCCCAAGGTCAGACCATCCGCCTGGGCCTAAAGAACATCCCGGCATTAGGCCGCGCCACCCAAGGCGTGCGCATCATGCGCCTCAATGATAAAGACAAAGTTGTATCACTGGCTCTGGTAGAGAAGACCGTAATAGAAGAAGACGGCGAGCCCGAAGAAGTCATCCCGCCCGTCGAAGACGCAGCAGCTTGAACCCCATGGATGAATATCTAAAGTTTGCAAAAGCTCTGGCCTATAGGGGTGGTAAGCTCATAAAAGATAACTTTGAGAAAGACATAGAAGTTGAATCAAAGTCTGATAATTCGCCCGTAACGTGGGTGGATAAGCAAATCAATGACCTGGTAATTGAGGCAGTTCGTAATACATATCCGGAACATGGGCTGATGGGCGAAGAGGCCGATTTAGGCGACGGCAGCGAAGAATTCAAGTGGCTGTGCGATCCGCTGGATGGCACTAAGTGTTTTATTCTTGGGATACCTAACAGTGTCTTTATGCTGGCATTAACTCGTGATGGCCAGATATTGATGTCGGTTGTCTATAATTCTTTTACCGACAGGCTTTATCACGCTATCAAAGGTCAGGGTGCTTTTTGTAACGGAGAGCCGATTCATGTTAACAAACACCCCCTGGTAGGGGGCTACACCCTACTGGGGTCAACTAGCCTGGTGCTTTTAGATAAGTTAAAACAAGCTGGCGCGCTGATTGAAGTGGTATCCGGCACGGGCTATAAAAGCATGATGTTAGCTAGCGGAAAAGGGTGTGCTGTACTCAAGGGTGGAGCCGATTATCACGATATAGGCCCCGGTTCGTTAATTGTCGAAGAGGCTGGCGGCAAGGTGACTGCCTATGACGGCTCACCTCTGCGCTATGACCAAAAAATCACCACTGGCGTCATCCTTTCTAATGGAATCGTCCACGAGAACCTCTTGTCTATCGTAAATAGTGGATGAATATAATATCGTTGTAAATCGGATTACGACTTCAGTCATTCGTTTGCTTGACAGCCTTCGCCTAAACAGATAAGATTGTAGTAACTTTTCAGGGGGCTTTCTTAGATTGTCTCTGAGATGTGGACGTTAAAAATTTAATTAGTGCAAATCAACGTCAGTTCATTTGAATTGTTTTGATAAATAGTCAGTAATAGCCAAGTCTTAGGGTTTGGATGTTCGACTGAAGCAGAGCAGATTCTTTTTATGGAGAGTTTGATCCTCGCTCGGGATGAACCTCCTGATGATCTAGACGGCGTTTACGCCGTCAGTGTTCATTGGGAATTATCTTGGATGAGGTGAGATATTTTCATATTTTTATGGAGAGTTTGATCCTGGCTCAGGATGAACGCTGGCGGCGTGCTTAATACATGCAAGTCGAGCGGCAGCGAGTTCCTCACTGTGGTTCGGAACAGGTTACAGTTTCTAGGTTACAGGTTACAGTCTTAAAGCTCTAACCTACAACCTCTAACCTACAACCTCAAATTCCGAGCTAGAGTGAGGAATGTCGGCGAGCGGCGGACGGGTGAGTAACGCGTAGGAATGTACCTCAAAGTGAGGGATAAGCACCGGAAACGGTGTCTAATACCGCATGTGCTCTAAGGAGTAAAGCCTTGTGCGCTTTGGGAACAGCCTGCGTCTGATTAGCTTGTTGGTGAGGTAAAAGCTTACCAAGGCGACGATCAGTAGCTGGTTTGAGAGGATGATCAGCCACACTGGGACTGAGACACGGCCCAGACTCCTACGGGAGGCAGCAGTAGGGAATTTTCCACAATGGGCGAAAGCCTGATGGAGCAACGCCGCGTGCAGGATGAATGCCTTCGGGTTGTAAACTGCTTTTATATGTGACGATTTTGACGGTAGCATATGAATAAGGATCGGCTAACTCCGTGCCAGCAGCCGCGGTCATACGGAGGATCCAAGCGTTATCCGGAATTACTGGGCGTAAAGAGTTGCGTAGGTGGCTTGCTAAGCAGGGTATGAAAGCGTGTGGCTCAACCATACAGCTATATCCTGAACTGGCATGGCTAGAGAGCGAGAGAGGTAGATGGAATTGCTAGTGTAGGAGTGAAATCCGTAGATATTAGTAGGAACACCGATGGCGTAGGCAGTCTACTGGCTCGTCTCTGACACTAAGGCACGAAAGCGTGGGGAGCAAACGGGATTAGATACCCCGGTAGTCCACGCCGTAAACTATGGATGCTAGCTGTTACCAGTATCGACCCTGGTAGTAGCGAAGCTAACGCGTTAAGCATCCCGCCTGTGGAGTACGGTCGCAAGACTAAAACATAAAGGAATTGACGGGGACCCGCACAAGCGGTGGAGCGTGTTGTTTAATTCGATGGTAAGCGAAGAACCTTACCCAGGCTTGACATCCTTGGAATTTCTCCGAAAGGAGAGAGTGCTTTATTGAGCCAAGTGACAGGTGTTGCATGGCCGTCGTCAGCTCGTGTCGTGAGATGTTTGGTTAAGTCCATCAACGAGCGCAACCCTTGTATTCAGTTGGATTTTTCTGAATAGACTGCCCCGGTAACGGGGAGGAAGGAGGGGATGATGTCAGGTCAGTATTACCCTTACACCCTGGGCTAGAAACACGCTACAATGGCCGGTACAAAGGGCAGCCAAGTCGCGAGACGGAGCAAATCCCATCAAAGCCGGTCTCAGTTCGGATAGCAGGCTGAAACTCGCCTGCTTGAAGCTGGAATCGCTAGTAACGGTAGGTCAGCACACTACCGTGAATACGTTCCCGGGTCTTGTACACACCGCCCGTCAAACCATGAAAGTCACCAATACCTGACGTCCAGCCTAGTGTTGGCCCAAGGTAGGGGGGATGATTGGGGTTAAGTCGTAACAAGGTATCCGTAGCGGAAGCTGCGGATGGATTACCTCCTTTCTAGGGAGTAAACTAGCATCCCTCACCTTTTTTCCCGAAAGAGGAAAAGGTGAGGGAGAGCTAGGTCGATCTTGGTACATTGTAAATCAGTACTGACAATGTACATTTCCGGCGCAAGTCGGACAAGATTTCAGTTCTGTAACTACGAACGCGACGTTTGATTTGCACTACTTAGGTTTTTAAGTCCATGAGAGGAGGTGAATCCTCCTCTCATCGCGCAGAGAAAATGAAACATTTCCTCTGGCTGCTCACCTCCCAATAGGAAGTAAAAAGTCTGGAGTAAATCCAGGCTTTTTACGATTAGTCATTTGAAAACAAAATAGAACAAATTCTAAAGAAAGCGAAAGGCAATCTTAAGGGTGCCATATTTGACTATTAACTTAATCAATACTATTATAGGTTTATGAGTGATGACATTGTGGTAGGGGTGGGGCAACGATTCGTGTACCCCGATGACATAGTTGCTATTGCAAGAAGAAATTATTTCGATGGCGAGGATCCCCGGGACGCCGCTGATTACCTATCGCGGATGTTACCAGAAGTTGGTCGTGCAGCGACTCATTTACTAGACATGCATGCTCAATTAACAGTATTGGTAGGACATTGTGGTGCCGTAGCCGTAGCGGGTATGAAAGAAGTTAGGGAAGCACTAGTTCATGCAGCCGATATGTCTAACATACTTTTGGAAGAGGGATTAGACGATCTAGTGCAAACCGAGGGCGTACTAAGCGTGCTACTTAATATGACTTGGCCAATCCCTTCTGACTCGTAGCAAGAAAGTTTCTCTTATTTATTCTTTATCCCGACGTTATTTGGGTAATTAAAATCAAAAGTAATCTTGGTGGGGCTGCCAGGACTCGAACCTGGGACCTCGTCATTATCAGTGACGCGCTCTAACCAGCTGAGCTACAGCCCCTAACTTTGGACAACCGATATTGTACCAGAAAAGCCGTATAATCTGATGCTACTTACAGGCAAAATGCTGGTGCTTGCAATGCTATTCTCTGTATGACAAGCTGGTATTTATGGCTGGCGCTAAAATAGGTGAGAGGCTGGGCCCCACGCCGGATCACAGTACTCTGGCTGTCTTGGTTCCATATCTCTCTCAAGAACAAGTGAGGGCTAATATAGCAAGCGCGTGCAATGGCCTTCTGGACACAGTTGTAAAACAGTCAGCCGTTAGTACGTATGGCACTTTTTATGAGGGCACAGGCCATTTTGTACTAGCTGGGGTTAGGCTTGGCCATAGGGGCCATGAAGTGTCACCAAGGCTAAGAACTGTCTATGACGAAGAAGTAGGATTCGTGTTAAGTACAGCTCCGGCACATGATAGGCCAGGAGCTTTGGTTGAATATCGTTTTGGTGAAACCGCCGAAAACTGGAACCCGGATGAAGCTTGTCTGCGAGCAGAAGTACGGGGCAGACCCGAGCAATTGTTGGATTCAATGGTTCAACATGTCAAAGAGGTTGTGGACGATTCTGCACGATTTTTTGGCCACTGGGCCCTAAGTAACGCTGGCTAGACATCAATCCATTCCTGTATACTTGCACATCGACGCGGATGTAGCATTGTCATACGTGTCTTAAAGCAAATTTTTCAAACCAAGACTTTAGTCTGTTTGGAAAATTTAGAGGAGAAGCATAGCAGTAGGTCGAAGCTTTTGGCGAATAGCCAAAACGAGACTTATGCGTAGGCTTCGACGAGGGGCGTTAGCTCAGTTGGTTAGAGCACCTGCTTTGCAAGCAGGGGGTCATCGGTTCGAATCCGATACGCTCCACCATTCGACGCGCTGTGTTTGCCCATGGCAAGCCAGAAAGGAGGATGACCCTGAGCCTGTCGAAGAGCCAAAGGATTAGACTAATGTATGAAAATACTTGAGGGAAGACAGTTAAGTACACAGTAAGAGACAAGGGGTATTTGGGTTGAAGGGTCTTATAGATGAGATACAAGAGATACCGGAGAGGGCTCAAGAATGCTTGAGAGTGAATCGTGATATCCAGCTTCCAATAGGTGTGCCTTACATTGGAATGGGTTCATCGTACTTCGCACCGCTGACACTTTATTATTGCGGAGCAGAAATTAATCCGCTAATTGCCTCGGAGTATTACTATTATTTATCAGGCCAAATACAGCCCCAGGGTGTTTTACTGTCACAATCGGGTGAAAGTTCGGAAACCGTTTGGAACTTGGAAAAATTTGAGGGAGTAGTATCTATAACGGATCAGCCGTCCTCGTCGCTTGGAAACGCAGCAAACGTTAAACAATTGGTTGAGCTTAAATCCGGGCCTGAACAGTACTCTTCCACCAAGTCATACATAAATACCTTGATTGTCTTGTATCAGGGATTGGGCATCGACTGCGCGCCTGCGGTTGAAGCACTTGCTGCAAATTTCACATCCCTTGAGGCGCAGGGTCAAGACGCTGCGCGCGGAATTGCCCAATATACTGGAAATAGAGTTGCAAAGGGACTTTACGTCATAGGCAGCGGCCCCAACATCGGCACAGCATATCAGGGAGCATTAACGCTGAGCGAAACGACTAAGTTATCCTGGATTGGCATGCCTGTAGCCCAATATGACCATGGGCCCAAGGAAACAGCCGAGGATACGGTGGTGATTATTCTGAACAGCCACGGCAAGGACGAGAAGCGAATCCGCTCATTGGCTTCTACCTTGCAAGCCAATAGTAACGCCCTCATAGTTGAGTTGGAGGAACGGGAGATAACCGAAGAATTGAGTCCGATTACTCTGGTGGCGAAGCTGAACTGGCTGATGAACTACCTAGCGGACGAGCTGGGGGCCGGTGATACCTTCAAGCTGGGTGGCAAGGTCACGAGGGTAGGAGACTCGGCAAAATAAAAACTCTGGCAAGTATATGTTTAACACCATGGTCATTGCTTGGACTAATAGTATAATTCAGGTATGAAAGAGAGAAGTGGGTACTTGGCGCTCATGCTCGGATGGTTGGTGGGGTTAGTGGTTGGTGGCGCCTTAGGGTTACGGACAGCAGTCAACCTGGAGGGTAGTTCGAGTACAGGTTTTGCCAATATGGGCGCTTTGCGGGAGTCAATCGGTTTCATAGTGGTTTACGGCACGGTCTTCGGGCTTCTCATCAGCCTGCCGGTCTTGCTCATCAGGCGTTTCGACCATATCGTACCAACGTTCCTGCTGATGTTAATATTGGTGGTAATCATTCTGCTGGTAAGTAGCATCTTGGTAGTTCCGGCATTATTAATTCCATTCATACCATTACTAGCCCGCTATTTGACCTTACGCAAGGTCAGACAGGACAACGATGAGCAAGAAGCACTTACTTAGTAATCTCCAAAGACATCTCCTATGGCTGTCAGTCCTCGCCACAATAGCCACCGTGGTAGCCCTTATCAAATAGCTTGCTGCTATAGATTTGATTAAAACCCGATTCGGTACTGATACGATATCGTAGTGATTATGACGTCAATAGAGGGTTGACCGCCTCTGTTATTTTTGCTAAAATGTAATGACAGTTTGAGTTTAGGCAAGAGGACGTAAGGTATAAACCTGCAGGCTTCCAGCGTAAACTCAAGCTTCCTAGGAAAATCTACAGTCTACTGATGGGTGCTTTTGAGTTTTGCAACTTAACAATTTAGGTTAGAGAGATAGATACATTCGATAGGTTCAGTTTGACATTGAGCTAGAATCATCGGATGTGAAAGTAAATGACAAACGGCTATTGGTTAATACCAATAACTAGTCAATTGCACACAGGACTTACGCAAAATGCGCACTTTGGGCGCTAGCCTGCGACTCCGATGCTCAACGTACCTATTGTACGTCTCCGCTTCGATGCTCGGCTAACATCCCAAACTGCGCTATCTTGCGTAAGTCCTGAAAGATAATGAGTTAAATTGCAAGATTTAGTCTCATATACTGTACGTAAAAAGTTACATAAGCGCGCATAATGGATGCCTTGACGTAAGATACTGATGAAGGACGTAGTAGGCTGCGATAAGCTTCGGGGAGCTGCCAAACAAGCTTTGAACCGAAGGTGTCCGAATGGGGAAACCCGGTTGGAGTCATGTCCAATCACTCTTGTCTGAATTAAATAGGACAGGTAGAAGTAAGCGGGGGAACTGAAACATCTTAGTACCCCGAGGAAGAGAAAGTAAACAACGATTCCGGTAGTAGTGGCGAGCGAACCCGGATGAGCCCAAACTTTTTAAGCTCCAGCTGTATCTCACTTTGTTCGATAACAGCAAGGTTATAGGTGACAGGTTGTAGTTTTCAGTCTATAACCTACAACCCGTAACCTCATATCGAGCGCAGCGAGATGCAGCCGGTACGGCTGGTAGGCTAATGCTTAAAGAGGGTTGTGACACTACAAACAACCTTTTGTGGGAGTCCGCTTAGGCGGAGTTCTGCAAGAGGCGGCAAGAGCTACCATTCTCTTGCATAAGGTCAGAAATTTGCGAGGCGAGCAGAAGGAATTGGAAAGTTCCGCCAGAGACGGTGAAAGCCCGGTATGCCAAGTTTCGCAAACCTTATATTTGTAGAGGTAATGGGACTGAGCCCGAAGGGCTCATATCAACCAATGGAAATTTTAGCGAATTTACTTCGTTAAAATTTCAGCTGCTTTGGAAAAAGAGCAGCCCGAGAAAATGTTCTTTCTCGGCGCGATGAGAAAAAACCTTTAGGTTTTGTCTCATTACCATTGTCGAGTAGGTCGGGACACGTGAAACCCTGACTGAAGCTGGGACGACCACGTCCCAAGGCTAAATATATCTTACGATCGATAGTGAACTAGTAACGTGAGTGAAAGGTTAAAAGTACCCCGGAAGGGGAGTGAAATAGATCCTGAAATTATGCGCGTACAAGGAGTCGGAGCCCCTCACCTTTTTTATTAAGGTGTAGAATTGCTTCATGCATTATGTTTACGTTCTTCGGAGCGTTGATAAGGAGTTGTTTTACGTTGGAGTTACTAGTAATGTCCAGCGAAGACTTGACGAACATAATGGAAGTCTCTCAAGCTTTACAGCAAAACATAAGCCGTGGGAGCTCTTATATATTGAGGGCTACACAAGCTTATCTTTAGCTAGGAGAAGAGAGGGCAAACTGAAGAACCACGGGAAAGGTTTTCAGGAGTTAAAGAAGCGTATTCTTAATGAAAAAGGTGAGGGGTGACGGCGTGCTTTTTGTAGAACGATCCAGCGAGTTACTTGTATATGGCAAGCCTAAGTCATCTGACGGAGGCGCAGTGAAAGCGAGGCTGAATAGGCCATCGGGGTCTAGATAGGGGTAAGAATGGTTATTGCGAGTTAAAATTAGTTTCTGTAAATCGCGTAAAATTACCGAAATGTATTGATGAATACATCTCGAAAATTTTCCGGGATTTCAGTTTCTAATTTTAGCTCTCAAAGCCTATTATTAGCCCTATCTAGACCCCACTAGTCGTAGCAAGTAGACCCGAAACCAAGTGACCTAACCATGGGCAGGCTGAAGCGTCGGTAAGACGACGTGGAGGGCCGAACCGTAGCGAGTTGCAAAACGCCCGGATGACCTGTGGTTGGAGGTGAAATGCCAATCGAACTTGGAGATAGCTGGTTCTCCTCGAAATAGCTTTAGGGCTAGCGTTGTACGGTAGCTACCTGGGGTAGAGCTCTGTTTTGGATTGGGGCCCGCAAGGGTACCCACCCTTGACAAACTACGAATACGGGTAGTGGAACTACAGCAGTCAGAACGTCGGGGCTAAGCTCGGCGCTCGAAAGGGAAACAGCCCAGACCATCATCTAAGGTCCCTAAATATATGCTCAGTGGGAAACGAGGTGAGATTTCTTAGACAACTAGGATGTTGGCTTAGAAGCAGCCATTCATTTAAAGAGTGCGTAACAGCTCACTAGTCAAGAGATCTTGCGCGGAAAATGTAACGGGGCTTAAGCATATTACCGAAGATATGGATGTGAGTCGGATTCGTCCGGCTTGCGTGGTAGAGGAGCGTTCCTCTCAGCACTGAAGTCGCACTGTGAGGTGCGGTGGAGCGTGAGGAAGTGAGAATGCTGGAATGAGTAACCATAAGGCAGGTGAGAATCCTGCCCACCGAAAGAGCGAGGTTTCCTGGGCCACGATAATCGTCCCAGGGTTAGTCGGTCCTAAGCCGAGGCGCGTAGCGTAGGCGATGGACAACGGGTTAATATTCCCGTACCGGTTATGTATTGTTTAAAGTGCGCGGTATGGTAGCAGGAGCGGATTCATGGTTATATCCGTCTAAGTCATCTAACGGGTGACGAATGAAACGGCCTTACGGCTGGATTCCTGTCAGAGTGCTGACCAGAAAAGCTTTAAACGCGTGTACATAGCCGTCCGTACCGCAAACCGACACAGGTGCTCAGGTCGAGAAGACCAAGGTGTACGAGT
>CAZWFS010000001.1:109343-159795 GCA_964633325.1 uncultured Candidatus Saccharibacteria bacterium | reverse complement strand
TGAATATAACTCATGCGGGGGTGCCTCTGGGCCTGCGGGTGGGGTGCCTGCGCCGTCCCGACCTCGTTCGAAACCGGCTGTTTGGCGAGGAGGTTCGTGGTTCTTAGGAGATGGTAATCGTACCGTGCACCAGTTTATTTACGGAGATTCAAATGATAGCCGCACGCTGATGTGTGACTGGAATGGTGACGGATCTAAATCGCCAGGAGTGGTACGTCGCGGCCAATGGTATATCAGCAATTCCAACGATTCTGGCCCTGCCCAGTCAACCTTTGGCTATGGCAATGCAACTGGTGATATACCGATTTGTGGTGACTGGGATGGAAACGGCAGCGAGACTCCCGGCATAGTCCGTGGCGGGAGCTGGTTTCTTCGTAACTCTCCCTCAAGCGGAGTAGCGGATATCTCCTTTAGTTACGGTAATTCGACCGGAGATACACCTCTTGTGGGGGATTGGGATGGTAATAATACGGATACCCCTGGCATCTGGCGCAGCGGCACCTTCTACCTGCGCAATAGTAATTCGTCCGGTCAGGCTGATGGAGTCGTAGGCTTAGGTAACTCGAATGATACACCGATAGTGGGGGACTGGAACGGTGACGGTTATGATACGACCGGCGTAGTCCGTAGTGGTATTTGGTATTTAAGTAACAATAACCTGAACCGTGCCGCTAAAACTGATGTCAACTTCAACTTTGGTGATAGCAGCGACAGGCCACTGGTCTGGAAGTAAAGGCCCTGGCCTTAATCGTTCTTGTGTTCGCCCTTGTAGCAGCCGGGACCACCAAGGTCTTCGGCCACCCGTGCTATATGACCCTTCTGGGCAAGAGAAACCAGACCTAATCTGTCGTCGGAAGCACAGGGGTCGGGCAAAAGGAACTGGGTCGATCTAGACTGCTCTATAGTTAAAGCATTCTTGCGAAGTAGGGCTATCTGGCCATTTGCGGGTCGCGCCCGACGATCGTTGCTGGCTGCCTGGCTTGGGTTCAGGCCGACCGTGTTACCGCTGGATTTAACTATGTTGGCCTGGTTGCTAACCAGGTGGATCACTACTACGCGATCCTTCTCTATATCCATGACGACCTCGATTGGCTGGTTGCCATTACCTGGATATTCGTATTGGCGCGGGCTGAGCAAGAACAAATCATCACCAAGAGTTTGCTTTACGGATTGCGCCGATTGTCCTAGACGGATTTCCTTGCCGTTAGATAATCTTACAGTTTCTTCATCAGTAATTTGAGCTGCCCGACTAATAAAAGTCCCAGTAAGCCCCACTGCCACGAAAGCCAAAACTACTATTACCCCTTTTTGCATAGAATCCAGGCTTTGCCATTGCGAAAAGTCTGGCTTCTTTGCCAGCCAGAGATTTTTGATCCGGCCTAGACTTTTAGTTGCCTTGTTAGCCATGTTGATTGAAACTGTATACCGCTAATGACTAGTCTGTCAAGAGCCTATTACCCAATATTGAATTCCCTGTCACACTGATTTCCACAGAGCAAAGGTCATAAAAACCGTCCGGGACTAGCCCGGACGGTTCTCTTTTCTCTCTTACAAGAATATTTACTTGCGCTTAACTGTCAAGAAACCGTTGCGAGGGTTCTCGTTCACGCTCATGCCGTTTGGCAGATCGGAAGCTTCCGGGCGCTGGTCCTTACTGAAGTAATAAATGGTCTGCTCTTTGCCGCCCCGTAACGTTACCTTCTTTGAATTTAGGTAGTAGGTAACTCCCTTTGAATTTGTGTGCTTGTATGCCATCCTAGTATGTCTCCCTCTCTTATCATTAGTAATGGTACCCCTACCATACTCTGGTGCGATTTTGTTTGTCAACCATGCAATTAACCTTTCAGAAAGATATACCCCTGTTGTACCTCTGTTTTAATGAAAGCAAAAAAGAAGTAAAATTTCCCTTTTAAACACATCTTACTTAACTCAATAAGTGTCCGTGGGTTGCATTGCGTAACGCTTATGCATTACACTATGGCGGTAATTAAATGAACTAAAAGGTGGAATAAAAGCATGGAATTTATGTCGCGAGGTACACGGCCCAACCAGTCTAATACTCAGACGGGGCCAGCCCCTGCCGGTGGAACTAGCCCTGGTTCAGGTTCTGGCAGTCATAGTAAGAGTAAGAAATCGCTAAACATCTTTAATCTGGGCAGTATCGTGTTGTTATTCTCGATCGCCATATTAGTACTAGCAGTACTCGGTTCGATATTCTTCAGTGGTACAGTCAGCGAATTCAAAAGCGTGGACAAGAGCAAATTGCAGGCCGTTTTCCTTAATGGCGGGCAAGTTTACTTTGGCCGCATTACTAACTTGAACGAAAACTTCATGAAGGTAAAGGATATTTACTACCTGCGTATAGACCAGCAAGTCCAGCCCGATAAAAATGGCACACAGCAACAAGGCACGCCGATATTAGTCAAACTCGGTTGTGAACTGCATCGTCCTCAAAACGAAATGGTCATTAATCGCGAACAAATTATTTTCTGGGAAAACCTTAAGGACGAAACAGCCGAGAACACCGTACCAGGTGCGGTCAAGAAATACGCCCAGACCAATCCAGACGGTCAGAAGTGTGAAGAAGCAGCCCAGAACACAAATACAAATACTAACGCAACCACACCCACAGCGCCGACTCCAGCACCAGCCACACCGACACCTACACCCACGACACCTCGCCGTTAGGAATCTAGGAAGCTAACGTAATTCGGCCCTTAACCAGCGGTCTAGACCCCATCTTAGAATAAATAGCAGGCCAAATAGCATGCTCGATAGCAGGCTCCAGCCAGCCAAGTCGGGCGACCAAACAGGCGATACAAAATCAAACTTGTACAGATCGTCAGGAATTGGTCGTTCTCCGCTACTGCCATGCTGAGTTACATACTGTTCTATGCAAGGCACCCGGCCACCACCTGATAGTCCTGCTGGGAATTGGCGTTCGCAAACCGCTTGAGCTTCGGTATAGACCTTGCTGTTATTGGCAGCGGCGCGTTCTTTTTCGGCCTTCACTAACCTCTCGTAACGGTATTTCAGTTGTACGGGTGGCCTTATTGCGCCCGCTCCACTGGCCAAATCTGTATTCATATGACTGTAGACGTATTCCCTTAGACGCCGGAGGGCACCTTCAGTATCCCCGTTCTGCTGATCGGCCTTCGTCACCTCATCACGAAGCTTAATCATCATAAGGTTGTTACTTCTTAGCGCGTTGATACATATAACAACGCTTATCACACTTAATATCAAGAAGTACCATGGCCTGATTGGCCGCATTTGGGTCCAGATGTGATGAAGATGACGTTTGTCCATTACTTTTTACCGACCCTTAAATCCAGCGCCGCAAACCGCTCTGTCATGATAAGACAAGAGGCAACAGCAGCGATAACGAATGCGCTATTTAGTACGCTATAGCTGCTCAACACCGTTGCTAGAATGCAGAGTGTCCAGTATGTGGTTGCCTTTAGGATGCTGGCAAAAGCTTCCATGGATACAATATAGACTATCCGGTAGCCCGGCAGTTGATCGGCAGCATCATACATACCCTTGAGATAAGGCAACCTATAAGCGACCGTCACCGTTTCGTTGCCCATATTTATTCCAAGAGCTCCCCTAAAAGTAGTAGTAAATGGACGTACAAGGTGCAGGATAGCATTTCCCGCGGCACCGTATCTTAGTAAGGCTCTCCCTCTATGGTTGTCTATCAATTTGCCAACCGCCCTTGCCGCGAACAAAGAGGCAATAACTGACACTGAGATAACTATTCCTATACTTGCGTAAGGCTGATCACGGAAGATAAACATAGCCATGAACAGCGGCCATAGTACTAAAGAAATAGTATTTTCAACCCCTAATGCTCCGTATGACAATAAGTCGGCCTTGAGCTTATGGACAGGCAGGCCGCGAAAGTCTAGGCGTTGATGAGTGCGCACCGGTTCCCCGCTCAAAAATAATGGTATGAGTCCGACCATCAGTAACACCAAAGCCGCCAAAAACATGTAGGTCGCACCAAAAAATGTAGCGATAAGACCACCTATAAGGGGCCCGAACATCCCCCCGATTCGATCCATAATATTCATGAAACTAACTTCTTTGCCACCATGTTCCGTATGTTTTATTTTAGAGAAATCAACATGAAAAGCGATGAAGAAAAAACTGGTAGCGCCACCCAACGCTGCAGCAATTAGAAACAAAGGCCAGGCAACGTCTTTCATCGTTACTAGCATCAAAACCGCCATTATCTGCAATAAATTAGCGACTATAATGCTGTGTTTGGGACCAAAACGCGCCACCAAGTGGCCAGCCAAGAAATCCCAGGCCACCCGGCCGGTAAAAAACAAGCCATAGAAGGTGAGGATTTCCACAAGGCTATAATCCAGCTTGAGAAGATAGATAGGGACAAAAATACCCGCTAGGCTGATTGCCAGGCTTCGGAACATCATGCTGGTATATAGTTCGCTAAGTTCGTCGAATCCTATGTCACGCCAGTAGTGCCGGGGACGTAATATTCTGGAAATTATTTTTTTAAACATACTATTTATTTTTTATTACTTCCTTAACTATAGCACAAGGCTAGACTCCGTACCCTGGACTCTGTACTCTTTAAAGTATGCATATTTTCTTCTCTGGGATAGGAGGTACCGCCATCGGGCCGCTGGCGTTGATTGCCAAACAAGCTGGTTATGAGGTTTCCGGTTCCGATATGCAGGACTCGCAGTATATCCAGTACCTGACGAATAAAGGCGTCACCGACATTCACATCGGCCAATCTCGGGAAAATATTGCCCGCGTACATGACCGTAAAGCGATTGATTGGTACGTGCACTCTTCCGCCATAGGAAAAAGTACGCCAGACCATCCGGAGCTCGCTTTTACCCATCAGCAAAGTATAAAAGTGAGCAAACGCGACGAGCTGCTGAACCTAATTTTGCAAGAGAAAAAACTTAAGCTGCTCGCTATCGCTGGCACGCATGGCAAAACCACGACTACGGCCATGGTAATCTGGCTTTTTAAGCAGCTGCAATTACCTATCAGCTATTCGGTAGGCGCCAAGATTAGCTTTGGCGATATGGGACAGTACCAGGAAGGCAGTGAATATTTCATTTACGAGTGTGACGAGTTTGACCGTAATTTTCTGGCGTTTGAGCCATACTTTAGCCTTATCACGGGTGTTTCCTGGGATCACCACGAGATTTTTCCGAACAGGGAAGATTACCAGCAAGCCTTTCAGGAGTTCATAGATCAAAGTAAGCGAACCGTATTATGGCAAGAGGATTACGATTATCTCGGCCTAACGCCGGATAACCGTTACTCGGTACAGGATTCAGGCAAACCGGAAATCCAACATATCACCCTGGCAGGCCTTTATAACCGTTTGGACGCGTGGCTGGCCATACAGGCGACACATGAGCTAATCAAGCAGCCTATAGACAAGCTGATTGCGCTAATGAACGACTTCCCGGGTTCTCAGCGGCGCATGGAACAGATTATTCCGAACCTTTACAGCGATTATGCCCACACCCCGGACAAAATACGTGGCGCCATGAGCGTAGCTACCGAAACGGCGGAAGGACAAGGCCAAAAGCTTATCGTAGTGTACGAGCCCCTGACTAACCGCCGTCAACATTACATGCTGGATGACTACGGCGACTGCTTCGAAGGCGCCACGAAAGTTTATTGGATACCTAGCTATCTGGCACGGGAAGACCCTAAGCAACGGATTATTACACCCGCGGAGCTGATTTCACGACTTTCCGACCCCAGCATCGCCGAGCCTGGTGAACGTAACGAGAGCCTTAAGGCAACCATCCAGAAACACCTGGGTCAGGGTGACATGGTGGTGGCAATGGCCGGGGGTGGCGGTGATTCATTAGACGAATGGATCCGAAAAGAATTCCAAAAGTGAAACTTGTACAATTAAACATCTGGGGCGGTAAACTCCAATATCAGATCCCTGATTTCCTTAACCAACAGCTGCCTGACATAGTTTGCATGCAGGAAGTGTGCGACCTAAAGGGTTTGTCGGGGGCGATGTTCGCTCCGCTGGAAGAGATAAAAGCAGCTTGCGATTTTGACCACTCGTTTATGGCGCCTACTTATTCCTGGAAATATATGCAGCGGGAGCTAGATTACGGTAACGCCATTTTAAGCCGTCACGCACTAGAAAATCGTCGAGTAATCTTTACGCGCGGAACATATAAAAAGGGTTTTGATATTACTATTGATGATTACAACATCCGCAATTTTCAACATACGGTAGTAGATTGTGGAGGTAACAAAGTCCATATACTAAATCATCACGGACATCATCTAACGACAGACAAACAAGGCAACGGTGAAACTCAGTTGCAAACTAATCTAATCGCTGACTACATAGATAAGCTCAGCGGCGCCATTATATTAGCGGGTGATTTCAACCTTGCACCAAATAGCCCGTCCTTGGACGTTATAAAAAGCCGTCTGCGCGACTTATGCCAAGAGCATAGTGTCAGCAACACTTATAGCGAACTGAGTATTCATCAGGTAGTCTGTGATTATATCTTCGTGAATAATCAGGTAAAAGTAGACAAATTTTACGTACCAAAGTCGTTAGTGTCAGATCATATGCCTTTAGTATTAGAATTTTCTGTCTAAAGTGTGTGGTAATTTTATTAGCCTAAATCTTTGTAATAACTTTGGGCGAAGCTCGTAGGTCTGTTGAATCTGAAATGATGATAAAATACATCAAATAATGACTGCTGGCGAAATCATGCATCCTATGCCCCTAGACCTATTACTTCAAGCGGCTCAACAAGAGGAGTGGGACACCGTAGACGGAGCTCTTTCTGCTGGAGTAAATGACAGATATATTGGATGGGCTTTAGAGAGTGGCCTGGATGTAAAGGATCCTAATTTAAGAGACCTGGCAGCCAGCATCATTGAAAAGTCCGACACAGAGTTAGAGCCAGGGACTTTGGATAAATTAATGGTCTTGGTGGTTGGTGATGAAAATCTATACGTCAGGTTCAGGGCCGCCTTTGCGTTATTTAGTCACGGGAGTCGCGACCCGAAGGTCATGGAAACATTGCGTGCCGCATTGAAAGACGAAGATGATGATGTAGTTCGAATCGCCCGCGATTATTTAGGTAAGTGGTAGCAATAAACCCATCCTAAGAAACCGCGTAGTAGAATTACCTTCATGTTGCCCGCCATTCTTGGCGGGGGTTACTTGGGAAATTCTTGCTATCAAAAAGTACGAAGCTCGTTGGCCTTAAACGGTAAAACCGGTGCGGATTTTTGCCACTGAGTATATCTGCCATAAGTTTTGGGTCTTTATTTAGTTTTTTCATATAATTATTAACAATTTGGGCTTCAATCTTGTCTCCGACCAGTTCTGCCACTCCCTCAATAGATATGCCGATTATATAATTTTGACGGATTATTTTCATGAACCAGAATAGCGGCTGCAGCTTTTTGATTGTCTTTTATCTCTTGCGAATGACGTCTTTCGGGAGTACTTATCCAGTAAAAGTTAAGGTCTTCATCAGAATAATAATGTACTATGCATAGCCAGGGCTGGCTATCAACCGAAGTGGCCAGTTGCATAACATTAATCTTGGGTAGGTATTGCCTAATCAACTCTTGCGCTTCTGCCATTTATTTTTCCTCCCAACCGTATTCACTATACACTTTGCCGCGTTTGATTTGCTCTAGGACGAAGCGGACGGAGGTGATTACATTTTCAGGCAGATCATCCATATCCAGCCAGGCGAATTCACTATGCTTATTGGGCTCGTTATTACAAGGTTCGCCTTTC
Source organism: uncultured Candidatus Saccharibacteria bacterium (assembly GCA_964633325.1). GTDB lineage: Bacteria > Patescibacteriota > Saccharimonadia > Saccharimonadales > CAZWFS01 > CAZWFS01. Next base: position 152,003 of record CAZWFS010000001.1, on the reverse strand, counting down.
CACTTCATAGCTTCAAAATAAACATCAACCCAGTATAATCCTTCCCTTCTGTGGGAAGTATGCAGATATTTTAGGTCACGTAGCTTAATCTCTATGCCAATCTCTTCCCTAGCTTCCCGTACTGCTGCTTGCAAATAGCTTTCGTCATTTTCGACCTTGCCCGAAGGCAAGCCATAGTAACCGTTCATCCATTTGGTATGCTCCCTTAGGACGAAAGCTATTTTGTTGCCCTTACGCACAATTACAAAACTGGCTATATAAGGGGTGGTGGTGGTGTATTTCATAAGCAAAGCTTACTAGTAATGTACTATTTCTCCGGCTTCATTAATCTTAACAGCCCCTTCGCGTAAAACTTCCACGGCGTCATCCACTATTCTAATCAGAGTCGATGGCAGGCGATCGGATAAATCACCGCCATCCACATAAAAATCTACCTTATCGCCAAAGTAATTTTGGGCTTCTTCTAATTTATTGGCTACTGGCTCATCTGGGTTATTGGCACTGGTCGTTAATAGCGGGCCGGTTTGTTCCAACAAAGTTCGTATTTCATCTTGGGCAGGTATACGAAAAGCTTGACGGAAAGTGCCTTGGTGTAGATAGTCCAAGTTGGGGTCTAGGGGTATTTCAATGCTTATAGGATTAGGCCAAAACTGCTCTACGGCTTTTAGGTAGCGGGCTTTTATGCCTAGTTCAACCAGCTGATCGATGTTTGCGGCAACAACTGTACCGGGTTTATGCTCACGTTTTTTTAGCCCGTACAATCGCTTGACGGCTTGCTTGTCCGCCGCACGACATACCAAGCCATAGAGGGTGTCCGTCGGTAAAACACCGACTGCTCCGTCCGTTAATAGCTTTACCAATTCTCTATCGCTTAACGTGTTAAGTATTACTGCTCCCACAAAACGGTCTCCATTTACTGTTCACTGTATACCGTTAACTGTATACTGAAGTGTGAAATGTGGGAATATGTACCTTATAGTTTGACGTTAAGCCTGGACAAAGTAGGGCGCTTGATAAATGGCTGGATAGATAAACACCTGATTAATATTTTAGTCATACTGATTGGTGCCTGGGTGTTGCGGCATTTCAGCGCACAAATAATCAGTAGCGCGCTGCGCCATACCATCCGTGATGACCTTTACCCGACCAAAGGTGACCGGCAAAAGCGCATCAGAACCCTGAATAGCTTGGTAGGAGCCGCAGCACGGGTAGGTGTCTACATAATTGCCACGGTCATGATTATCAACGAGCTGGGCGTAGATACCGGGCCTTTGGTGGCAAGCGCCGGGTTCTTGGGCATCGCACTAGGGTTTGGCGCCCAGAGCCTTATAAAAGATTTTGTCAGCGGCATATTTATTATCATAGAAAACCAATACCGAGTGGGCGATATAGTCCAACTGGGCACGGTCAGCGGAGCTGTGGAAGACGTAACAATCCGCACCACCGTGCTTCGGGATCTGAACGGCGACGTGCACCATATCCCGAACGGAACGATCGCAGTTAGCACCAACAAGACCATCGGGTACTCAAGGATAAACGAGAACATAGTTGTGGCGTATGATACGGACCTTCAAAGGCTGGAACACATCATCAACCACGTCGGTGAAGAGCTAGCGGCCACACCGGAGTTCAAGCACAAGATACACGAACCGCCACGCTTTGAAGGCATGAAGGGGTTCGATAAAGACGGGATAGTTATTAACATTGCAGGTAAGACATCGGCAGCCGAACAGTGGAAAATCACCAGCGAGTTATATCAGTTGCTCAAAAAAGCCTTTGAAAAAAATAATATAAAGGTTATTAGCTCCCAAGTCCCTAAGACATAGGGTGGGGCACTTTACCAAAATATCAAAGTTCTGTAACTTTTGAATCGGCATAAGGTACCCAAAAGCCCACAAGCGGGCAAAAACGCTGTAGCCAGCCAAACCAGTACGGTGTCGTGCCCACAGAACTCCCTATGGTCGGTCCAATGCTTATTATTTAGCCTTTGAATATTCTAAGATTAGGGGGTGGGTTTTGATTAGCCGGAGTTGGTCTTTGCACCACCAGGAATAGATGTTTCCAGGGTCAGATTCTGTTTCTGCTACGTAATCTTCCCACTTCATCCATTTATAATTCTCTACTTCTTGTGGGTTTGGCTGGGGCTGGCTTGTAGATCTGGCTATATAAATGGGGCAGAACTCGTGCTCAATAATCCCATTGAAGGGTGGCGTCTTGTAAATATAGTCAGGCACTAAATTCTTGAAGTCTGTAGCCGTCATCCCCAGCTCAAAACCCAGCCGCCGCCTAATAGCATCCCCCATCGGTTCATCTGGCGCCGGATGGCCACATACGCTATTGGTCCAAACCCCAGGCCAAACTTTTTTGACATGCGCCCTCTGCGTAACCAAAAACTCCCCATTGTCATTAAAAACATAGCAAGAAAAGGCCAGGTGCAATTGGGTAGAATCATTATGTACCGCTATTTTATGCGCGCTACCTATTGGCACGCCAGTTTTATTCACCAGCACAACATACTCTCCATGCATAATTGTACTATAGCGAACTTTTTTCCTATTATTGTCTGAAATATTGCTTTTCAGAAATACATAGAGTATAATTATCCAATATTTTGATAGGATTGTAAATAAGTGACTGCCCCCCCTTCTAGAAATCGCGACAGACCGGTTAGAGGTGAATCGCTAGCGATACAGCATCCCGGAATTTTTTTTGAAATGGGACCATCAGAACTAGCTAGACTAAGACAAGCTGGCTACAGAAGAATAGGTGTAGGTATCGTCCTGCTAAATCTCTTGGGTGAAGTATTGGTAATCGAACATAGGGGTAACCATAAGGTCGCTGATGGAAGTATAGGGTTAATATCCGAAACGGTGATGGGCAGTAGGAATGGCACGCAGACGGAAGTTGAGCCCGTCAAGCAAACGATTAGGCGATGCGTCAGCGAGGAATTGGGCGTCGATGCTGCAGATGTCCATGCGACCACTCGAATTGAGGAACCGTTCGTGTTGAGTGATTGGCCTGTAGGAACAGATTCAAGTCTAGGTTGGCTTCTAGGTATAAATGTCTCTCTGTTGCTCGATGATGAAGCTGCAAGTCGATGCACTGATGCAGTTTCCACTCCTGAAGCAAAAAGAGCTTATTTTACAGATATTGATGCCCTTTTAACAGCGTCAAGCCATACTGACTTGGTTCGACCCGGTACGGAAGGATGTCTATTAAGTCTCCGAGACAGTGGGCTCCTTGAGGTCACTCACCTTACAGATGCACGACTTGACCTATCGGGCGTCACGCGCCCACCGGGTGCTTTCGATGTTGACCTGTTGGCCGAGGAATACTTAAGTGAGAGCTAACGTCGCGCAGGCTTTCGCTGATATTGACCAAACTATCACGCCTGGATTTACTTTGTTTCCGGTATGTGAGGCTTTGACAAGCGAGGGAATCATTGCTCGTAGTGAAGGTCAAAGAATACAGGATGTTCATGATGCTTTTGTGGCCGAGGGGACTGACTATGGTAAGTTCGTTCTTCAAGCCTTGGAGTTCGCGGCGATGGCCTTAAAAGGCCAGAAGGCCTCAAGAGTTCGGCTTATCGCTGGCATGTGCCTACCTCAAGTACTAAGTTTATATCCTTGGGTTTCTCCAACATTTACAGACCTTCAGCGAGATGGGGGTAAGTTAACCATAGTGAGTGCTGAACCTGATTTCGTCACACAGCCTATAGCAGATTTGTTTGGTGCAGACTATTTGTCTACTGATTTAGAGATAAACTCTGACGGAAACTATACGGGTCAGGTAGCATCCGCCCTAAGCTCTTCAGTTAAAGGTCAGTTAGTTGAGCAAATACTAGCAAAAGCCCCTACTCCACTCGTTTATGTATTTGGTGATTCAGCTGGTGATATAGGCATGCTAGACCACGCCACTCCAATAAGAAATGCTTACTGCATTAAGCCTGATAGCGTACTTAGAGAACATGCACAATCCAGTGGTATGACCATAGTAGAAAATCCAGAATTAGACCGTTCTTTGCTCTTATAAAAGTATTTTTACAGGCCGAGGGCGCGGTCGGAGAGGTCGGTTTGGTTGATATCCGAGGCGTCGCTGGCGTTGTTTAGACTTTTGTCTAATTCTTCGTTGGTTTTGTCGACGTCTTGAGGTGTTACGGCGCTTTGTACGGCTGGAGTTGTGGCGGCTGGCTTATCCGCTACTGATTCGGTCTTATTCTTGGTTTTCATGTAAGCAAAAACGCTCAAACCGGCAAGAAGCAAGAATATAACGATGGCTGCAATCACTGCGCCTTTGGGTCGGGGATGCTTTGTCTTGGGCGGTGTAGCCGGAGGCACGCTATTCTCGCTGGCTGGATGGTCTTGGGAGGTCGTAGAAGCGGCGCCGGGTTCTGACTGCGGAGTATCATTCAGCTGCGATGAGGGAGCTGGAGTGGTCGTCGAGGTGGAGTCGGAGGACGGCGTACTAAGCATTGAGTCACGGACCACAGGGGCACCACCAGGTCCGTTAGTGCTGCCAGAGTTGACGGTTACTGGTATCGAATTTTCGTCTTGATCGGATTGGTTTGGTGAAAATTCCATGGCTAGTTACTCTCCTCGGTTTCCTGTTTTTGTGCCAGCTCTTGGCGAATCTTGACCAGTGTAGGCTTTATGGTTTCCTTTACATAAGTCTGGATATCAGCAATGCTTTTGCTCAGGTTCTCCCTCATCTTCCGCGCCTCTTCAAGTGAGGCCTTAAAACCAGCCGTATTCGCTGCGCAATCCATAGTGCTGAGATCAGTCAGTGCTTGACGGTAAGTCTTTAGGTCTTTGTTATAAACCGTTATCTTATCGTCTAGGATTTTCTGTTGGCTTTTTAGTTCTGTAGTGTCCACGCCTTTGGCGTCTAGCTTTTCGGTGATTGTGGTAAGGTGTTGTTCCAGCGCTTCGTAGGCTTTATGACGGCTATCCACATTGGCCCGAACCTTATCGCCAAAGTTCTTAAATAATGGTTGGGCAGGTTTACAGCGCAACTCCAAGCGCTTCTGCTCCACCAAACTTGGCTTTGTCCTAAGCTCGCCCTGCCGTTTTTCTAGCCGTTGTGGCAGCGCAGTTTTATCCGTCGTGGGCTCCGATTCATCGTTAGTAGACGTTTCTGTATGGGCTACCTGTGTTGGCTTTGGCTCCGTCTCTTGGCTTTCTATAGCCATGGCTACGCCGGATAGTAATAGGGGCGCAATCAAGCTAATGGTCGCCGCTAGTTTGATGCTTGTTTTCATTTAAAGTGTTATCTCCTTAACGATATTTTAACATAAGAGGAGTTTATGCAACTCACTATTCGCTTCAGGTTTATACTGAAAAGTATATTAAAGGCAAGGAGCCTCTGGTAACATTTTGATCGCTTATTTTTTCCGATTTATCAAACGCGTCAGCGTGCTTATCCCGGGACTAGTGATAACTTACTTTGTTGTCAAAGATTTTTATCCGGTTATTGAGCGCCGAATACCAGTTGATCTGGCCATATTAACCACCTATATCGTTACCGCCTATGGGCTTATCCCGGCTGCCATGCGGCTGGTTCGGATCGTCATTAAGCCGCGGCATTTGCCGCTTTACTGCGTTACACCAGATGGTTTTGCCTCCGACCCCATAAATATCGGGCTGATTGGGGCGCGGGAACAATTGATTGATTCCATGCAAAAAGCCGGGTGGTTCCTGGCTGACAAACGCACTCTTAAAACCATGTTCAGGATGGGATTAAGTTTGTTATTTAAAATACCTTATCCAAACGCGCCATTTAGTAGCCTCTATTTATTCGGCCGTAAGCAGGATCTGGGCTTTGAGCTGCCCTTGGATAATAACCCGCGGCATCGGCACCATGTGCGTTTCTGGGCCACGAGCTTTGATGTGGAACCGCAATACCGCGACGACGTATTTTTTTGGAAACTACAAAACAGAGCCGAAGAAAGCAACCGCCACTTCTGGGTGGGGGCTGCTTCTCTGGATACCGGCCTGATGTTTATACGCCATAACGCCCAGGTCACGCATATGATCCATCCGGATACGAATGCCGAACGCGACTTGATTGTCAAAGGCCTGCAAAAAGCCCGACAGGTTAGCAAGGCTCACGATATAGAGATAGGCAAGCCTTACCAGCTCCGCAACCGTGTCTGGCGCGGCATATTGCACGCTGACGGCATAATAACCATCTGCGAACTCAAATAACTCGCATTTCGCACAAGCCATCCAGCTCTGACGCGGAGCCCCCGATCCCGCTGGCTGGTGCGAAATGCGTAAAGACAGATAGAATTTGAAGTTATAATTTGTCGATTTCGGCGGCTAAATTTAGGTCTTTATCTGTTACTTTGCCCTCGCTATGGGTGGTTAGGCTCACTTTTACCCTTCCCCAGCCTAGTTCAATATCCGGATGATGATTAGCCTCTTCCGCCAACTCTCCAACCTTATTAACAAACTCCAAAGCCCTCTTAAAATCCTTAAACTTGAACTCCCTAACCAAGCAATTATCCTCTTCCTTCCACATACTATTTAACCGAATACTTTGCATTAACGATATCGTGGTTTGACGTAAACCGTAAGTAATAACCTGCAGGATCAACGGCCCGGAAATCTTTTAATCCCCAGGGTTGCGTTTTGAGCGGCTCAACCGCATTCACAAAATCCTTAACCCGTTCATAATACTGCTCAATGTCATCAACCATAATAACTAGTTCGACTCCGTAGCCACGTTTAGAGTTTCTCGAGTACTGATTGAAGTATGGGTGCTCATAAACCTGTTCATTCCCCCCCCAGAAACAGATGATATTCTGGTTCATGCTGACTACAAGATAACCTTTGAATTCTTCGGGTTTGCGCTCCCACGCGACCGTGAAACCTAGCTGTTTGTAATAAGCCTTGATGGGCTCAAAATCCGGGACATGCAGCTCTATAAGTGTAGTGTTTTGGGCGGGTAACTCAGTCAACTTAAATCTCCTGTATTAGTTTACCAAATGTGCTTCGATGCTAGATATAACAAGTCCAAATTAGAAAATTCGCAAAAAGGGCGGATTCACTCCGGTCTTTTTGGTTCCGCTTTGGGAGAGGAGCAGCCAGAGAAAATGTATTCCATTTTCCCTGCGCGATGAGGGGAGGATTCACCTTCCCTCATGGGCTAGTAGTAATACCACTGGTCAACACCGCCAGTGTTGGTGACATCGCGGATTTTTACGGGTTCGCCGCCGTTTAGGTTCATGGCGTAATCGGCAGTTTCTTGGTCTGTATGTATACGATAGATGATTGAGGTGTTGTTAAGCCAGCGCAGTGGGTACTTCAGGCCGCTCTGGGTCCTTAGAACCTTATCACTTTTGCTGGGTACATCGTAAGCTAGCAAGACGCCTTTGCCGTCGCGGTCTTCCGCCCACAGGCTGCGCTGTTTATCGGGGCTGTCCATGTAAATCCGAGTTTTTAGTACAACCGGCGGACCGCTGGCTTTTTCTGGCTTGTTGCCACCTAAGCGGTAATCGTACCATTCCTGTTGCACGGACAGGCTTAGACGGTCGTACTCCGTCCGGAAGATATTCCATACCTCTTTGTCCAGCACGGTCTGCTTGTTGCTACCGTCCGCATTGATCCGGCTAAAGTTCACCTCCCCGCCCGTCTGATAAGCGGCTGAGGCGGCAAAATAAACCTGTCCGTTGGCAGACAGGACGTCATTGAAATAGTTACTTGTAGCCAGTTCTTTATTGTCTTCGGTTTTATAATCATACGACATCAAGCGGTGGCGGTTCGGGCTGGAAGCGCTAGAACCAGCCGCAATCTGCACATAAACCAGCCGGTCGCCAAGCCAGTCGACTACCTGGATACGCTCTGACTGTATTACTTTGCTGGCGGTGTTATCGCTGCCCAGGTCAATGACATTCAAGGTGCTTAGTAAATAGCCCTCGCGGTTACGGACGTTTTCTCTGGTAGATATCAAGGCCGCCACGTCGTGGCTGGGATGCGGCACCAATATCATATCCTCGCGTTCGCTACCGCTGCCTTTAAGCACTATCTCTTCGTTCTTGCCGTCCACATCAATCTTGTAGACATCGTATTTGCCGTTACGCTTAGAAATAAAAACATGCTTTCGGGCCGCCGCTAGTTTTAGGGGATGCTCTGACTTATCATCGGCATTGATGGTCAGCTCCTCGCTGCGGTACGATTCGGCGCTAATGTTTACCTTAAACTCTTCTTTGTCGCTTTTGTCTATGGTCAGTACAAGCTTGCCGTCTTTGTCTGAAACGGCGTTAGCCTCGCCGCTAGTGGCTTCGGCTTTTTCGACCGGTTTACCAGAAAGAAAGTCAGTCAGCGTAAAGCTATAGCGGCTACCCACCGGTGTTATACCAAAATCTTTCAATGGGTTGCTGCCCCAGCCAATAGTGATTTTGCGATTCAAAGGGGCAAAGGCCCGCTTTTCTATCACAAGATCGCTCGCGCCCAGGCGCAAGCCCTCTAGCCGGACGCGGCCCTCATTGTTTGTCTGGGCTGACTTGCCAGCCAGCTTCACATTCACGTTCTTCAGAGGCTGCTGAGTGCTGTCATCCAACACCATCAGTGACGCGCTGGCCCTTATGCCAGCGGTATTCAGTATAAAATAACGGGATGGCGGCACCATTATGAGCGCAAACAGCAGCACGATCAGGCCACCAATGGTCGCCTTCCGCGCCCTACGACTTTGCCACCAACTGGCAAAGAAATTTTTTAGCTTCTGCCGGAAGCCGGTTTTTGGCGGAACAAAAGCCGCGGCGATTTTCTCGTCCTCGGCGGCCAGTATATCGTCGCCTTCCTTGGCCACGATGTCGTCTACTACACTATCGACTTCCGGGTCGGCCTGTGCGGGCTCGTCTGCAGGCTCCGCTATATCGTCTTCCGACTCCGTAGCTTGCGCGTCAATTTCTTCGGCTTCCAGCTCGGGTTGTTCGGGCTTGTCGGCATCCGTAGCAGCCGGTGCCTCAATCGCCTCGGCCTCCGGATCGGGCTGTTTTGGTTCGACACTGGGTTCGGGCGGTTCCTCTGCCTGGTCTGCAGCATGTTCCGTTACCGTGATGGCTGTCGGCTGACTTGGTTGAGCTGACTTATCTGCTTCGGCCACATATGGAGCCGTCGGGGTTATTACCTCATCACCCGTTACTTGTGATTCTGTCGGAGCTGCATCCGGTTCGGAGCCAGGCTCCATCATGGCCTCAACCTTGGCTTCTAGCTCTGCTTCTGCGGCTTTTTCCGGGCCTGGAGCATTTTTGTCTTTTTTGCCATTCTTAGCCATTAAAATCTTCCTTCAGCTATCTGTGAACTCATTACATACCTTATCTTTGACCTTAGCGGCCAAAAGTTATCGGAAAGCTAACACCCTTTTGCTTCTCATCGTCCGCCTGAGGCGGACTCTTCGGCACAATAATTGCAATATCTTTCTCGCCAATTTTACCCTTAGCCTCAAAGAAAGATATGCAACAAGTTCAGTGTAGCAAATTACGCTTACGCTAAACAGGTTTTCTTTTGCTGGCAACCGATATGGCGACGAGCCCGAGTATTATCGTCAGACAACCCACAAACCCTACTATTAATTTGCTTAAGCCGTACCCGTTGGTGTTAGGTTCAAAGTTTTGGGACGAATCAAGCGGATTATCCGGAGCTTTAGGGACTAAAACAATATTAGCATTTCTGGAGACACCGATCTGCAGCGGTCCCGAGAACTGGTTGGTGGAGGTCCCCAGTACCTGCTGGCTGGTACTGGACTGTAATGACGAAGGTGTTGCATTCAGATTGGGCGCCACCGGTACCTGCGGGTTCTGAGTTTGCGGACTGGTCTGCCCGGTAGGTTGCACAGATTGGGCCATTACAGCATTGTTAAGTCCGATAGTTATGGCTGCGATTACCAACAAACCTAAAATTGCATTCCTAACTGCTCTCATAGAAGCTTGTCCAGCTCGGGTTTGACTAGGTCGGCTATAAGCTGGTGTCCGGCATCGTTTGGATGAAGGCCGTCGGCAAGCAATTCCCGCTTTTCCTGCTCCGCCTGGAACTTCTCAAAAACCTGCACACAGGGCAGTTTCTTCTCCAGGCAAACCTTGCGCAGAACTTCCTCGAACTGCAGAATCCGCTCGTTTTTAAGACTAACTCCGCCACGCGTATGTGGCCAGGGATTACAGAGCTTGTCATCCACCGCCGTTAGACCGACAAAGAGGATTTTATCGCTATAGTGCTGGGCACCACTTATTAGCACGTCCAGCTCGTCTTTGTATTGTTCCGGCGTAGCCATTATTTCATCACCGGCAAATGTGGTGTCGACTATACCGACCTGAAAAACTAAAACGAATGGATCGTCCTGAAAACGCCTGGCTTCAACCTCATAGCTCAGACGCTTCACCACACTTGCGGTGGAATTTCCGTCAATGCCGAGGTTAAAAAATGCAGGCCAATGTCCTGACAAGTTAGTAACCGTTAATCTGTCATGCTCCAGACGAATACGATTTACCCAACCCCCATACTCCAGGTCCCAAAACCCCTGCACAACACTATCACCAAAAAACAGTATTCTCATAACTCTAATAATACACGCTTCAGTTTCGGGAGCGATAGCTAGATACTGACAGAGGGATAAAGATTACCAAACCTACTCCATTTCCACTATTCAGCCTGTCCAGAGTCGTTTACCGGGTATCCCAACCCTAATTTAATATTCAGTACCATGAACTAACACTTAACATGTTAAGTGTTAGTTTGTTTCGACAATTATGTTATGACTATTTACCAGTTTTCGACCATTCTAACAGTAAGCCGTTATAATAATGACTATGCTCGTAAAAATTGAGTGGCTGACAGAAAAAATGAACGATACACTAAGTCGTTTACCCATTGATCAACGCAAAGTAGTAATCGACGTCCTTATATGGGCAGATGTAACGGGTAAAAATACTCAAGGAGTAATAAAACTGACGGGAACTGAGCCTTTGCAAGATGTAATACCTCGAGGTGAAATTCAGACCTCCTCAAAAAAATGCTCTAATCTTATCCAGGGTAATGGTCATCCGGCACCATTCACAGCTAACATTGGATTATCTATGGCGATTGATTCAGCACATACGCACGGTATTGGTATAAGCGGCGTTAATGGAATCTTTTCAAGTACTAGCGCGCAGTCATATTATACTTACCAAGCAGCTAAACAAGATTTAATATGCATGGTTATGAGCCGATCACCAGCCGTGCAGACTGGATTTGGTAGTATTGATCCCCTTTTTGGCACTAATCCTGTCAGCATGGCATTCCCGTCTGAAGGAGAACCATTATTCTTTGACTACACCACCAGCGCCTGCACTTGGTACGCGCTCATTATGGCTCAAATTCGTGGAGATAGATTACCTGATTTTTATGCAATTGATAAAGATGGTAATTTTACGCCTGACCCAAACCGGGCTATGGAAGGATCCCTGCTGCCTCACGGGAGAGACAGTTTAAGCTCGTCACTTGCCTTAATGGTGGAATTATTAGCAGGACCACTTGTGGGTGCTTCTTTTTGTGATCCAGCAATTAATCATGAATGGGGCACATTCATTTTAGTGATTGACCCCGACCTGCTAGCCGGAAAACAAGTATTTAAACGGTCTGTATCTGAGTTGGTAGAAAAAGTAAAGGGTTCGCGTACTGGATGGGGCGAACAAATTCGGTTGCCTGGTGAGGTTAGTCTAAAGCGGCGTGAACAAGCAGAGAGGACTGGCATGGTCGAAATTGATGATAAACTGTTAAAACATTTGGGATATATATAAATAAAAGCTCATATGCGAAACCTAACACCCCACCAGTACAAGCCATTTAATCATCGGGCAAATGACGTACCTCTTATAATTTATCCAGTAAAGTCAGATGATAATTCTGTTAAAAATATAGTCAAGGATTCGGCACATATTCTGCGAAAGCTTGATGAGCTCTATGCAAAGTATTCCGAAGAGTTACAAATAGGCATATACCATATCGTATTTATATGGGGCTGGGGTGGTTATTTTATGACTGACATATGGATATATAGGCAAGCTTTTTTTAGCGACGAATACGGCGATACTTCTTTGGATTTTTGTAAAACTTATAAAGACCTAGAACCCCATCAAGCGGCTGGTTTAGCCAGCCAAAACACTATTGTCACGCTTGGCCGAGAGCAAGAACACCGCTGGAAGTTTGATTCTGTTGAGGAGTATGTTGACCGCAGTAAATCTATCCCAGATTTCCCGACAGGTTTTACGCCTAGTGAAGAATTCTAATATAGCAAACCGAGGAAATTCCACGCCTTACTACCCGATATGTGTTTATTAGCTAGAACCTTTAGCTTAGGCTACCTGGACAAACGTACGGATAAAGATTCGGAGCGTTACAGATTCGCTAGGTACATGGATGTAAGTTATCGGTTCCCTGCTTGCCGTAACGCAGCCCTTGGAGGTATTCCGGTTCTTCGCGGGTTCAATTGAACATCTGGATTTGCGCTAGCCTCTAGGCTAAAACTTGTACGAAGGCGCTCTCAAAGGCTCCGGAATGAGTATCGGCTGGGAAGGTCGCAGTCTCTGGCTCTTCTTTGGCAAATCATCATATATAACCCCCCCTTCTTTTATCTGAGCTTTCATCGCTGACGGTATATCAACGAAATCAGTTACGACAATATTCATGCGGTCATTCTAGCATGTTGCCCGCTTACGGGTAGCCTGTATCTACGCGAGGCGTATAGTCCTCCAGTTTGAGTCGCATTTGCATTTCTAAATTGAACCCTTCTCTTCGATTGATTCGACAAATGCCCGGATAAAAAGTCGGTTGGCTCCAGGAGCAGCTGGGGCGTGTATACACGTTATACCCTCGGCTCGCACCAATTGATTCGGTAGCGGCTGCTGGACCTTGAGGTTGGTAAAGTCTGGCGACTTCGAATAATCGTCCAAGAACTCTCTGAAGATGAAACTACCGACAAAAAATTTTGTCGGAGAGGCAGTGCTAAGATAATACGCAAGTACCCGCTGATCTAACCTTACGAAATCGAGATGCGGTACCTTATCGTAATCATCCAGCGGTTGGGAATAAGGCCCAGTACGCTTAGCCTGAATCATTACCCCGAGACGATTGCTACCTAGGACAGCTTCGGCATCTCTGATTATCTTATCTCTCACTGCGTGAAAAGCAGTTTGAAAGTCTTGATCAGGAGGCAGCCGGTCCCATCCCATGTTTCCTTGATAACGTAAGACTTCTTCATTAGGTGAAGTACCGGTTGAGCCGGTTGAAAATGCATCACAAATAGCCCAGGAGTCGAGAGGACGATGTTGGGTTAGGATCTGGAGGACATCAGGGTCAAGTCGGGAAACTTCAGTATAACCCGAATAAGCTTGCTCGCCTATTTCTGGTATCTGGGGTGACACAAAGGTGTTAACACTCACAATATATATTTAAGCATAAAAGCTTAGATATTACAAGTGCAATAGTAGTTGCCGAGGATTATCACAAATCTGCTAACTCTTATTTCTGATGTATTCTGGATTAACAAGGTGTGAATCCCGACCAATGGTAATTAAGTTGAGCATGCTTTCTGTGGACATGTCGCTAGCCAATTTATTAGCATGGGCCGTGTTATAACCAGCATTTTCATGAGAGCTGAACCAGTTACTGATAGGTAGTTTTTTAAACCGATTTGGTGGACGGTCATCAAATGCTGCACGCAAACGGCCACTTAAAAGTTCTTTGTATAAAGCATTCATATCAAACGCTTTACTATAACCGGTGTTAACAACCAAGCTATCGTCTTTCAGTCTATTCAAGAACCCCTTTCCAATAAATGCTGGTCCAACTCCAGAAGATAAATGATTCGTTACTACATCAGACTGTTTAAACAGCTCCTTAAGCGTCACATACTCTATGCCAAGCTCGTTTTCGAGCTCTGATTTGCGATGTCGATTCCAATAGATTACCCTATTTGCTCCAAGTCCTTTTAGTATACGAGCTACCTCGCTACCTATATGCCCCATACCGATAATGCCTATGGTCGAGTTAGCCAGGCTTGATGTGGTCATAAAATTGGTTGTGCCTGTGGGGCCGAGTTCATAAATGTGCCTCAGCATGACCAATATAAGCGTAATACTATACTCGGCAACTGCGTAGGAATTGGCGCCGGGAGCATTGGCAATAGCGATACCCTTACGAGTGGCCGCTTTATGGCCAGTTATAAAGTGTGCCCAATCCGCCCCAGAGAACACGATTGCCTTTAGGTTATTGGCTGATTTGATAACATTTTCTGATACCTGCTCGATACCACCTATAATATAGCCAACTTTATCATTGATAGCCTCAATCAGCTCTTCTTCAGTTGCTTGGGATTTGCTCAATCGTTCAATCTCAAAGCCAGCTTCTTTTAAGCGTTTAATATGTTCGTCATAGATAAACAAGTTATCAGTTACTAAAATTTTATTACTGGTTGCCATGACTGAAAGTGGATTAAAAGATTAAAAAATCGTCCTAACATTGCAAAGCTTATATTTTTATGTTACAATTGTAAAAATGTCTCCCAAGTTGCAAAACAATCAACTAAAATCTTTACTTCAACAGTTAGGCCTTACTGAGGAAGAAGCATTAATATTTATGACACTTCAGGAAGGCTCTAAAACACCTTTAATCATCAATCGGGTCACTGGCATTAGCCGCACCACTGTTTATAGGATTATTGAAGATTTACGCGCAAAAAGCTTAGTCCGTGTTTCCGTTGACGACAGAGGCGGCAAGCATATAGAGGCGGCAGAGCCTGCCATTCTAGAAGCTCTGCTCGTAGACCAAGAGGTCGCATTAGCACGTCAAAGAAGCGTACTTGACGAAACGATGCATATGCTCCAAACAGTCAGGGGAGAGGCTCCAGCCAGTAGTTTTAAGGTAGTCACCTTTGAGGGTTCAGCCGGATTAAAGCAAATGCTCTGGAATGAACTCAAGACCAAAGGTGAAATTTGTATATTCAGCACCGACGAAACACTTGCCTCAGCTGCTGGAGCCAGATGGGCGGAAAAATATAGAGCCCTTATAACTGAGAGAAAAATTTCGTGTCGCTCCCTTGAAAACTCAGATGCCAGACACGCCTTAGAAGAAACTAAGGTAATAGCATATAAAGATTATTATAAGGTCCGTTATCTTCCCAGAGAGGCTCTTGACATACAGCAAGAGTTAACAATTCATGACGATATAGTGTCTATTTATAACTGGAACGTTGATAGCGAAGAGGTAAAGATCGGTGTTGAAATTCATAACAAAAAGTACGCCGAATTTTTGAAAAAGGTTTTTGAAACTTACTGGGTACTTGCAAAACTTCCGGGATTATAAGCCCACGTCCGGATGACGCTCCAAATGTTTGAGCACTACTGGGAAATGGCCAAAGTTTAACCTTAAGCGCATTGACAAACATTGCTTTGGGTGCTACAATATTCCGTTACATGAATGAGAACAAGGGGACTGATTCAGCTCAGTTTACATTGGCAGATGCTCAGCGCGTGTATGGTGAGCACAATGTATTACATGCACAACAATTGTTAAATCAACCGCTCGATGCTAGCCACCCATCCGAGCTAAGCATAGCTCTAGCCGCTCATATACAATCTGGGCTGAGAAGAGTCAGAGAAGCGGCTTCGTCGGGTACCGAAGTGCTACAAGCTACCCCGCAATTTTATCGCCAGGTTGAGCGTGACGTAAGAAGTGGTTTCTGGATTGAAACATTATTAATAGCCTTAAAAGCCGTAGAGGAAAGGTCTAAGACAAAACCC
Organism: uncultured Candidatus Saccharibacteria bacterium; assembly: GCA_964633325.1. Taxonomy (GTDB): domain Bacteria; phylum Patescibacteriota; class Saccharimonadia; order Saccharimonadales; family CAZWFS01; genus CAZWFS01. The sequence continues at coordinate 136,228 of CAZWFS010000001.1, read as the reverse complement.
TCAGGTGTGGAAGAAAATGCAGAATCCACCGCTGCGCGTAATGCATCAGTTGTTCCTAGAGGACTTTTTAGGCGTAGGCGAGCAACCAAAGTCAGTTATGAAACCTAGCCGGTGTTATATCCTCCGATAAATATGCCTTATTTAAGGAGCTAGGCGATTCATGTCTCTTGGGAATAGGGTGGCTTCTTTGACGCTGTTGAGGCCGATGATCTTTTGGACCGTGCGCTCCAGCCCCCATCCCCAGCCGCCATGTGGTGGCATGCCGTATTTGTACGCGCTTAGGAGGGGTGCGTAGCCAGGATGCTCCGGATCGCCGCCCTTAGCTTTGAGCTGGGCTACTAGCCGGTCATAGCGGTGTTCGCGCATACTAAGCGTGGTGATTTCCACGCCTCTGAAGAGTAAATCGGCACGGTCGGCAATCTCTGGGTTATTATCATCAGCTCTATGATAAAACTTGAACGTCTTGCTCTTGGCTGGCCAGCCTACAACCAATACCGCTTCACTGCCATGGTTTTTGCGGGTATAGTCGCATACCCAACGTTCTTCTGCTGGCGCCAGGTCATCTTCGCCCATGTGGTCTTCTTTGGTTTCTTCCAGGAACATCTGATGAATTTCGTGTATTGTCAGTCTCGGGACGTCTTTGCCTTCAGCCGGTAGTGCAAATGGCTGGACATTCCAAAGCTTAAGCTCGGCCTGGCAGTCCTTCTGCACAGTAGTGGTAATTGATATCAAGCAATCAGCAGCATGGTTAAGTAAATCCTCGAGTTCGATAAAACCGATTTCGGCGTCTATGGTTATGTACTCTGTCATGTGCCGGGTGGTGGCACTCGGCTCTGCCCGGAACACTGGGTTAGTTTCGAAAACACGCTCATATACACCCACCATCATCTGCTTGTAAAACTGGGCAGACTGGGCTAGCGTAGCCGTCTTGCCAAAATAATCAAGCGTAAAAACCTCTGCGCCGCCCTCTGTGGCTTCAGCTATTAGCTTTGGGGTATTAATCTCTGTAAAGTCGTGTTTGGCAAAGTAGGCCCTAAACGCCTCCAGCACCTTGGCCTGGATTTTAAAAATAGCTTGCTCTTGCAGGTTGCGCAGGCCGATGGGACGGTTGTCTAGTAGTGTGTCTAGGTTATCGGGCTTGTGGCTGAGAGGTTTGTCAATCTCTATCAGCGGTTCATCGGTAACTGGTGAGATGATATTGATTTTGGGCTCATGAAGCTCTGCTCCGCCCGGCGCCCGTGGTTCTTCAATCACATTACCAACCACACTTAATACTGTCCCGGTGTAGAGACCATGTAGCTTCTCTACCTCTGTCTCGTCCTTAACCAACATCTGGGTCAGCCCGCTGCGATCCCGTACCACCACAAAGTTAAGCCCGCCCAGTAGGCGCTTTTTGTGCAGCCAGCCCTGAATCTGCACTTCCTGGCCCGTGGAGCCTTTAAGATCTCTTGCTAAAACTCGGTTCATATCTCCCCATTCTATCACCTAATCTGTGACGGTCTGTTGGGAGGCCGCCGCTTGGTTGTCTTCTGCCTGTACGGACTGCTCTAGGGGTCGACCGATAATTTGTTCTAGGAGGTCTTCTATGGTTATCAAGCCTACGAATTCTTCGAAACCATTGGTTACTATTAACAGGTGGTGATTAGTCTTCAGGCAAAGCTGCAGAGCCTCAAACAACGACTTCTCTTCGTGCACATAACAGGCTTTCTTCTTCATGAAATCGCGGACATGGCCGCCAGCGCTGACATCTATAAGGTCGTTGGCATGAAGCGTGCCGATGATGTTATCTGGCTTGTCGTCATAAACTGGGAAACGGCTATATCCACTGCCATGGAGTTCACTTAGTAATATCGGACCGACGGTATCGGCGGCGGCTACTGTTTTGATTGCTCGGCGGGGCGTCAGATAATCACGCACCAGCTTGTCGCCGAAAGTCAACGTATTGGCGGCTAGCTGTAATTCCTCTGCCGTTATACGGTTGTTGCTAACGGCCTGTTGCCGCTTGATAAGTTTAAGCAAATCCTCTTTTTGGAATATACCGGTATGAGCTGGCAATGGTCGGCGGCGCCGTACGATATGGCGCGTACCGTCAAGTGGACGATGCGCATGCCGTAATAACCATGCCAGAACCGGCGCCAACGATTTGCCAAATAGATTGCTGAACCTAGTGACGCGGGAAGCGGGAATCCACACAAAAGTCAGCCAGACCAGAGCCAGACAGCCCAGTAGAGCCAGCCATACTGAGGCGACTGAACGCGACAGCAGCACAAAAAATACAGCGCTACAAATCCCAATAAGCAGCCAAAGCAAGCCCTGCAGACTGGATCCATAAGCCGCCGGGCGATAAAGGGCGCTAGCTAGCACGTCTCCGCTGCGAGCCCTGTGCTTAAGCTCTCTGGCCGGCAGATAACTATAAGACTTCTGGGCACTGGCCAGCACTAACGCCACACCTCCTAACACTATAAGCGCTAACGTATACATAACATCATCTTACGACGGTATAGAGCTAATTTCAAAAATTGACGGCCTCCTGTACTATAGGAGGATAGTGGAAGGTAGTATCTAGATGAGTAAACGTTTTCTTCTTACATTGGCGGCTGTATCGCTAGCGCTGGTCGGCATTTTCTGGCTGACGCGTGATAAAGCTGTTGCCCCCAATAACGGCAGCGATAGCACCCCTGCTAGCTCCGAACACACCAAGGGTGAAGGCAAAAAGGGTGTTACTCTGGTGGAATTTGGCGACTTCCAGTGCCCTGCGTGTAAAGCCTACTTCCCCATTATTAAAGCAGTTGAGGCCAAGTACGGAGACGACATCAAGTTCCAATTCCGGCATTTTCCATTAAGCCAGATCCATCCAAACGCTTTCTCGGCGCACCGGGCAGCTGAAGCAGCCGGTATGCAAGGCAAATTTTTTGAGATGCACGATCTGCTTTATGAGCGTCAGGACGCTTGGAAAAGCGCCAGCAATACCACCGGCATATTTGACGATTACGCAACCGAGCTGGGACTGAACCTCGATAAGTTCAAGCAGGACTTTTCCAGCGGCGCGGTTAACACCGCCATTAATAACGATGTGGCTGCTGCCCAAAAAACCGGCGCATCATCCACGCCTACGTTCATACTGGACGGCAAAAGGATGGAAGAATTACCACGCGACTTGGAAGGCTTCTATAAGCGTATTGACGAAGCAATTGCCGCCAAAGCTTCCGCACCACAGTAAGAACACTCAGATTTAGTACTGTAGGAACCTCTGCCACTCGGCTTTTTGCACGCGCACAGCAATTCGCAACTCTTTGGAGCGTTTAATTTTTATTTTTATCGGCATCTTTAAACCTCGAACTACACACGCCCATATTAGAACGTGGAAACTTTTTTATTTTGATGTGATTTTTGTTTACTTGGCGCGCTTGGTCTCTCGCAAAAACCTATCGCTGAAGTACGCTCAGTATGGCACATGACGCTTATGTTAGTCCATTGTCATAAATACAACTTAGCTGTGTTTAAAGGCTACTAACTATCCTTGTGGGTCGAGTTCATGAGGCTATTAAACATGTTCCCGGCGTGCTGGCGCAGGCCTGTACGACGCTGATGTTCCGCCATGATCTTCTGGTGCAGCTTGTGCATGGCCGGCGTGCTGGCTTGGGCAGCATGTAATTGCTTGAACTGCTCGTCTAGGGCGGCCAACTCGTCATCAGTCAAATCCTCCGTATCAACGAATGTGTCGCGGGCAGATTTTGAAGCACGAATTAGCTCGTCGAGCTTGAGCTGCATGGCCTTGCCGTCCCGATTCTGGGTGTTCTGAATTAAAAACACCATCAAGAAAGTCACAATGGTGGTCCCGGTGTTTATAACTAACTGCCAGGTATCGGAAAAACCGAAAGCCGGGCCGGTGATTGCCCAAATTATTATAATTAGAAATGCCACAGTAAATGCGCTGGCCGACCCAGCTACGGTTGAAACTTTCCCTGAAATTCTCCGGAATAAATCTTTCATGATTTTGCTAAAGAAGCTTATCCTATTGTACAATACTATGTGATTAAATAGCCCTAAAACAAACATGCACCAAAGTATTTTTTCTGAACTAAGCCTGATTATCGCTCTAGCCGCGGGCATCGCCCTAGTTATGCGACTGATCCGGCAGCCCCTTATTATCGGGCACATCATAACTGGTATCATCGTGGGTCCGACCGTACTGCACTTAGTTAAGTCGCCAGAGACAATCGAAATCTTTAGCAGCATCGGCATAGCGCTATTATTGTTTATTATCGGCTTGGGACTGAATCCGAAAGTCATTAAAGAAGTTGGTAAAGTCGCCAGTATCACGGGACTAATGCAGGTGCTGATTACGGCTGTTTTCGGCTGGATCTGCGGCCTGCTGCTGGGGCTTAATACTGCTGAGTCTGTTTTCCTTGGCGTGGGACTATCATTCAGTAGCACTATTATTATATTGAAGTTGCTAAGTGATAAGAAAGAGCAGAACCGACTGTATGGCAAGATTACCATCGGTATGCTGCTGATCCAGGATATTTTGGCGACAATCGCCTTGCTTTTCGTGGCCGCACAAAGTGGTGGCGGCTTTTCAGCCGATCAGCTAATCGCCCTGTCTGCAAAGGGCGTGCTGATTGCCATACCGCTGTTATTTATAGGTAATTCGGTACTGCCCCGCCTACATAAACTAATTGCTGGCAGCCAGGAATTTTTGTTTTTGTTTGCCATTGGTTGGGGATTCGGTACTGCTGCCCTGTTTGAGTTGGCCGGTTTTTCGCTGGAAGTCGGCGCGCTGCTGGGCGGAGTGGCGCTGGCCAACCTTCCCTATACCCAGGAAATAAGCGCCCGGCTCCGCCCATTACGGGACTTCTTTATAGTGGTCTTCTTTATTGCCCTAGGCACCCGTTTAAGTTTTGGAAACATCGGCGCATTATTACCGACTATCCTGGTTAGCAGCCTGGTCGTAACTATCCTGAAGCCCCTTATTGTACTGACAGCCATGGGGCTGCTGGGCTACACCAAGCGCACTAGCTTCAAGGCGGCAATTGCCCTGGCCCAGGTAAGTGAATTTTCACTGGTATTCGTTATCCTGGGCCACAAACAAGGCTTGGTATCCAATGACGTAGTTTCCGTCCTGACTATCGTCGCCCTGATATCAATTGCTACCTCAACGTACCTAATAATTTACGCCGAGTCACTGTTCCGTTCCTTTGAAAGGTACTTAAGCATGTTCGAGCGTCGTAAGGTGCACTTCGAGCAAGAATCGCGTCATCATTACGATCTAGTGTTATTCGGATACCAGCGCGGCGGTCATGAATTCCTGAAAGTCTTCCAGGGGCTCAAAAAACCCTATATTGTCATCGATTACGACCCAGAGGTCATTGACACGCTAGAGCATCGCAAGATCGAGTATCTCTACGGCGACGCTACGGATATTGAGCTATTGGAGGAAGCCGGCCTGGATAAGGCCAAGTTGGTGGTTTCGACGATTACCGACCATGCAACGAATTTATTCCTGGTGAACCTGCTTGAAAAAATTAATCCCAAGGCTGTCATAATCTGTCATTGCGATACCGTGGCCGAGGCTGCCGAGCTGTACGAAAAAGGGGCCAGCTATGTCATGATGCCGCATTACATTGGCAGCGAAAAAATCGGCGCTTTCATACGCAAGAATGGCCTAAAGAAGGGCGAGTTCAAACGTTACAGGGAAAAACATCTGGCATATTTGCAATCGCATTACGAAGCCTTAGCCGACACATAAAGCCAGTGTTGTTTGCTATATTTCTTGACACTACTAAGTAGACCCTCTGTTTGAAGGCCGCTTTTCAATGCCTGGCGAATATCCCGAGATGATACATTAGGAGTCTCGCTCTGGATTACATGTATTTCCGGCGGAAGCGAAGGTAGCGCCTGCAGCCGTTCTCGAATAGTTAACACCTGATCTGATTTCCGCACTGCAACAATAAGGCCGCAGCGGCGCAACAATGCGTCAACCAGTGGCCATTTTTCTAAACCATACACTACATCCGATCCCATCATCAAAAAGAGCTCAGTATCCGGATATGATTTATTGAGACGGGCAACTAAACGCGGGTAGAAACGTTTATCGGGCAGCTCCAGAACTTCAAGTTTGGGATGCGCAATCAAAGCTGCTCGCAACATAGCTACCCTGTGTGCATAGTGCGTAATGCCATGCTTACTCCGAGGCTGCCTCTCCGGCAGGAAAAGCACTTTATCCAGTTGCACTTCTTTTATGGCCTGCAGCGCAAAACCAATATGCCCGGCGTGCACCGGATCAAATGTCCCGCTAAATATACCTACTCTACCCATTAACTATGCAGGCAGTCATCGGGTTAAATTTATGCTGCCTTTGTGCGTTTTTTTTCAAATGATTTACAACTTTCACAGTATTTATTAACCTTGTTTTTATTATATGCATAAATGACGCCTTTTTTCCCGCATTTGCAAGCTCTCTCGTTATCCTTAACTATAGTATCGCCATCCTCAGCACTCAATCGTTTCTTAAGTTTCTTGCCCTCTTCACTGGATACATCGACGCTTTCCAGGCCACAGCTGCCACCTTGGCAATACCCACCACCTGGAGCAAGCGCCTCTACCTCCCTCAACCTTTCGAATGCCTGCTGCATAAGGCCCCTGGACTCCAGATAAACGACTTCCCGCAATCCAGCAGCGGTTTTTTCATCAAATATCTGCGTAGCCAACTCCGTATCTTTTTTTGCGACGTTTAACAGTAACTTCTTAACAAACTCCTCTACCATTGCAGGGGCCTTACGCCGATCGAAACCGTCTTCTGCAAGATCCATGATAAATACAGCGACCGTCGACGCCATATCTTTTAATCCCTCTTGACGCCCTAGTGCCTCCTCGCGAATGGTGGCATAATTTTTGACGTAGTCGGCAGCTACTTCTTCGCCCATGAAAATGTTCGTGCACCATTCCTCGCCGGCAACCGTATCCAACAGCTCTACGCAATGAATCAGGTCATCTTGTACCAACAGCTGGGTGCCGTGAAGTTCGGTTTTGTTCATGTGCCCGGCATCAATCCCGCGGCGGCGCAAGGTTTCTTGGATAACATAATGATTGATGAATATGCCCGGCAAGCCGATTTGTTCTTCCCAGCGGTCGCCGGTAACTTCGTCAAGTCGCATGTCGCGGATCATGACTTTTTCAATTTCCGGTACATAGCCGTTATAGCCCTGGTGAGAAGTTCCTGACACCATATCTTCCCGATAATCCGCTATGGCCTTGTCCGTACACTCGGAGATTGTTCGCAGACATACTTGCTCTAGAGCAAGGCCTCCCATCTTTCTCAGAATTTGCGGGGTTTCATTCTCCACATGCTCATTCACACGCCGATCCGCCTCTTCAGGGTCACCGTCAATCGGGCGCAGAGCATTTTCTGTCATTTGCCTAACGGATAACCCGTGGGAGTAAAAATCGCCCGTTTCAGCATCAAAGAAATGCCGTATTCTCGGGAAGTACTCCGGTCGTTTCTTGCGATACCACTCGGCTACAAGACGTAGGCAGCTAAGCTCTAACCCGTCCAGTTTATCTTGATACTCCTGACTGTCGTAACCAAAAATTGCGTCTGCTTCAATGACGCTTTCCGCGGTCGACAGAGCATCAATTGCCAGCGGGACATCTGACTCTTCTCCTCTAGCCAACTGTTGTTCACGTAGACGCACCATAGCCTGCGCCTCATCGCGTACTTCCTGGCGTGCCGCAGCCACACCCGGGATATCGTCTACGGGAACGTACCGTTCAAATGTAGACGCTTCAGCCATATAAAAACCTGCTCCTTATTACCGAAGCAGGTTAGAAAAATACACGCTCGACTATTCCTGCTCGGGAATTCTCTGTCTTAGTTGCTGTATCTGACTCCCCTACCAAAAGAGAGCTATCCTTTAAGCAAAGTATCCTTCGACTCACTTCGCTCGCTCAGAATAACCCTGCAATCAGCAGAGTTACAGTTGCGGCACAGTTCCCGATTCGCACGGGATTCCAGCTTCTCTCTTGTTAACATTCCCAGCATAGCACAAGCCCAATACGAGCACCTGTAGTATTTTTTGCGCTACAGTTAAGGCTGTGCAGGGGCTGGGGGCTGTGGTTGATCTTGAATCGTTACCGAACTGACGTTCACAATCTGTTTGGAGCTGGGACGATACAAAAGGGCAAGTTTGGCATTGGCATAAATCAGCGTTACGTCTCCATTTTCTGCCTTTGCAAAGAATGGTTGATCTTTAAGCTTCTCTTTGTCTTTAACTGTAGCCGCGCTCGGCTTTTCGTCTTTAGGAAGCGCATAGAGTTTACCGACTTCGCTCACATAACGGTCTACTTCAGCCTGAGCCGCTTGCTGCGGATTAGTTTTATAAGTTTCAAGCTCTTTATTAAGACCGTCTGCCTTTTGTGAAAGTTGTTGGTTTTGCTTGGAAAGGTCCCGAGACTTCTTGAAGTACCAGCCTGTAGAAGCCGCAAGAGCTATAACTATGATAACCAAAGCAGCTTTAAGGATTATTGATTTACGGACTTTACCCAATGTTGTTCGCGCAGCCATTTGTAATCTCTTCTATTTCTTTACGATTAAGCATACCTTCTGTAGACATAAGCGTCAAATAACCTTCATATCAAACTAATTATTATTATGAGCCCCCCTAGGATGAAGCGGTAATAGGCGAATATGTTCAATGGGCTCTTGGCTACAAAACGTAGTAAGAAACGGATTGCTAGAAAACCACTCAAAAAAGCAGTGATGATTCCGGCAGCAAAAATACCGGCTTCTTGGCTTACCTGTGTCAATGCATTACCGCTCAGTATGACTTTTAGGATGGCGCCGAATGTTATTGGTATGGCTAGAAGGAATGAGAATCGGGCGGCGGCTACACGACTTAGGCCTGCAAATAACCCGGCCGTTATAGTACTGCCGGAGCGGGAAATACCAGGAATTAATGCCGCGGCTTGGGCTAGGCCCATAGCTAAGGCTTGCTTGGTCGAAGTATCAGGCAAAGATACTAATTTGGGCCGCTTGGCAGACTGTCGTTCGGCTAAGAGCATAAGTACGCCTACGGCAATCAGGTTTATGGCTACTAGTCGGATTGAGCGGAAGCTGTCCTCAGCTAAGCCCTGAAGCAAAACACCGGCAACTACAGCCGGCAAGGTGGCGGCTACCAGAAGCCAAGCCAGACGACTGCGTGGACCCTTGCGAAATAAAGCCGAGGCCAACTGCCAGATATCCCGATAAAAGAAAAGCACCAACGCAAAAAGCGTGCCCAGATGCAAAGCCACGTCAAACGTAAGCCCGGTCTCTGTGATGCCCATCAACCGGTGCATGATTATAAGGTGTCCGGAACTGGAAACTGGTATAAACTCAGTCAGCCCCTGCACAAGTCCTAATATGATGGCTTCAACTATATTCATTCTTTAGTAGTATAGACTCCGCTAGGCGTTCGCCGCTAGACCGTTGCTTGACATTATAGAGCTGACAATCAATCATGTAATCAATACTATGGCCACGCAAAGCGCATTTTCACTCTTCAAGCCCAGCAAAGACGCCGTGCTTAAAAATAAAGTCCCTTTTCTGGTTCTGGTCTTTCTGCCCAGTTTTCTTATTCTTGTTGGCGACGTGGTAGGTGGCACGAATCAGGCTTCCGTCAACAACTTTGGAAATCCATTTTCCCAGCAAGGTTCCTTCACAGTCTTCCATGCGATAGGAGTGGTAGCGTCGCTGTTTTTCCTTCCTGCCGCCGTTTACCTGGAATTACAGGCGGCTAAAGGCAAGTCACCCGACCTGAACCAGACCCTGGGCGATTCGATGCGATATTTCTGGCGCCTGTTGGGGCTGCTGGTAGTAACTGGAGCCATTGTGCTCGTGGGCTTGGTCGCTTTGATCGTCCCAGGTATCATTTTTATCCAACGCTATTTCTTAGCCCCCTATTTTTTGATCGACCGCGATCTAGGTATCAAGAAAGCCTTGTCAGCCAGCGCCGCCGCTTCCAAAGGCCACGCCGGGGCAATATGGGGTGTTATAGGCGTCATGATTCTCTTGAGCTTATTTGGACTTATCCCGATAATCGGCGGCCTGATATCAATGATCCTACTTACCCTCTATACTTGCGCACCCGCATTACGCTATCAGGAAATGAAAAATAGTCATTCGACCGCGAAAGCGAAGTAAACTTGCTTAAGAATTAACCTTCGTTTGTCTTTTTAAGTTTGCTGAGGCGCGGAAGGAATGAGCCTGCGGCGCCGTCCAAGCCGAGAACTTTTAGGGCACCTATCAGTACGTAGAGTTGATCAATCTGCGTCGGCTCTGGCTTCGCCGTGGCCTCTGCCTGGCGGAAGAAATAATCGACTTTGTCGATCAGCCATTTCTCTTCGGCTGGCTTGATTTGGTTAGTAGATAGCTGAGTTACCTCATCTGTTTTGACCAGCTCCAGAGACCGGGCTGAACCTTCTCTTTTTTGTAAGTGGCCCCTTTGGACGAGGTTATTAACGTGCAAAGCTACGGTAGCTATAGAAGAGTAATTGAGCCCGGCCATGATCTCGCGGTAGCTAGGGCTGTAGCCATGCTCACCGATGAAGGACTCTATGAAAGTAAGTAATTCGCGTTGTTTCTTGGTAGGACGAACCGTATCGGTCATCTGTAAACTTACCTGTGTTACCTGGTTTTGCTGTATGCACTATGACCATGCGGCCGATGAGCCACAATGCGCTTAACATTAACTTTGGTCTTTTGTTTGTTGAACTTGGCCGGGAAGACCCAGAAGCGGTACCACAAATAATTCCAGACCGTAAAGAACGCGGCCGAGATGAACTGGCCAATGTAAGGACTTATGCCGCCAGTTTTCAGTCCCAGGATGATGAAGTAATTCAGAATGAAATCAACAAGTGTAATAAAAATGTACCGACCTGTAACTTCGGTCTTATGATTCTTGAGACCCGAGCTTTTGAATACCCAGTAGCGTTGTAACAGGTAATTCACAGTCCAGCCCACAACGTTAGCCGTCATAGTCGCCCACAATAGGCTCCAATGCAGACCTTTGTCCAAAGCAAAGAATGTAAGATAACCAACCCAGAAGTAAGCTCCCCCGCTGATCATGTACTCAATGGCTTGGATTAGCTGAATGTGCTGCTTCTTTTTTAATTTTTTCATGATTATTACGCTTAAGTATACCAGTATCTGGCACTCCTGATTGAAGCAGATGTGGAGCAAGGGCAAGGCCGGCCAGACCCCACCAGATTAGACTGAGGGTGTCATCCGTCCAAGCATGGGAAAGCAGATTGATGAAAGTAATGCCAATCAAGCTGGCAAGCAATGCCGCGCTAAAAACATCCTTGCGCTGGCGCCACAATAATATACCAATCCGTAGGTTTATCATGATAAACAACAAAAGTCCCACAATACCGACTTCTTGCATTATTTGAACGTAATAATTTTCTGCTATTCTAGGCGGATTTTGATTGCGTACAGAGGCCGGGCCGGCGGTTCCAGGCCCTTGCCCCCATAGGTCATGTACAGCGCCCTGGACACCACCCTGAAGCGATCTCAAGCGAGCCGCATTGGAGCTTTCGGCCGAACGGGATGATTCATCGCTGTGAAAGAAGATATTCTGCAGGCGGTCGTTATCCCTGTAAGCCAACACGGCACAGCCTGATACTATTACCCCTAGAATTACGCATAGAGTAAAGATGCGCCGAAAACGAGTCCGCCTAATCATCCATGCGAGCAATAAAAACAGGCTGATAAAAGTGCCGAGCCATGCACTTCTGGAATAAGTAAAGAAGAGCAGGCATGTGCCAGCTGCCAACAATACTCCTAAAACCGCTTTTCGCTTTAGCGAACCAACAGTTAGCAATAACCCGGTCGTGGCCGTCAAGACAAGCGCCAAATACGCACCTAATGGGTTAGCGCCACGTAAGGTTGATTGAAGACGGCGGTAATCAGACTTTTGGTCGATAGTCTGAATGGCTGGAATAGTTTCCGGCCCGTAACCGACATGCCTAAGAAAATCTGGTGGCAGTACGAATTGTTGCATCAGGCCAAACGCGATAACTAGTGCCGCCGGCCATAGCAACCACTGGCGCCAGCGGCTCTTCAGCGGTCGACGGCCAGACACTATCATCACCAATACTCCAAAAATCAAAAAACGTAAGTTGATTAGCAGGGCGTAGATGACTGCGGAGAGACTGACTGAATGGTTCAATAGTGCCACAAGTCCTAAAATCAGATGAAGTAAAACATAGCCCATCACCATAGCCACAAGTCGATTAGATTTGATCCATGACCATAGAGGGGGGTCGCGATAAACCTGCCATGCTGCCAGCGGTACCAATATTGCGATCAACAATTCCTTCCAGATACGGAAAAAATCCAGATGTCCGAAGTTACTGCCCAACGCGGTCGTGAATACCGCATGAAAAGGCAACAGAACAATTATGGCCATAAAGCCATAAGTTAACAGATTGTTCACGGTGTTAGATTGCTTCATAAATGCTATAGTAAGTATATCTGATGAAGAACAATGCCTCTTTGATTTACAACATCTTCCTGGTGGTTGGTGATTTTCTGGCCTTAGTTGCCGCTTTTGCGGTAGCCTATATTCTGAGAGTTACGTTCGCTACCGCTCCGTTTCAGGCAGTTCCGGCGCGGACCTATTTGGCGGTCTTTCTGGCTCTGCTGCCCTTTTGGTTGATTATCTTCGCTCTGCTCGGTCTCTATAACAATAGTATTTACGAGAAGCGATTTTCGGAGCTCGGGCGATTGGTGATTGGCTCTTTTATTGGTCTGCTCTTCGTAATTGCTGCCGATTTCGTCTCTGACAAGACAATCTTTCCAGCACGCGTAGTGCCAGTTTATGGCTTTGGCTTGGCCTTCGCTTTTGTGGTCGTATTCCGCAACCTGGCGCGCTTAATCCGGATTATTCTGTTTGGCTATAACGTAGGACTTACGAATGTACTGATTATAGGAAACACCAATACCACCGAGGAGCTACTGGACTTGCTTATAGATAGTCGCCAGTCAGGCTACCGAATCCTAGGCATCGTGGGCAGCGAGCACATTACAAGCAAGCAGTATCCAACACTAACGATTTTTAAAAATTTTGGCGACGCGGTGGGCAAAATTGGCCGTGACACCGTACACACCATTATTCAAACAGAGCTCTATGCCGACGAGGAAAAGAACCGCGAGGTACTCAGTTACGCCCAGACGCATCATATCGCTTACCGTTTCGTGCCTGGGAATACCGAGCTGTTCGTGGGCAATATAGAAGTTGAGCTGTTCCGCTCATCGCTGCCGGTCATTGCCGTTCACCAGACACCGCTTTTCGGTTGGGGGCGAGTCGCCAAGCGTTTGTTCGACGTGATGGTGGCCATGGCGGCGCTTATAGTACTGTCCCCGCTTATGTTGCTTATCACTTTGCTTATCTTAATCTTTGATCCTGGCCCTATATTATTTAAGCAAGAACGCATTACCCGATTTAATACCCGTTTCCCGATTTATAAATTCCGCAGCAACAAAAAGAACCTTAGTGGCCGTAACCCGATAGAGGTTTTTGAAGAATTGGGGCGTGAGGATCTGGCGCAAGCCTGGCTGAGATCCGAAAAGATAGACAACGATCCACGCTTGAGTTCCATCGGCCGTATACTACGGCGCTTTAGTTTGGACGAACTTCCGCAGTTATTTAACGTTATCAGAGGTGACATTAGCCTTGTAGGGCCTCGGGCAGTTGTCGCTGAGGAGCTAAAGTTTTACGAAGGAAAGGATCCGCTGCTGCTCAGTGTCAAGACCGGCATCACTGGCCTGGCTCAAGTCTCTGGCCGTAACAATCTTGATTATTTCGAGCGAGCCAAGCTAGATTTATATTACGTCCAGAATTGGAGTTTTTGGCTGGATATTGTCATCCTGTTGAAGACCGTGAGGGTAATCCTGGGGCGCCAAGGGGTCCGCGGTTGAAAGTAGCGATTGTCTGCGACTGGCTGGTCGGCACAGGGGGCGCTGAACGAGTTGTGTTAGAGCTTCACAAAATGTTTCCCGATGCCCCTATTTATACCTCACAATACGACGACGACCCGAAGATTTGGTATGGCGATAAGTGGTTTACTGATGCTGATGTGCGGACCACCTGGCTGCAAAAGTTACCAAAAGGCTTACGCAAATTCTTGCCGGTACTGCGTGCCTGGAGCTTTAGCCGGCTGGACCTTAGCCAATATGATCTGGTAATTTCCTCCAGTGGCGCGGAAGCAAAGGGCGTCAAGACCAAACGACGGACCCTGCATATCTCCTACTGCCATGCACCTACCCACTACTACTGGAGCCGGTATAATGAATATATGAAGCATCCGGGTGCCGGGCGGTTCAGCTTGCTGCTCAAAGTGGGGTTAAAAATTCTCATCAGGCCACTTAGGAAATGGGACTTCAAAGCCGCCCAGCGTCCTGACGTGCTGATCGCTAATTCAACATTTACCCAGAGCAAGATCAAGGAATATTACGGTCGTAACTCCCACGTCATCCATCCTCCTGTCGATACCGCGCGCTTTAAAAAAACAGAAGGCAGCAAACAAAAAACAGAAACCAGGCAGGGGTTCGTGACAGCCGGCCGGCAGACCCCATACAAACGGATCGATCTAGCCGTTGCTGCGGCTACTAAACTGAAGGCTCATTTAACCGTCATCGGAACCGGTCCTGATCATCAGAAGTTAAGAAGGATGGCCGGCGCTAATGTTACGTTCCTTACAGGCGTAGGGGATGAGGACATCGCAGACGATTTTCGGGCCGCCGAGGCCTTTATTTTTCCCAATGTTGACGACTTTGGCATCACGGCAGTCGAGGCCATGGCGGCCGGTACACCGGTGATCGCCTTTAACGGCGGTGGGGCGCGGGACTACGTAATTCCCGGTAAAACCGGAGCGTTCTTTAACCGGCAAACGGTAGATTCGCTAGCCCAAGTAATGTCCCGCTTTAAGTCTAGCCAGTTTTCTAACGAACGCATACGGCGTTACGCCGAAAATTTCTCTGTCCCAATATTTCAAAAAAAGATGAGTCAGTTCGTCACCGAGCATTACAATAGGTATAAGTAAGTAACGAGGAGGCTGTATGTGCGGCATCGTCGGATATACTGGTAAAAATTCAGCCGTTTCTCCAGTCCTTGAGGGATTAAAGGCTCTAGAGTATCGCGGATACGACTCGGCTGGTTTGACCATGTTGACCGGCCGCGGGCCACAGACCATTAAGCAGGTTGGTATGGTAGAGGCACTGGAGCAAAAAGTAGCAGCCACAACTGTACCCGGCACGCACACCGCCATTGGCCATACCCGGTGGGCAACGCATGGCTCGCCTACTACCATTAACGCCCATCCGCATTACAATACAGAAAAGACGGTCTTTGTAGTGCATAACGGCATCGTAGAGAACTATCAGGCGCTAAAAAAGCACCTGCAGGCCGAAGGCTATGCCTTTCTATCCGAAACTGACACCGAGGTCATCCCGCACCTTATAGATTATTACCAGAAAAAAGGCCATAAACCGCTGCAGGCCTTTATGCGGGCCGTCAAAGATCTGCAGGGAGCTTATGCCATCTGCGCCTTGTTCTCCGAAGTGCCAGATGCAATATATGTCGCCCGCCTGTCCAGCCCGTTAGTTATTGGCGTTGGAAATGGCGAGCACTACGTGGCGTCTGACACCAGCGCTATTATGGATCACACCAAAAAAGTCCTATACCTGGAGGATTACGAAATAGCTGAGGTGCGAGGGGAGGACATAGAGATCCATCACCTTAAAAAGGCCGCCGCCCCCATTCAGCGGATAGCCGAGGAGCTGGATTACGAAGGCGAGAAGGCCGCCCTGGGGTCCTACCCCCACTTCATGTTAAAAGAGATCCATGAAGCTCCGCAGACCATCCGCACCGCCACACGAGGACGAATAGGACACGGCAGCACCATCAAGCTTGGCGGCCTGGAGGCCGTCAAGCAGCAGCTGCAATTCATCGACCGAATCGTCATCGTGGCCTGCGGAACTTCGTATTACGCCGGACTGGTCGGCGAGTACCTAATAGAAGAAGTAGCCGGCATCCCCGTGGAAACGCAGCTGGCATCGGAGTTCAAATACCGCAGTGAGCCCTTTTCACGCGGAACCGCTCTGATTGCCATATCCCAATCTGGTGAAACGGCAGATACTATCGCCGCGCTTAAGAAAGTGGAAGATTACGGGGTTCTGCGCCTTGGTGTAGTGAACGCCGTTGGCTCCACTATCGCCAGGATGACCGATGCCGGTGTCTACTGTCACGCCGGACTAGAGCAATCAGTTGCCAGCACCAAGGCTTTTATAGCCCAGGTAACCGTATTGGCCGAAGTCGCACTCCACCTCAGCCGCGGCCAGACAAAGCTCTACAAGCCCTTGCTTAAGGAGTTGCTACTACTGCCGAAAAAGACGCAGGCACTACTGGATGACACCTCTCTTATTGAGCAGGCCGCCAAAAAGTACGCGGGCTATGACAACTTTTTATACATCGGCCGCAAATACGCCTACCCGTGCGCTCTGGAAGGCGCCCTGAAGTTAAAAGAAATATCCTACGTACATGCCGAAGGCTACGCGGGCGGCGAGCTCAAGCACGGGCCGTTAGCTTTAATCAGCAAGGGCCTGCCAACACTGGCAGTTGCCACCCAAGGCAGTACATATGACAAAACCCTGTCTAACATCGAAGAGATCAAAGCCCGCAAGGGGCCCGTTCTAGCCATAGCTACCGAGGGAGACTCGCAGATAAAATCATTGGCTGACGATATACTCTACGTGCCGGAGGCGGCAGAGCAGCTACAGCCCCTATTGGTCGTAATAGTCCTGCAGCTTTTCGCTTATTACGTAGCGGTAGCCCGCGGCCACAACGTAGACCGCCCCCGTAATCTAGCCAAATCAGTTACTGTAGAATAAATTCAATGGCAGAAATAGCAGAAATTTTTAAAGCATACGATATACGAGGCAAAGTCGTGGATCAACTCACGCCAAAGCTAGTTAAAGACGTGGGGAGAGTCTTCGCCGCCTGGTTACCGCGTGAAGGAGTGGTCGCTGTAGGCCATGATATGCGGCCAGATTCTGCGGAACTTACTAGAGCCTTTATTGAAGGATTGAAAACACAGGGCCGCGATGTGTGGGATATAGGTCTGGTTACAAGCGACATGATTTATTTTGCCGTAGGTAAATGGGATCTGGCGGGTGGCGCCGTTATTACTGCTAGTCACAACGCTAGCGACGAAAACGGCATTAAACTGTATAGGGACCAAGTGATAGCCGTAGGGTTAGACTCCGGTCTGTCAGAAATCCGTGATTCAGTTCTAAAAGGGGTACTGCCTGAAGCATCTGAAAAAACCGGAACAGTTACCGCAAAGTCTATTACGCCCGAATGGGTTGAGCATTGCTTGACGTTTATTGATGACCTGAAGCCATTCCGTATCGCCATCGATGCTGGAAACGGCATGGCGGGGGCGGTATTGCCCCATATACTTCCTAGTCTGCCCGTTAAGGCAGATGAGATGTACTTTGATCTTGATGGGACTTTCCCAAATCATGAAGCAAATCCGCATAATATTGAGAATTTACGGGATCTGATCGCTAAGATTCGAGAGAATCACTTGGATTTTGGCATCGCCTTTGATGGTGACGGTGACAGGGCGGCATTTGTTGACGATCTAGGTCGACCGGTTCTAGGCACTGACTGTATCGCAATGGTGGCTCGGTTATATTTGCAAAAATATCCGGGTAGCAAAGTAGTTCACGAAGTTCGGACTAGCCGGGCTACGGTGGAGCTTATCCGTGAATGGGGAGGAACACCGATCCGTACAAAAGCCGGCCGGGTAAATATCGGGCCCATCATGCGCGCGCAAGGTGCGCCATTCGGCGGCGAAACCACTGGCCATCTGTTCTTTCACGAAAACTACGATGTCGATTCTGGACTCATAGGTGCGTTGGTTGCTATGCAAGCCATATCCAATTCTGGAAAAAAGCTGTCAGAACTAATAGATGAGTACAGGCGCTACGTCATGGGCCCAGAGATCAGCTTTAGGGTGGAAGACGCACAGGCTATATTGGCAAAATTACGCCGAGCGTTCAGTGGCGGTGAACAGGATGAATTGGACGGTCTGACGGTCAACTATCCAGACTATTGGTTTAATATGCGGATAAGCAACACCGAACCAGTTATAAAGCTCAATGCCGAAGCAAAATCCCAAGCCATGCTTGATGATCTGTTAGCTACAGTAAGTCGAATTGTCAATAAATAACTTATGCATTCTTAGTAGTAATCTACTATCTTTCAGCTTCGTAACTGCTGACGGCTTGGCTGATAAGGCTTGGCTGATCTTCTACGATATTAGATGGCAAGTCATCTACTTTATAAAAGGAGCCGATGGTGGGATTGCTAAGGACCTCTGCCCAATATATGTGGACGTATTCGTTGCCTCGTTTGGTCTTTCGGAAAATATTGGTTACAAACTTAGGCTGCCTCATTCGAACCTGCTGCATCTCGTCCATAACTCGACTAAAGGCTTTAGGCAGCGGTTTCACGCCATCATCCGGACGGATAACTGTACCTGGCACATGCAGCATGTCAGGCCATAATTGGTCATCGGCTCCGCGAGGCAACAATAGAACTTCAGTATCTCCCTGACCATTTCGACATAGCGGTACAACCTCAACAATTGATAGTACGGTAAGCCGAGCTACCTGTATAAAAATATCGAATGGCAAAAAGCCAGGCTGCAGGCGACCGAGCAACTGTGCGGCTAACTTTATTTCGTTTGAGGAAAGTTTGTTGTCATTTAATGTAGTATCCAAACGATTTCTCCTAGTTCAATTGCTTTACGGTTACTAGACTGTTCGATCGTAAACATTTACCAGTTAGCATTTCCCTGGATATTACAAATACTCTGTTTCGTTTTGCTTCTCAAGTAAGGCTTGAATTTCTTTAATCTTATCAACTCTATCTTTTGGTATTACTAGTAATGCGTCTTCCGTATCTACTATAACTAAATCCTGTACTCCGGCCACTGCTATAAGCTTACTCTTACTACTGGTCTTTATGAACGAGCCCCGGGTGTCTACGGCAATTACATTGCCATCTTTATAATTTTCTTCACCCTCAGCAAAGAATTCATACACCGAGGTCCAGGTACCTACATCCGTCCACCTGAAAGGTAATAGGATTGCCATGCTGCCGTCTTTGTCCATAACGTGTTTGGTCACTTCTTCTGTCGACCCCTTTTCCATCGTGGCATAGACTCTTTCTATAACCTCATCTTCGCCCGGCTTATTCAGTCCGTCGCGAATTTTCATTAGCGCCTTATGCCAGTCGGGTCGGTATTGTTTATAGGCATTAAGGATAAGATCTGGGTACCAGCACAAATGATTGCAGTGCGTCACCACATGATAGTTTTCTACCAGCTCCCTAGTTTCATGGAGGGTTTTCTTTCGAGCTAGAAACGCATCAATCTGGTAGGTCTCCTGGATTTTTTCGTCTTCGCCTGTGACCCGCTCACCTAGTTGAAGATAATCTACCCCCAGCATAGGCTCGGTTGCTTTTATCCCACCCGTAATGAGACGTTTGTGCTTTTTCACTATTCTTTCAGCGTCTTTTATGACTCTGAGAAATTGTTCTTCCGGCGTACGCAAACAGTCGGCCTGTACTAGAAAAAAGGGCTGGTCGGGAAAATCAACACTTAATCGCAAGAATGCGAGACCTTCAGCCGGACCACGGTCCAGGGTTATGTCTGGTTCAACGATATAGTTTTTGAGGGGAATTTGAGGAGATTGCTCAGAAATATATCGTATAAATTTCCGCTTTGTAGATATTAATATATCATCGGGGGGGTATTGCTTCAGTAAGGTGGTGATAGTATCCGTGTATGAAGAAGTATCCCCCACAATAGGCTGGAACTGTTTCGGCTTATTTTGTCGCGAATATGGCCAGAGTTTTGTGCCTTGACCTCCAGCCGTCACAAGAATTTTCATTTGTCTCCCTCCACTTTGATGTATAGTCAGCTTTTGTAATTAACCCCGAGCCAGTACCCAACCTTCAGCAAGCACAGTGATCATGCTTTTCATACTAACACTTGCGACATTTCTTCCCAAGACAGATATAATAGATGGAGCTCTATGAACACCACCTTATTTCAATCTCTAGCACATAAGCCGGTGGAGCTGGCGTTTGGTACTTCGGGCCTTCGGGGGTTAGTCGCGGACATGACTGATTTGGAGTGTTATATTAACGCTGCTGGTTTTATTGGGTATTTGTTAGCAAGTAAGGACATTAGTGAGGGCGCTACTATCTGCCTGGCGGGCGATTTGCGTGAAAGTACACCAAGGATTACCCAGATAGTCGCACAAGCCATCATGGACACTGGCTGCAAAGTTGATTATTACGGTCTTATTCCTACGCCGGCCACCGCATACTGGGGAATGCGACACAACCAGGCTAGCATCATGGTGACCGGCAGCCACATACCGGCCGATCGTAATGGGGTGAAGTTTTATAAACGAGAGGGTGAAGTTTTAAAACCCGACGAAGCGCCAATTAAAGAGGCGGTAATGCGCGTCCGGGAACGCTTATACCAGCAGTCCGCTGCCAACTCACCTTTCGATGGTCAGGGCGTATATAAAAGACCTCTGTCAGAACTTGAGATTCACCCCGAAGCCAATCAATACTTTAAAGAGCGCTTCCTCGACATTTTTTCTGCTGATACGTTTACGGGCAAGAAAATAATTGTTTATCAGCATTCGGCCGTAGGCCGCGACTTGATCGTTGAAGTTCTAAATAGTTTGGGTGCGGAAACCGTGCCGGTAGATCGCTCCGAACAATTCATACCAATAGATTCGGAAAATGTCACACCAGCCAACCAAACCTATTTCCGTTCCTTGGCTCAAGCCCATCCAGATGCCTTCGCAATCGTTTCAACCGATGGCGATAGCGATCGTCCTTTTGTAATAGACGAGCTAGGCACATTCCACCGCGGGGATATCCTAGGAGCGGTGGTAGCGGAGACTTTAAGGGCTGACTTTGCGGCCGTTCCTATAAGCTCGAATGATGCCGTGGACATGTATCTGCAAAAGCGGGGCATTCCGTTGGTACACACAAAGATAGGCTCGCCGTACGTTGTCACGGCCATGCAGGCGGGCCAAAGCAAAGGACATAAAAGAGTGGTTGGCTGGGAGGTCAACGGCGGTTTTATGACCGGTTCTGATTTTTCAATCAGTGGCAGAACTCTTTCCGCCCTACCGACACGCGACGCGCTGTTACCCATCCTGTGCGCGCTACAAGCTGCGGTGATCAATAATGTTACCCTGTCTCAACTATTTGGCGCATTGCCCAAGCGCTACACTCAAGCCGGTCTAATTGATAATTTTCCCGTTGCAATTAGCCAAGAGTTAATCAAAAACTATGGGGTGGACAGCCCTGAAATCCGCGCTAGATTAGGGCAATTTTTCACGACTGAATCCGGCTTCGACGATATTACTGCCATCGACGCCACCGACGGAATACGTATCAGCTTCTCAAACGGAGATATAGCCCACATCCGCCCATCCGGCAACGCCCCCCAATTACGGGTCTATTCGGTAGCGGACAGCCAGAACCGCGCCGATGCCATCGTCACCATGGGCATAGCCGAGCCGGACGGCATACTTCGACAAATTGAAAGAGCCTAGCGGTATAGTGAGAAATATGGAGAAGTCGTTAGTGTCGTAATTAAGTGGAGTTAGGACTACGCCACTGCGCCAGACAGACTCATCATAAACCTACTACTAGTGCTAGGCTTCGCCACGTTCTCTGGATCTTTGATCAGGAGTTTCATGGGGGCGCGAGTAATCATCCTCAAGCCGCCAAGTAGTACCTTCTTCTGGGGTTGAAACTTCAATTATGTCGCAATCAGTGATACCGACTAGCCGATGTTTTTGACCGACAGCAGTGGAATAGCCTTGGCCTGGCTGCAATTCGGTTTCGGTGATCCGGCCTTTGTTATTTTCCCAAACAACCATTGCTCGCCCCTTAACAAGCCACCAACTCTCTTGTTTTATGTCATGAATCTGTAGGGATAGGCGACTTCCAGCGGTAATGTGAAGTAGTTTTCCGATATAAGGCTTATCTGCCGGAACCCAATGAAGCTCGTAACCCCAAGGTTTATCTATGTGCTTAACATACGGGTCTTGAGAAAAATCGGCGGGGTCAAAGGAGGGCGAGTCATCTTGGTTATTCATAGAGGAAGATCCTTTTAGTTATAGTCTGAATATTAGGCGTTTTTGCGATTTTCTTCAATCCAGACCCTCCTAAGATCTCTGATTCTAGGGCTGCATCCTAGTACCCATCCGCATGTCACTGCTCCTGTCCCTCCGAAAGATTACTGTCTTGAAAAGTATAAAGTTCCAGCCCACGACCAGCGCCATGACGAAGACCTTTCCTAGATGCGGATCAAGGTGCACGCGACTTAGGCTGTCCAGTACCAGGTTGGTCGCAACCAGGTTGAAGAGACCCAGCAGACAGTAGAGCATGAACTGGTGCCTGATACGACGATTGAACTGTGTCTGGCCGAACGTCCATTGTCGGTTCAGTGAGAAGCTCGTGATGATACCGCAACAAAAGCTTAGGCTATGGGCAACCAGTACCGGCGCCCCAAGCGCGTCGAACATCAGGAAGAAGAACAAGTATTCAATGGTAAAGGCGGTCATTCCAACCAAGATGTAGCGTCGAAATTGCTGTGAGGGTACGACTGCCAGGTCCGTCAGGCGCGCCATGACTTTAGAGTTCGCTGCTTAAGCATCTCGATCAGTATACTAAAGGAGTTGAATATTGACTGGCCCTTGGATTTAGAGTAGTCGGTATAGGTTATGGTTACCGGGTGTTCGGCGTAGGCGTAACTATGACGGGCGATCTTGATAATTATTTCCGAGGCATGCGCCATGCCGGTTGATTTCAGGCGCAGGTTTTGCGCAAAGTCGCGGTTAAGGACACGTAACCCGTTATGCGTGTCGGTGAGCTTCAGGCCGCTAATCACGTTGGACACAATCACCGCGACCCTTAAGACACCTAGCTTTACCGCACCGATGTCCCTAGCTTCTCCCAAGAAGCGCGAGCCCAGTACCACATCCAGTTCCGCATCCTTCTTTATAAATCGCACCATCCGGTCGGCATCCTTGGCAGAATGTTGTCCATCGGCATCGAAGGTCACAACATATTTGATCTTCTGATTTTCAAGGGCCGTCTTAATGCCAGTGCGCAAGGCCGCGCCCTGGCCTTGGTTGCGAGCGTGCCTAACCAGCCGCGCCGTGGTGTCGCTAACCACATGCGTCGAATTATCCGTACTACCATCATCTACGCAGATGACATGACGGAAGTATTTAGCCAGGTCATCAATGACCGAGCCTACCACTTGTTCTTCATTATAAACAGGGACAATAACACAGGTGTCTGTATGCACTTTTAAAACCTCACTGTTATTCTATAATATATCAAATTATCAGCACTTTGGCCAGTGTAGCAGATACCCGTAAATCGCTAAGCGAACTATTTAACAGACAATTACAAGACCACTATTGCCGATACCAAGCCCAGAAGTATGACGGGGTATACAATCATGTCCATGGATTTGTCTGATATTTTAATGAATAACCGGGGCATGGCGGTATGCAGCATAATCCCAAGTAGAGGCAACAAGGCCAAGAAATATCTACCCTGTAACCCTTCGACTCGGTCGTAACCCACCCGAGTGAAAGAAAGGTAGAGAGCCAGGTTTATCAGGATAAAGGTTGACAGAAATATCCCCGTACTACTTACGAGTACGTACAACCGATCCCGACCGCGGACATGTTCTCGTTCTCTGTGAAAAGCTGTTAAGAATATGCCTATGAAGGATAGAAGCATCACAGGGAGCGGAAGGTATACCATCCTGTTCGTTAACACGCCCACCAGACCAGCGTAAGTGCTGGCTGCCCAGACGGTGAACGGTTGGATGAATATCAGGCTGAGGAATGTCAGTGGGTGCTGATATATATAGTGGAGCTGATCAGCCTCATTCACGTGCAGGCCTGGCCTTTGGATGTGGTGTATGACCTCGGCGATGGGTGCCGTCGCGCCAAGGTACCAAAGACTTGCTATCAACAGCGCGCTACCGAATAGTAACCGCCATATCCATACACGCCTTAGGCTAAACGGAAAAAGCCGGGCCGGAAGTATTAGCGGCAGGACGGCCAGCGGCACATAGCCTTGCTTGGTTGTAGCCAGGTAGAGAGATATGAAGAGTATGAACAAAAGCAAACGGGGCGTTATGACCATTTTTTTAACCAATAGGGCAAACGTGAGCGCTATTATTAACCAGCTTAAACCATTCACCAGGCCGTCCATACCTATAGTCAGCCCCTGAAGCAGGGATGTAGGCAACAGTGCCACCATTAAAAGAAACCTTTTCCCGATCGGTATGTACTTGATGGCGAAGTAGGCCAGTAATATATAAACAACAAGGCTAAACAGACGTCCCAGGTACACATACCAGTTCAATGGCAGGTTCATGGTACGCGCCACCCAAATACCGACAGCAGGCGGAGCATAATCCCAAGGGGCCGACAGCGTAGCCGAGGTAAACGCCAGCGGCTCACGCTCCTTTGCGGTCATTCGTTCCTGCCCGTAACGTTCTTTTATTTCATCCAGTCTAGCGGCATCCACATTCTGACTTTGCACCTGCTCGCGATAAGCGTCGTTAAATTGCTTAAGCTGCAGGGGCACGCGGCTGCCATAGTCGTAGCCACTTAGATGCTCTCCCCTGAAGCTCCCTTCCTGTACGGAGTAGGCACGCGGGAAATGTACGACCTCATCATTACCGAACAGTGGCGGCACTATGAAAATGAGCGCCAGCCCAAAGGCGGCGGCCAACATCAAGAATACTTTTTCCGGTGAATCGGATAGCCGCTTGGTTAAGGCTTTTGTCATTGTCCTTTATTTTATACTGTTTGTGCTTATTTATAGTTATAGATCGAGAAACGATTCAAGATAATGAGTTGCCGAATAGAGATTTTAACAATGCGCGAAGCTGCACTGCCCGCTACTTTACTATGGTTATGTTAAAATAGTCATACTAAATAGATTGGATTTATGGCCGACAGAAAAAGGCGCTCTCTACCGCTACTCAATAGTGTAAGTACTTTCCTGCATAGCAAGTGGTCATGGTTTGCCTTGACCGTGATCCTAGTATCGGCTTTAGCCATTACAATACCCTCTGACCCCGACAGCCCCCAAATATCGGGTATTAAGAGCCAGGAGCAGTCCGCCATGGGCCAGGGCGATGTTCCGGCAAAGATCGCACTCAGCCCTGACCAGACGCACAAGGAATATGTCTCGCCTGTTTTTAAAGCCAACTATGAGTTTAATGCTGTTGCCCCGCACTGGAAGGAAGCGAACACCGAGGACGGCTCACGTAAGGTAGAAATGCGCACCTCGCCCGACGGCCGGAATTGGTCAGGTTGGCTGGAGGTTGAGGCCATCGGCCCGCTGCGTGATGACGATCCGCACCCAGATCGGACCTTCACCGAAAACCCACTTTTCGTAACCGGCAAACATTTTCAGTACCGCCTATCACTAACTCGCCGCGACACGGCCACCTCTTCTCCAGAAATATCCGATCTGAAAGTGGCCTATATTGATTCGCGGGGGTCTAGTGCTCAGCGGTTTGTCAAAAAACTGGCTAGTCTCAAGTCTCATTTTTCCTCCCCTACCGTCTCGGCGGCCGATCAAGGCCCAGGCATCATTTCGCGGGCTGAATGGGGCAGCCCTGATCCTTACGGCGGTTACTTCAAGGACACCGAAAAGGACTGGCCACCCGAAGCATCGCCCGTTAAGCAAGTATTTATACACCATACTGTTAACTCTAACGCCCAGTCTGATCCTAAAGCAGTCATGAGGGGCATTTGGGAATTTCATGCTAATACCAGGGGCTGGGGCGACATCGGTTATAACTTCATAATTGACGGCAACGGTGCAATATACGAAGGTCGGTTTGGCGGCGATAATACTGTCGGAGGCCATGTACTGGGTTATAACAAGGGCTCCCTTGGGGTGGCTATTATAGGTTGCTACGACAAAGATAACTCCACCTGCAACCAACTTAATGGAGGTGCCACCAGAGCCCCGACTAATAGCGTTCTACATGGATTAACCGAAATCTTAGCCTGGAAAACCACTAATTTTGAGATTAACCCAAAAGGCACCCAGGCCTTTTGTGATTCCGGAGGCGGTAGCTGTCTGTCACTTAATAATATTGCCGGCCATAAAGATGCCAACCAAACCAGCTGCCCGGGGGACTTGCTATATAACCTCCTGCCCTTCA
Source organism: uncultured Candidatus Saccharibacteria bacterium (assembly GCA_964633325.1). Lineage (GTDB taxonomy): Bacteria > Patescibacteriota > Saccharimonadia > Saccharimonadales > CAZWFS01 > CAZWFS01. Next base: position 109,870 of record CAZWFS010000001.1, on the reverse strand, counting down.
TACGCGATGAAACAAACCGCAAAAAGAACCTGTACGCTTATGGCTACTCTGCCAAGCAGGATACTTATCAGGCCGCTATTCTCACTAGTTCCGATACCGCCACTCATACTTATAGGTTTAAAAATACCGGAACCGCCACCTGGAACAATACGACTAATCACCTGTGGTTAAAAACCGCTAATCCTAATGGCCGGAGCAGTGCTTTTCAGGGATCGGGTTGGCTAGATAACACGACTCCAGCGAACCTGAATGAAACCAGCGTACCGCCTGGCGCAACTGGCTCCTTTACTTTTAATCTCAAACGTCCAGCTAACGCATTCGGCAACTTTTATGAAGGCTTGCGTCTTATTTCAGAACTTAATGGTGAACTTAAAGCGCACTTCACTTTACCAATTGCTGGGCCGGTTTTCAGCTCGGTCCAAGTATCCCAGAGCGCTTATCCATCTATCCTGCAAGGACAACAAGTTGCTGCTTTTATCGCCTTCCGCAACACCAGCAACACTGCTTGGTATGATGACACCTCGCTT
>CAZWFS010000001.1:0-109243 GCA_964633325.1 uncultured Candidatus Saccharibacteria bacterium | reverse complement strand
ATCGTGGAAAGCGGCACGATCATGAATGATCCTTGGACGTTTTTGGATATTACCGTAGAGCCACCTCGATTCACGGCTGCCCACAAAAGACAGTCACCTTATCCAGATCTAATTGCCAATAACGTCCCCCAAACTACATGGATCGAATTCCACAACACCGGTAATCAGCCCTGGTACGATGACATGAGCATAGGCGGTGCTCCGGCCGGCAGTAAGCCTGTTCACCTGGCAACGGCTCGCGAAATAAACAGGAACAGCTTCTTTGGGTCAAGCTGGGGTGGTGGCCAGAATCGGCCGGCCGTAAATTTCGCGGCAGTTTATAAAAGTGACGGTTCGGTCTATGCTACTAACCCTCACGTGGTCCAGCCAGGTGAATCGGCTAGGTTTGAATTTAGCGTATCCGCTCCATTCGGCTTAGGGACCGGTACTTACCGTGAATTTTTTCAGCCAATCGTGGAGGGCGGAACGATTATGAATGATACCTGGGCCCACTCCAATATCCAGGTAACAGCGGCGTCATATTCCTCACACCAGACCAGCCAATGTCCTTACCCTGCCCTAGGCATCGGGGGGGCTCCTCAAGCCTGTTTTATCGCCTTCCGCAACACCAGCAACACTGCTTGGTATGATGACACCTCGCTTGGTTCAGCCCCGTCTGGTACTAGGCCTGTGCATCTGGCCACTTCTCGTGAAGTTAACCGGAGTAGCGTCTTTGGGTCAAGCTGGGGCGGTGATCAGAATCGGCCGGCCATTAATTTTGGGGCTGTCTATGAAAGCGACGGCGTCACTTTGGCAGCAAACCAACACATTGTTCAGCCGGGGCAAATTGCTAGGTTTGACTTTGCTTTATCGGCACCAAGTAATCTAGCAGCCGGTACGTATAGGGAATTCTTCCGGCCGATCGTGGAAAGCGGCACGATCATGAATGATCCTTGGACGTTTTTGGATATTACCGCCCAGTAAGAATAGGGCCTAGGCTTGTTTTGGCTGAACTAAATATCATATTTTATACAGGGCATATCTCTCGTCTTCGTAGGTCTTCTCGGTCAATGTTTTGTGGATACGAGCGTTTAAATTAGGCTGGGTGGACGACAACAGCTTGTCTACTAGAACATAGCGTAAGCCCCTTGCTTTCATTTTAGGAACGTCGTCATCAGAAAAATCTGTGAAATCATCTAAGTCACTAAAATAATTTTGTGGGGTATAGCCGCTATATCCATTGAATATATTTTTATTATGATAGCCTGCCCACAGCACTTGTTCGGCTCTGGCCACGGGAATAGTTGCTCCTGGATAGTCTTTGTCGGCGGCAAGTATGACAAGGTTATCTATATCGCGGTCTGATCGAATTAATTTATAGACTTTGGGAATACTAAGGTTATGGCTATAAGCGTGCCCTGTCATCCCAACCCTGTGTATTGGTAATAGTTCGAAGACAATCAATGCACTGACAACCGTAATGGAAGCCAGACGGAACCTTGGGCTTAGCCGCCTCTTTTGCGTAGCCGCAGGTAAGAGAGCCAGTATGCCGCATAACGCGAACAAACAAAGCACGCTTGCTCGGCCTATAGCCCTAATGAAAGAGAGCTGCGGCAAGAGTACATCTACCGCTATATAAGGCATTGGTATAGGAACACTGTTTGTGCCTTCAATAAATACCTGGGGATACTGCCCCTTGAATTTAAGTAGCGGGCCAAGCGATACTATAAGGCCTACGATAAAAAGCATCCCGAACATTGCTGCGTATTTATAGTGCACTGCATACTGCCTCGATTTTCTTCTTGTTATGAAGGCAGCGATGACAACCCCCGTCCCAACGGCGTATAGGACTAAGCCGTGGTAAGAATAGCTATCAGGGTTAAAGGCATTCCTCTGTGACATCGGTTTTAAAGAATAATACAGCTTTCCAGCAAGAGTTCCCGAACTAGGAATAACATAGTCCGCGAGGTCTGAAGCGTAATGAGCTTGATCGCGGATGCTGAATTTCGCCTGATTAGCTTTCGAGAATCTGGTATATTCCCTGGCTAACGGCAGTGTGGTTGCAACGGCAAGGCATATTACCAACCCAACCAGAAGCAGGTACTTAGGCCTCGCTAATTTAGCTATTATTGCCCACCCCATAAAAACGAAAAGTGCGATTAAAACAAATACCATTTGATACCAAGAGGCGTAAAACTGCAACACCAAAACAATGAATAGCACGCCAAGGTACTTCCTAAGCCTAGTATCAAGATATTTTAAGAGTAATAAAAAGACTAGCGGCAGATAGAAGATACTGAGGTTTTGCAGATGGGAAATCGCCGCGATTTTTAGTGGTGCAAATTCGAAAACTAGGGCAGCCATTACCGAGACCAGCTCGTTACCCTTACTTAAGCGTTTCGCCAAGAGATACATAAACCAACCCGAAAGGAAAAAGCTTATTATAGTCCAAATATTATAAGTAAATATTGGGTTTTGATTGATGAAATATAACGGCAGGGTGAGAATACCGGCGGAGAGTTGAGTTTCCGAATATAACATCGTATCTTTATTGGGGAAATAAATATTCGCGTCCACGTAGCTAGGGCAGCCCTCGCGCAGAATACAGTGGTGGTTACGCGCCAGGGTCCAGGCGTTAAACATGGCATCCCCGCCTTCGCTATACGAACTGATACGCATAATCATTGGCCAGAAGAAAATTAATGTGGCCACTAGTATAATAATTGTCCCGATTATGTTGGAACGGAAATAGTGCCTCAGCGCACCTGCAAAAGCATATAGCTTACCCCTCGGCTTAACGGGCCTGTCAGAAGTTATTTTCCTAGCGGTGAGCCCTTGCTTTGGCGTTACTTTTATTGATTTTATGCGACTGGGTGAGGGCGCGCTAGTAGTTGGCCGATCCACTGACGCACTCACCTACTAAATACATTAAATCGAATAATTTCCCAAACTGCTTTCAGCCCGTCCTGAAAACCGATCTTCTTGCCCTCTTCTTTGCTTCGGCCATAGTACGATATACCGATTTCATATACCCGGACTTTGCTTTTAGCGATGCGAGCCGTGATCTCTGGCTCAAAACCAAAACGATGCGATTTCAGATGTGTGGCTAAGTTGCGCGCCAGATCGCCGCGCATCATCTTGTAGCAAGTTTCCATGTCAGTCAAGTTGAGACCGGTGAATATATTGGACAGCATGGTCAAGAATTTGTTGGCTACCTGGTTGCGATAGTAAATGATGCGGTGCGGCTCGCCTCCGATGAACCGAGAACCATAGACCACGTCGGCATGTCCCCGCTCTATCGGGTACAGAAGACGTTTATATTCCTCGGGGTCATATTCCAAATCGGCGTCCTGTACCACCACTACATCACCGGTTGACTCCAAAATACCTCGCTTCAGTGCCGCACCCTTACCCTGGTTGACCTTCTGAAACAAGAGTTTGATATTCTTGTTTTTGGCTGCCAATTTCTTAAGTAGGCTACGCGTTCCGTCGTTGGAACCGTCATCGACAATTAGTATTTCTTTCTTAGTCGTGCCTAAATTGACGTCCATGACTTCGGCAAGGATTTTCTCGATGGTGGCCTTTTCGTTATAACAAGGCATGACTACTGACAATTTCTTGGTTTTCCCCATCTGTTCCAATCCTTACGATATTCGGATATGGTAACATATGCGGGCATGATTACATACACGAGGGGAAAGATTGAACATCTGCTGAAGATTGAATTCGTACGATTCTGTGTTGTAGGTGGAACTGGCTTCGTTATTAACTTCGCGATTTTAACAGCCCTTAATAAGGGATTACAGGTACCCTTATTTGCAGCCCAACTTATTGGAGCCGAAATTGCTTTATTTAGTAATTTTATGCTGCATCACCACTGGACATACAAAAGCCATAAAGTTGAAAAGGCTCTGGCGGCCCTTGTCTTGCAGTTCCATGCCACGTCGTGGCCCGCTATAATTGGTAGTGCGCTGATGGTTACGGCCGGCGAGAAGTTTCTGCATCTAAATAACTTTATGGCACTAACAGTCAGTTCAGCCATCGCACTGCTTTGGAACTTCATGTGGTCCAAATACGTGGTTTGGCGGGATGTAAATCCTAAACAATTAGAAGAGATTATAGAATGAGAATAGCGGTCGTAGGTACTGGATACGTAGGTCTGGTTACGGGGACTTGCCTGGCCGAGATGGGAAACCACGTCACCTGTGTCGACATTGATTCTACCAAGGTCAAACGTATGCAAGCCGGTGAAGTACCTATCTATGAGCCGGATCTTGAGGCTGTATTTCAACGCAGCATTAAAGCCGGCCGTTTAGATTTTACGACCGATCTAGCGGAGGGCATTAAAGGTGCTTCTGTTATTTTCTTAGCCCTACCAACACCTCCAGGCGCTGATGGGTCAGCCGATCTATCTTATATACTAGACGTCGCCGATAAACTAGGACCCCTCTTAAAAGACTATGCGGTAATTGTCGATAAAAGCACGGTACCAGTCGGCACCGCCGAGCGTGTTAAGAGTCATATAGCCAAGCACTCAACAACATTGTTTGACGTTGCTTCTAATCCAGAGTTTTTGCGCGAAGGGTTTGCCGTAGCTGACTTTATGAAGCCCGACCGCGTAGTTATTGGGGCTTCATCACAAAAAGCCCGCGAAGTCCTGGAGGAGCTATACACGCCGTTTGTGCGCCAGGGCAACCCGATATATTTTATGGATGAAAGATCGGCCGAAATGACCAAATACGCCGCCAATTCCTTCCTGGCCACAAAAATCTCCTTCATGAACGAAGTTGCCAATCTGTGCGAGAAAGTGGGAGCTGATGTAGACCATGTCCGCCTAGGTATCGGTGCCGACGAACGTATTGGTAAAAGGTTCTTGTTCCCGGGTATTGGCTACGGTGGCAGCTGCTTTCCAAAGGACGTATTGGCATTGCAAAGAATAGCATTTGAAAACAATTATGACTTTAAAATTCTCGACGCTGTCAGCACCGTAAATGAGTACCAAAAACAATTGCTGGTTAATAAAGTGGCTGCCTATTACGAAGGTAGCCTTGAAGGCAAAAGATTTACCTTGTGGGGCTTGTCTTTTAAGCCCGATACGGACGATATCCGTGAAGCGCCCTCTTTGGAAATCATCAAAAAGCTCACTCTAGCCGGCGCTCATGTTGCAGCCTTCGATCCCGAGGCCGGAGGTAATATTAAAAAATACTTTGCTGATAACAAACAATTGCGTGTAGTAGACGATCCTTACGAAGCACTAGCCGGTTCTGACGCATTACTGATAGTGACTGAGTGGGCGCTATTTCGTACACCAGAATTTGACAAGATTAAGAAAGCCCTGAAAGCGCCAGTAATCTTTGACGGACGCAATTTATATGACCCCGAGATTATGCAGTCGCACGGCTTTTATTACGAAAGTATTGGCAGAAAGGCCCTGCCTCAATGAGCGCCGGGACCATATTGATATCAGGTGGTGCCGGTTTTTTGGGCTCTCATCTTTGTGATGCCTATTTGGCAAAAGGTTATGAAGTCATCGCTGTGGATAATTTATCGACGGGTTCCGAGCGGAATATAGCTCACCTTGCCGGTAATAACGCCTTTACCTTCGTTGGACACGATATTTGCAAGCCCTTGCCCCCTGCGATTGCAAAACGCGCTGTAACGGTAGTGGCTAATTTAGCTTCGCCGGCCAGCCCCCCGCACTATCAACGCCTTTCCCTAGAAACCCTTGACGTCGGCTCTAACGGTGTACGTAACATGCTCGAACTCACCAAGGATAAAGGCGCCCGCTTCTTCCAGGCCTCTACCAGCGAAGTTTATGGCGACCCGGAAGTCCATCCGCAGCCCGAGAGTTACAAAGGTAGCGTCAATTCGTACGGCCCGCGCAGTATGTATGACGAAGCCAAGCGTTTTGGAGAAGCCATGATTTACGCCTACAGGTCCAAATATAAGCTCAACACTGGCATTGTTCGGATTTTTAATACCTACGGCCCCCGGATGGATGCTCGCGACGGACGAGTCGTGTCAAATCTTATTGTGCAAGCCCTGAAAGGTGAGCGGCTGACCGTTTACGGCGATGGCAGCCAGTCGCGCAGTTTCTGCTATGTCGATGATCTCATTAAGGGCTTTCAGGCTATGATTGAGTCCAACGAAGAAGGCCCAATTAATTTAGGCAACCCTGGCGAATTTACAGTATTAGAATTAGCTAATATCGTAAAAGGAATGACTGATTCGAGCTCAGAAATTATCTATAAACCGCTTCCGGGAGATGACCCCCTGCAACGCCAGCCGGTGATTGATAAAGCTATCAAACTATTACACTGGAAACCGAAAGTCCCTCTCGACAAAGGACTCGAAGCAACTATTGCATATTTTCGCAAGGTGACGGTTCAACGATAATGTAAAACCGATAAAGCTTTGGCTAGCTCTTGCTGTTAGCTCCAATTATAATTTACACAGCCGCTAAGCTTATAGGGTATGATGTTGCTTTAGCTTAGTTCAGGATCTATAATTACTTCCCCAAGCGAATAGTCAAGCTTAATGAGCATGGGATGAATATTCACAATTGCCAAGCTTATGCTTTTATGCTACACTAATAAATAGATTGGTAAAAACTAAAATGAACCGAGATTCAAAAAAAATCTTCAGCAAAAAAATAATTCTTATCCTCGCGGCGGTAGTCCTTCTGGTCTCTGTCGGCATTTTCATTTACGCAAAAAGGCAAGATCGTTCCACGGAGGTCGGTGTGGCTGATAAGCCAGGAACTGAAAAAGTTGATCTCAGTCCGCCAACAGAAGAAGAAAAACAGGCTACCGAGCAACACAAAGCCGATCTGCTTAAGCAAGAAGAGGCACGTAATCAAGCTCCTCCTGCGGGCGGCCGAACAGTAACTCCCATTATCACCAACAGCGGTTACTATGACAATCAAGTAGAGGTAAGCTCTTTCGTGCCGGGCATATATGAAGATGGCGGGGTATGCACAGCCACTTTCACGCAAGGTGCGTCAAAAGTTGTTAAGCAGAGTAAAGGCCTTAAAGACGCTACAACCACCAGGTGCACTAATTTCGCTATTCCACGTTCTGACTTTCCCTCTAGTGGCAACTGGACACTAGTTTTATCTTACGCTTCACCGGCCGCTCACGGCGCCTCGGCTGCCCAAACAGTGGAGGTTAAATAGGATTATGCGACGTGGCACCTATTACATAACAATTGGCCTATCAGTTGTCCTGTGCCTGGCAACAATTGGACTGACTCGTAGCCCGCAAGTGGACGCCCTTTCAGGTTCCGAATTCCAAGCCGGACGTATCATGGACGATGGTGTTTTTTTCAATCCCAGTAGCATGAGCGCCCAAGATATTCAGAACTTCCTTGATGCCAAAGTGCCGGTGTGCGATAGATGGCACGCAAGTAGTGATCCCAATAATCAGCCACCCTTTACTTGCCTGAAAGAGTATCGTCAAAATACCACCAGCAAACCAGCCGAGGCCGGGCTCTGCAACGGTCACACCGCGGGCAATAAATCAAGCGCACAGATTATTTACGAGGTAGCCCAGAGTTGCGGTGTCAGCGCTAAGGTATTAATGGTCATGCTACAAAAAGAGCAAAGCCTTATAACTGATACGTGGCCCTGGTACATTCAATACCGTAGCGCCATGGGTTACGGCTGCCCAGATACCGCGCCCTGCGATGCTGAATATTATGGATTTTTCAACCAGGTCTATGCTGGGGCCCGACAGTTTAAGTATTATGCCAAAAATTCAGCCTCTTTCAATTATCGGGCCGGGCGCAACAACTATATACTCTGGAATCCAAATTCAGCCTGCGGTGGCTCCAATGTGTATATCCAGAACCAAGCCACAGCCGGATTGTATGTTTACACTCCTTATCAACCAAATCAAGCCGCCTTGAACAATCTCTATGGCTCCGGTGATGGCTGCAGCGCCTATGGCAACCGCAATTTCTGGCGCATGTATAATGACTGGTTTGGCTCACCTTACGCCTCTTCCTATTTTCTCTCGCCAGCCGCCCAGAGTGCTTACCCGACAATTCAGCCGGGGGGGCAAGTAACTGCTTACTTCAGCTACAAAAATTGGGGGACAACAGCCTGGTATGACTCGACCGTATTGCCACAGGCGCCAGCCGGAACCAAGCCGATCAATCTCTCTACAGCCAGGCCCCTGAACCGCTCCAGTGCCTTCAGCTCCGGTTGGCCTACGCCTAGCCGCCCAGCTGTTGCTTTCGCAGCCGTCTATGAAGCTGACGGGACAACACTAGCCGGGAATCAGCATGTGGCGCAACCGGGACAGGTTGTAAAGTTTAGTTTTACTCTTAGCGCACCGTCTTCTATGACTCCAGGCGTTTACCGTGAATTCTTCCAGCCGGTAGCCGAGGGTTCGGGTGACGGGGCATTCAATGATCCGTGGACCTTCATTGATGTAACGGTCGCTTCTAAGCCATCGATGGCCTGGCACGGACAAAGCGCTTATCCAACCGTTCTCCCGGCAGATAAATCAACTGCGTCAATGAGCTTTAAAAATACCGGGAACGTCAACCTGTACGACGATATCGGGCTTGGGCAAGCACCGGCCGGAACGAATCCATTGCACTTGGCGACTAAATCACCCCTGAACCGCTCCAGTGCCTTCAGCTCCGGTTGGCCTACGCCTAGCCGTCCTGCCGTTAATTTCGCAGCCGTTTATGAGGCGAACGGGACAAGTCTGAGCAGCAACCAGCATGTGGCGCAACCGGGACAAATTGTTAAGTTCGACTTTACGCTGACTGCCCAGGAGGGAGCGACTGCCAGTGTCTATAGAGAAGACTTCCAGCCTATTCTAGAGGGCACTCCTGACGGCGGCCTGACGGGGGTAGGCGCCTTCACAGATATTACGATTCCACAGTCCGCCGTAATAACTTACACGGTTTTACCTAATACCGTACAGTTGATTTCAAATCTGCCAGGTTCCATGAACCTTACGATCAAAAACTCAGGCAATACCCCCTTGCCCGGCAGCACCAAGCTAACCACTCCAAATGGGAGTTCTTTTAAGGACAGTACATGGAGTGATAACAATACTATTATTGGGAGTATAGGCCCGGAACTAGCACCTCTGCAAACGCGCAATCTCAGCTTTGCAGTGTTGTCGCCGGAGGTTTCAGGACCAACTAACGCACCTGTCAATATCGCATTCAAAAGCCAAGACGGAATAAACACAGTCCCGCTGTCCTCTGCATCGTTTGCCACTGTTATCGCTCCCCCAACTTATCAAAGCGGCAATGTCAGTCAATCAAGTTATCCGGCATACACCTATGGACAGACCCAGAGACTATATTTCAAGTACCGTAACATCGGTAATCAGTACTGGTACGATAGCACCAGCTTACCAACCGCCAGCACCAGGAACCCCTACGCCGTCCACTTGGCTACAAACGATCCGCTTAACCGACATAGTGGCTTCGCAAAGGATTGGCCATCTTCAAACCGTTCGGCGATTAACTTTACGACCGTATACGAGTCGGACGGCACCACCCTGACCACAAACCAGCACTTGGCTAAACCCGGTCAAATCGTGAAATTTGAATTCAATACTTCACCATCCACCGCCTTGCAGCCCGGCGTCTACCGGGAATTCTTCCAGCCTATAGCCGAAGGAACCGCTGACGGCAAATTTAACAGAACTTGGACATTCTTTGACATTACCCTACACTCCCCCACTTACGTTGTAGCCAATCATGCCCAGTCAGCCTACCCCACTATCAACCGCGGCCAACAAACAACTGTATTCTTCTCGTATAAGAACAACGGCAACGCGCCCTGGTACGACAGCGCTTCGATACCAGACGCGCCGTCAAACGCACGTCCCATGCACATGGCTACCTCACACCACCTGAACCGCTCCAGTGCCTTCAGCTCCGGTTGGCCTACGCCTAGCCGCCCAGCTGTTGCTTTCGCAGCCGTCTATGAAGCTGACGGGACAACACTAGCCGGGAATCAGCATGTGGCGCAACCGGGACAGGTTGTAAAGTTTAGTTTTACTCTTAGCGCACCGTCTTCTATGACTCCAGGCGTTTACCGTGAATTCTTCCAGCCGGTAGCCGAGGGTTCGGGTGACGGGGCATTCAATGATCCGTGGACACACTTCGATGTGACAGTCCAGTAATTAGTTATCTTTTATTACTAGCTGCCGATAAAGATCAGCGAATTTAACCGCCTCCTTGTCATAGGAGTAAGCATCTGCGTATTCTTTAGAAATGCCAGTCTGCTTGTCCAAGTCTAGGCTTTGAATTTGACGGGCCAACTCATAGTACGTAAATGAGTCGCACAGAGCCACAGCCGGTCGAGTCTGGTTCATTTCAACTATCGAGTCAGTCGGATATGCTACGGCTGGTTTATGATTGGCCAGGGAATTATTGAGCGACGCCGAAGTAACACCAGCATAATAAATCTTATCGAACGGGTAAACGCAGATGTCGCACTCGCGGATCAGTGCATTTAATCGTTCATCGTCCCTAACATAGCCTGTTATGTATACGCGGTGTTGCACATTAAGATCAATAATGGTGTCGCACAGCTCATTGTAAAACTTGTCGTTATCGCCAGTAGGATGAGCACCCCCAATCAGGGCGAGTTTATATTTCTCGGGCAAAAAAGGCAGGGCTTTGACGGCGTCTATCATGCCCTTATTTTCCGATAAGAAGCCGACCGTGCAGTATATAATATCGTCATCTTTCTTATCTAAATGTTCGCTTACCTCTGTAGTGGCAAGATCGAAAGAAAGGTTCGGTACTGGCATAGTGATTTTGACTATCCTATCCTGGGGGATTCCATGCTCCATCAAGCTTTTTGCCGTTACGGTATTATGCACCAGAAGAAAATCGGCTTTTCGCATGGCCGATACATGGGTCTTGTAGAATCGACTCCGCCGGCGCTTCATTCTTAGACGATGCAGCATACTCCTTGGCCCAAAACCCCCAGAGGGTGTTATTTTAAGTCCGGCGTCCAGAGATGTGTGTACGGTAATAATCACTTTCTTCCTTTGCCGGAGTGCCTCTGAGACTATTTTGTCGAGCTCGTCATTTCTAAAGAATGAGAACTCGTGTTGAATATGTAAAATGTTGAAGTCTTTAATCTGCCCGGAAAAGTGTTTCAATACGGGCCTAAATTCATCTTCTGACATCAGCTTGGTCTTATTGGGCGAATATTCAAATATTGCATGCTCAACGTCCTCGACGCCTTGCATGCCGGCCAAATACTGTTCCTGATACTTGGCAATGCCGCACTCTTCATCATGCGTCATATAGTGAAGTACCCTAATTTTTGGTTGCATATACATCCCCGATTATGTTTCTGACCTGATCGTACGTTTTGTCCCATGACGCTGGCCGGTATGCTTCTATTTTACGCTTGGCGGCGGCAATAGCGCCAGGTTTTAACATGGCAGTAATAGCGGCCAGGCATTCGTCCGTAGAGAATGGACTAAAATAGCCTATCAAATCACCGGCGATTTCCGGCATGCTGCTGGTATTGCTGGCAATGCAAGGGATGCCATGGGCGATGCTTTCAGCGATCGGAAGCCCCCATCCTTCATAAAAGCTCGGGTAAATACTGAACAGGCTATGCTGGTATAGCCATGACAGTTCCTCGTCGCTAGCTCGCTGCATGATGATGAATTGGCCTTTCATGGCTGGATCGAGCGTCATGATTTCATAAAGGTTTTCCGCTTTCCAGCCCAGCCTACCTACGATCACGAGCGTCGGTAAGGCGATATTTTTTTGCTGTGCAAGTTTATAGGCATAATACAGCAAAGCATGGTTCTTACGCGCCTCAATGGTGCCGACGCAGAGGATAAAGTCTGGTGGCGGGGTGGAAGAGAAATATTTCAGCTCTGGTTGGCGGGGCTTCGCCAGGCGGAAATCGTCGCCGAGACGTATGACTTCAATCGGCGGCACGCGAAGTTTATGCTGATTGAGCCATGTTGTGATGTCGCTTTTAGTGTGTTGGGATATGGCAAATACAATGTCGCAGAGGGGGTATATGGTCTTGGTGTAGCGGGTCAGGCTGTTGGTGGCGTGCCCGGAATATTGCGGAGTGACAATCGGTAATAAATCATATGCTATTTGGGCCAACTTGACGCCGGTTTTGTTCATACTAACCAGATAATCCACGAAGGCCTGGTCGCTTCCATGCCAGTCCGCCATGACAAATAGCGTATCGCCATCCTGGGGCACAACTACACGATCTGACAACGTCGGTTGTTGTGACTTTTTCAACTTGCGGACCGCCCTCGCCGGGCCTGCCATCGCCTTATCGATTAGTACTGATTGTTGGCGCAGTTTCCTGGCCACTCCTAGCACTGACGACAGCGGCAGACCGATCGAAGCACCGGGTCGAGCCGTCTGGAGGGTGCTGTTCTTATCATTCGGTGGAAAGTTTGTCGCTTGGAAAGTTTGTCGCTGGCTGTCCCAAACTACAAAAGAACAATTACCAGCTGCAGCAAACCGGCTGGCCAGTTCGCTCATAACACGTGGTACACCAGTCAATCTGCCCTGCCAGCTAATAAGTTCGGTAATATCTACTATTAAGTTACTCATTGGATACGCTCAACTATACCAAAGAGTTCTCTGGCGTAACTTTCCTGATTATGTTCCTCCATGTATGCCTCCACGTGTTTCACGCTCGCCTCAAGAGCTGATTTATTCCCCACTAGCATGTCCCGCAATTGGTTCTCCTCTGGCAGTAACGGCACCACCCCCAGCGACATGACCTCAACAGCGCCTGCGAGCTGATTCGTTTGACTGAATTTTAGTGTCCTTAACTTTGCTATTTGTTCATTGAATTGAAGATCTGTAGTGACTATACGAGTATTCCCATCTATAACGAGACTATTTTTACCAAGACTGGCTTGGATTGGTTGCTTAGTGGGCAGTATTTCGGGATAGGCTAAAGGGCTGGCAGGAAAATATAAGACACATACCTCGGCGGAAGAATTAATTTTTTTTAGGACTTTACTTACGGCTTTGGCGGCCTGCTGACTAAAGACTATGATGGCTCTTTGCGAACTAACCAGCGATACAATGTATTTTGTTTCCTCACCGCCACAGTCCTCCTGCAATCGCTTTTCCACTGAAAAGCGATTTTCCGTTATAAGACCATCCTTTACCATGCTGAGCCATGTCTCTTCCAGATCAAGGCTATACAGCATAAGGGCCCCTGGAGCCCCTAAGGCGCCAAACAAGGTAGTGGCATACTCGGGGGCATTGCCCACGAAGTAAAACGAAGCAGCATATTGAGCTGGGTGAAAACCCAGTCCTGGTTTAACGCTAGCTACTGATGTTATGTGCGGCAGGAAGTTTACGCGCGGTGATACGGCGTCCTTATTAGGATCAAGATAGTAATCAAGCTCGAATTTTCGGCTGAGGCTTGCGTGGCTCTTCAGTAGACTTTTGGCTTCAAAACTGTCCTTTGATAGTTCGGGGCCAAAAAAAGCTACTTTGGGACGGATTATTTGATCGGTAGTTGCGCCTGCAATAGCTTGAATGGCTTTATGGGCCGTCTTCTGCCAGGTATAGGCGTCCCGAATCCTGTCATACTCTTGCTGATTGATGTCTTTTCCTTGAACCGCGTCAATTAGTGCCCGGGTGATACTTGGAACCGAATAGGGATCGAAGTAGTAAAACGCATTATTAGACATTTCACGGAATACTGATATGTCCGAACAGGCAACCGGCTTGTTTTTTAGGACTGCCTCTAATATAGGTAATCCCAGTCCTTCGTATTCCGAGGGAAAAAGCAGCGCTTCGGCCTTCTGATACAAATAGTCCAGCTGCTCGCCGCTGACATTGCCCGTAAATACCAAATTATCCGACAAAGCTTGTAGCTGCTTGATGTCCTTGGGCTCGAAAAATGAGGTGATGACCAGGGTATAAGCATGGTTATGTTTTTGGTTGAATTCATGAAAAGCTTGAACACCCCGCTGATTATTTTTTCGCAGGTCGTTACCGGTCGGCATGAGGATGAATGGTTTGGGGACGTCAACCACATCATTTGCGCTTCCATGCGTGATGGGGCCGCCATCTATGTTAACTATGCGGTTTTTATTTATACCAAGGTACTGGGTTAGGTCGTTAGCGGCGGTCTTGGAGATTGATAAGTACCGGTCGGCTTTTAATAGCTCGGCAAACTTAGTCAGATAATCGTGCTGCGTAATTGGGCTATCCAAATAGATCTCATGGAACATTAACGGGATTAGGTCATAGAACAACAGTATCCTCTTTGCTTGCTGGCTGCTGGGAAAGACTGGATATATCTCGCGCTGCATCAGTGAGAGGATTAAAAAATCTATCCCCACAGACGGATAGGCGCTCTCCAGGTAGCTATCAACTACCTGCCGGTTGTGACGGGTGACTTTGTTGCTATCTGTCTCATTGGCAAGTAAATCCAGCCAGACTAAATTGACGTCAGTAATCTTGTGTTGCAACTCCGATACTAGACTGGGATCTGCTGATAACTGTTTAGATAATATTAAATCGATCGATACTTCTTCGGCTTTTGGGTCGAGTTGGTTAAGTTGCGATATAAGCGCTAGAGAGTATTTTCCCATGCCTCGGTGCCAAGCTGGCGTTTGAAATATCTGACCGTCCACCACTAGTTTTCGGGTCATTAAGTTTTTGCCTTCTTACTGCGAGAACGGGTAACGGATTTCTTGACAGCCTTTTTAGAGCCGCTGTATGGCAATAGTAACGGGTGGTTAGGTTTCTTCTTATTAAATTCTTCAAAATTAGCCTGGTCATTAATTCGAGCTGTCCTCAATAATTCGACAGAGCTTTTATCCTTGTTAGCCGCGTGGATAGATTGAGGCCGATAGTTGTTCTGGCGGGTTAATTTCTTTGTCAGCTGATGGTCGACCTTCTGTACCCTCCGCTTCACCGCCCGCTTGATATGACGCTTCAGGGAGGCTATTTCTTCAAATTCCTTACGCGCGACCTCCAATTCTTTTAATAGCCGTGTGCTGGCCGCGTTGGCAGCCGCCAATTCCTCTTGTTGAGTGGCAATGCCTTCTTCTAGAGATGATATGCGATCGCTATACATCCGAAACACATCCATGAGCGCGTAGTGGGCGATGGGTTCTTTGAATACCACGGCCTTCAGATAATCAAACTTCTTAGCTCTGTCACTGTTATTGTCGGTGTAATATTCATTTAAGCCATCAAAGAAAACAAGTGAGTAGCCATGGCTCCTTATCAACTTGCGCCAGTCTTTTTGGATGTGGTTGGCCTCAATGCACAGCACCTCGGGCCGGTATTTTTGCCAGTCGTTGCCTTCAAGCACTTCGTATTCCAGCCCTTCGACATCAACCTTTAGAAAGTTAATTTCCTTGACTGCGTACTTTTCAAATAAAGCAGCCAACGTGATTACCTCAACTTGTATCTCTGTATAGGACTGCGTGTTAATATCCGTGTGCTCCTCGTACTCGGACTTTATTTGAGGCGAGAACGTCGACCATCCCTGGTTAGCATACGATCTGAGCTGTAGCTTGGATTGCTTGTTTGATATACCGAGATTGACATTTATGTCCTTAGGCCTCTTATTCACAAAGAACTTGTATCGATCTGGTTGGGGCTCGACATTTATACCGGTCCAGCCTTTGATATAGAACAGTTTGGTAACCGACTCCACGTCGGGGTCGTAGGCACCAATGTCCACATAAAAACCCCTCGTTCGATCGCTAAAGAAACCGTCTAAGATAATATCCTCCCGATTTTGGGCATATGATATCTTGAGGTTCTGTAAAATCTTATCCTTCATGTTCTATCAGCCTGATGCCCTTGAATAGTTGTTGTACTGCGCGCTCCCACGAATACATTTCTGCCCGGATCAGGCCCTCCTGCTTAATGGTATTACAAAGTGCTTCGCTATTCACTAATTTTAAAATGCCGTCAGTGATGCTTTGGGGCTTGTGGGGGTCGATATAAATACCAGCCTTATCGCCAAGGACTTCCCGGATGGCTGGAATGTCGGACACTACTACCGGTGTGCCCGTCGCTAATGATTCTAATGGCGTAAGACCGAACCCTTCGTGGAAAGCGGGGTGGATAAGCAGTTTGGCGCCACTCATAATAACTGCCAGGTCTACGTCGCTGACGTATTTTTCGGGACGTATGACCATATCCCCATCCGTCTGCAGGCTCTGGATTCTAGCCATAATTGCTTCGTTTAGCCATCCTTCGGCACCAATCAACACCAAAGCATACCTACCCTTAACCGGCTTCGGCAAGGAAGTATAAGCCTCCAGGATAGCTTTCACGTTTTTTCTGGGCTCTATATTGCTAACAAATAAGAAATAGCTGTCTGGTAAAACACATTTTGCTAAGGTCTTGTGAATAGTTTCAACGGCATAGGGCTTAAACAGATTACGATCGATACCGCAATTCATAACGGCTACCTTTCGGGCCGGTAAGGATAGTTGTTGCTCAACCTCTTTTTTTGAGGCTTCTGTTAGCGTAACAACAAGGTCGGATTTATTAACCCATCTTTCTAGATTCCTGTTTAGCATTATTAGGTTTAACGGATGGACGTACTCGGGGAAAATCTTATAGGCTACATCGTGTACGAACAATATCGATTTTGAAAATAAAAGCGACAAGCGGCGATAATTAAAAAAGACGTATATGCCCTTGCCCAGAAAAAGATCGATGGGCGGCAACAGGCCGCGGTAAAGTAAGCCGTTCAATATCCTGCCAGGTAATGGTAAGGTCTTGAGTTTGAATTTAAAATTATATTTAGCCAGCACCTTTTTTTTGAATAAAGGAACAAAAATGCAAATATTATAGTTATCAAGCATGGAATGCTGGCTATCCATTTGCTTTAAGAGGTTAAGTAATGCGTGGCCTACTCCGCTCAAATGACCCGCCGTTAAGGGCGAGGCGTCAATAAATATCTTTGTTTTGCGCATCTGCTAGAGCCTGTGTTTTCGCATTCTTAGGTGCTTGTACTTTCCGGCAGTCCAACCGTATCCCAAGCCTTAATGAGGATATCCAGATCCCTTTCGTAAGCCCTAAAGAGGCTGTGGTCTGAGTGGTTTACACTGGTCCTGACTGTAAAATCCTTATCCTTTGCTTTAAATGAGGCCACGATTAGCCCGTCGCCGCTAAAAGATTCCAGCACCGAGTGTGACGTTATGATGTGCCCCCCCTCTCTAATGATTAGCTCTTCGCATTTCTGATGAGTAAGCGGATCGTTAGAAAAAGCATAATGATGAGTGGATACAAATATAAACCGCAGTTTATTCTCACGGATAGTTTGCAATGCTCCCTCTAAAGCCATTAGCTCTGCACCTTGTACATCCATATGCAGGATGGAGAGTTCCTTGAACTTGTGCTCGTTTACCAGCTCGTCAACCGTCTTTATTGGCAGCATTAGAGAGCTGTCAGGATTCGTTTCGGGAACAAACGAGGCTTCTCCGGACTCTTTTCCCGCCAATGCTTGATAAAAATGAAGTGAAGCCTTATTTAATTTTGCGTTTTCCCTGCCTACTTCTAAATTTGCAGGGTCTGGTTCGCAACATATGTTAAGTGCTTTATTAACTGCCTTATTAAACCAAATGGAGTAATAAGCCCAGAATGAACCGAGTTCTATCATCGTACCGCCAGAGGGCGGAATCCTTTTCATGACTTCATAAAATACTTTTTCTTCTTGGGGTTCGTGATGACCCTTTAAAAGCCTTATTATCTCCTCCATCCAGCCCCCGTAATAACCCCCCCGCAGAACCTGGAGACCGTTATGCATAATTTGTACTTCTTTGCCTCTATACTTTGCGGTTTCACCCGCCTTTGCGACTTTAGGTATATATTGTGTGTCTTGACATGACACTGTCATTACCGCCCGCTGCGCTTCGGTAAGAACCATCGGAGATTGTTCCATAAGTATTGTGTGAGCCGATTTGCGAGCTGAGGAAATAATCTTATGGCCATTATCTGTGGACTGATGCTTGTTGAAAAATTTTTTAATCATACTTATTCCTTGGACTTATTTTTAAACTCTATGGGTGGCTGTACTTGATAAAGCGTAGTCTTATCCTTATATACTTTAAAGCTGCAGGCTGATTCCCACCAGTCGTGAACAGTTATTCCATCGTTCGCCAAGACAGCGACATCCACCACATATATACCGTCGCTAAAAATATTAGGAATTTTCCACTGCACGTCATGAGGCTTGCCAGATTTCAATGTTCCCAGAGATATGCGCTCAATTTTTGTGTTAGTACCAACGACACCTTCTCCTACCGCATTTTTTATCGCAAACCCGGCTATGGGTTCTTCTGAGACAATATGCGATTCAAGGCTGACGCTAAGGCTCAGGCAGTCGTCCTCGTCAGTAAGATTTTTGTCTTGAGTGAAAACTTTATTAATAGTTATGGCCTTGTCCCCCCAACGTTTGGAATTTTTTTCATCTGCTTTAGGGTTTGGCGATTCTGTGAACATGCGCGAATAGAGCGTAGCTATCTTGGCTGGGCTGCCTTCGGCTGAGAGCTGATTTTTTTCGATTAGAATCGCCCTGTCGCAATATTCACGGACGGCATCCATATCGTGCGTGACAAATACGACCGTCTTTTTATTCTTTTTTAGATTACGGAAATAGTCGAAACACTTACGCTGAAAGTCGGCATCTCCTACAGCCAACACTTCATCGACAAGCAAAACATCTGCTTCCGCCCGAATTGCCAGTGAAAAGGCCAGGCGAACCTGCATGCCGGAGGAGTAATTCTTAAGTTTCTGATCCATAAAATCTTCTAGCTCGGCGAACTCAACCACGTCATCATATTTCTCATCAATCTGATTTTTATCAAAACCCATCAGAGCGCCGCTGAGATATACGTTCTCGCGTCCTGTAAGTTCAGGGTTAAATCCGACGCCTAGTTCGATGAACGGTACAAGCTTGCCTGTCACCTTAACTGTCCCCCGGGTGGGCTGATAAATACCGGCAATAATCTTAAGTAATGTGCTTTTGCCGCTGCCATTGCGACCGACAATTCCAAAAAACTCTCCCGGCTTGATGTTAAGGGATATGTCCTTCAGCGCATGTTGTGTTTCAGTTGTTCGCCCTTTCTTACCGTGAATAATATTAGTAAATAAACCCTTGAGCGTAGTTGCCTTGTCGTGGGGCAAACGAAAATTTTTGTAAACCTTCTCTACTATTACCGCCATATCGTTATCGGTCATCACACATCCTCCGCAAAATAGCGCGAACGTTTCCGGAAGTAGGTGGCGGCTATTACGGCGGTGGCCAGCGTTATACCAACCGGTATCAGGCGAATCCAGTGGCTGCCGTAGAGCGTCTGAATAGTTTGAGTCTTATCGGTCACTAGCACCATACGAGCGTCCTGAATAATCTGGGCAACGGGATTCAAAAGCATGATCTTGGAGACGGCTAGGGAAGCTTTTTCTGTCACCAACGATAAGGGGTAAAGGATGGGGGTGGCATAGAACGCTGCCTGCATAACCACATCCCATATATAACTGATGTCCCGGAAACGAACAAAGGCGGCGCTAAGGAAGAAAGCAACAGCTAAGGAGAATACAAATAATTCCGCTATGAATATCGGCAAAGTCAGAGCAATAGGTCGCAGGTCTACATGATTAACTGCCATGAACCCCGCTATGACTACAAAGTTAAGCAAAAGGTTAATCAGCGCCGAAAACGACCCAGCCAGTACGATTACATAGCGCGGGAAATTAATCTTTCTCATCAGATCTCCCCGCCCTACTATCGAGCCCACACTACCCATGGTTACCTCGGCAAAATAATTCCATAAGACAATACCCAATAAGAGGTAAACGGGATAGTTCGGAATATCATCGCCAGCACCCAGCACAACCGCAAAAACAAAGTACAATATGATAAATAAGGCGAAGGGTCGCAACAACGACCAGATATATCCTAAAAAAGAGCCCTGATAACGGAGCTTGAAGTCCGTTTTGACCAGTTGTTTCAGGAGAATAATCGAATAGCGATAACGCTCTTTAAGTCTTTCCACTGCGGTTAAGTCTACTCTTTCGACCCCTAGACAGCAAGGTGAGCTTGGGTTTTAAACGCCGCTCCGGTAGGCTAGTAATATGTCGACTATTTTGGTTGCGGGGGTAAACGGGTTTGTCGGGCATCATCTGACGCGCGAACTAGCTACGCAGGGCCACGAGGTAATCGGTGTTGGCCGGGAGGCCGAACCTACTTCAAACATCAGGGAAGCGGTAAGCGACTATTTTGTGTGCGATACTACTGACTACGACAGCGTCAGTAAATTACCCCTGAACGAAGTTGCGGCTATCATAAACCTGGCAGGCTTAGCGGCTGTGGGCAAATCATTTGATGAGCCTGATGTGTATATGCGAGTGAATGTGAGTGTGCTGACGACTTTTTGTCGTCGCATAAGGGATATGAATCGAAAAGATTTGCGCATGATAGCGATTAGCAGCGGCGGTGTTTATGCTTCCGGGCAGCCGATGCCGTTGACTGAGGATTCGGCCGTTGACGCGTCCAGTTCACCGTACGCCGCCAGCAAACTGGCGATGGAACAAGCCGCTCGCGAATTTCGTAACAACGGTTTTGACTGTGTAATCGCCCGTCCGTTCAATCACATCGGCCCAGGCCAGGCTCCCGGCTTCTTGCTGCCCGACCTCTACGCAAAAATTAAGGAAGTTAAAGGAAGCGAAATCAGGGTCGGCAATCTGGAAACTAGGCGCGATTATACCGATGTGCGAGACGTAGCACGGGCTTACCTGGCGTTGGCCACCCAAGATAAGTTGAGTCATGCCGTCTACAATGTCTGCAGCGGTCTGGCCATAGGCGGCGCAACAGTTCTGGATGCTTTAAAGGAAGCTTGTAATCTGCCAGATTTACAGTACACCATTGACAAAGAGCAGTTCCGACCTTCGGATTCGCCCGTACTCTATGGCAACAACTCCCGCATCAAAAACGAAACGGGCTGGCAGCCTCGGATACCACTAACGCAAACCGTCCAGGATTTTGTCGCGGCAGATTAAACAGCCCTATTTAGTCTCTAGAGCCAAATCGTGGTCGACCATCATCTTGACTAGGCCGGGGAAGTCGACTTGGCGCTTCCACCCCAGGACTTTCTCGGCCTTGGCTGGGTTGCCTAGTAGCAGATCCACTTCGGCTGGCCGCATGAAGGCGGGGTCTTGTCTGACGTAGGGTTTCCAGTCGTCAATGCCGATTTCTTTGAAGGCTAGATCCAGAAATTCCTCGATTGAGTGGGTCTCGCCCGTGGCAAGCACATAATCGTCAGGCTTGTCTTGCTGTAGCATGCGCCACATGCCCTCCACGTAATCACCGGCGTAACCCCAGTCTCGCTTGGGATCCAGGCTGCCTAGTACAATTTCTTTTTGTTTGCCAAGCTTGATTCGCGCTACGGCATTACTGATTTTGCGGGTCACAAATTCCGGGCCGCGCCGTGGACCCTCATGATTAAACAAAATGCCGCAGCTAATATGCATGCCGTAGCTCTCCCGGTAATTACGCGCTATCCAATGGCCATAAAGCTTAGCGACACCATAGGGGCTACGGGGGTGAAAAGTGGCGTTTTCGTCATAACCGGTGTCCGGCCGGTTATAAGCTAGACCGCCGAACATTTCTGAGGTTGATGCTTGATAAAATCGAACTGTCTTTTCTCCGCCACTGACACGAATAGCCTCCAAAACATTGAGCACACCACCACCGGTAACTTGGTGAGTCACTATCGGATCTCTGAATGAATAGCCAACGTGGCTGATGGCTGCCAGGTTGTACACTTCATCGGGTTGAGCCTGTTGCATAGCCCTGACGAGTGAAGAGAGATCCAGTAAGTCTGCCATTATGATTTCAACATAAGGCATTTCTTCTTTCACAGCCCTGTAGCGCGGATGGCTGGCTTCCATTTGGCCGCGGATGATACCGTAAACCTCGTAGCCTTTCTTGTGTAATAGCTCTGCTATATGGCCGCCGTCTTGTCCTGCAATTCCTGTAACTAACGCTCTCTTCGGCATAAGAAAATTTCCCTCCTTTTTGCAAGTACTCCCATTATATCCTATGCTTCCTGCAAGTCACCTAATCAGCGTCTAGCTTTATTGATGAAGCTGTATTATATGAAGGATGAAAGTTGTCATTGATGCCCGGGAATCCGGCACCAGCACTGGACGGTACGTAGATAAATTGGTTGAGTACGTGCATACTCTTGATTTGAGCTTTGAGATTATACTGCTCGCCAAACCGCATCGTGTTAGTTTTTTTGAGGAACTGGCTCCAAACTTCAAAGTGGTGGAGTCGCCTTACAAGGAATTTACCCTTAGCGAGCAGCTTGGGTTCTTAAAACAGATAAAAAGTCTTGGGGCCGATCTGGTTCACTTTACCATGACCCAGCAGCCTGTTCTATACCGTGGCCTATCAGTCACTACCATTCACGACCTCACAGCCATTCGATTCCGAAATCCCGCCAAGAATCCAGTCGTCTTCACATTTAAGCAGCAGGTGTTCAAGTGGGTTATCAAGCGAGCAGCTAAGAAGTCGGCGCGCATAATAACGATTTCTGAATTTGTTAAGAAGGACATCGCGGAATACGCCGGAGTCAACCCAGACAAGATAACGGTAACATATGAGGCGGCCGATCGGATTTTAGCAGATGCCGAGCCTGTAGTGGGGTTGGAACGAGCCTCTTTTATCATGTACGTGGGGCGGCCGACGCCGCACAAAAACCTGAAACGGCTGATTCAAGCTTTTTACCTAGCCCAAAAGACCCACCAGGACCTGCGGCTAGTGCTAGTAGGCAAGACAGACGATAATTACCGTCGCTTACAGGCCTGGGTAGACAAGAAAGGCATATCTAACGTGGTATTTACCGATTTCGCAACTGAGGGGCAGCTACGCTGGCTGTACGAACGTGCGCGAGCCTACGTATTCCCTAGTTTGAGCGAAGGTTTCGGCTTGCCGCCATTAGAAGCCATGATCCACGGCTGCCCGGTAATAAGCAGCAACGCTACGTGCCTGCCTGAAATTAACAAAAACGGTGCTCTGTACTTTGACCCGTTGGATGTCAATGACATAGCCGAAAAGATCGGTGGCGTACTAGAAAATCCAGGGATTGCCGAACGCTTGGCAAAAGAGGGCAAAGCAGTCGCCGCCCAATACTCCTGGCAGCGCATGGCCGAACAAACCCTCGCCGTGTACCAAGATGCCTTGGATAGACCCTGAATCTATTTGTTACAATCTGGTTATGGCTAAAAGTAGTGTCAAAACAAAAGCTTACCTCCTCCGAAGTTCTAAAATTCTGGTTGACAAGTGAATCTTGTCATACTGCCCCGAGGCAAAGTCATAGAAGTAAAGCCCATTCATTAAGGTAGGGTTAGGGACTTTAACCGGCATACTCCGGATTTACGCCTACATGTATGTGGTCATGGTGCATTTCTTCTATTGGGGTACTCCAGTCATAGTTACCATTTATTAATTGACTTCTATCAATGGCTAGCGGGCTATCCGACCATATAACCTGCCAGTAACGACTTGGGTCCCTAGCAAAAAAGTCCATCATCAAAAGCGCCGCCTGCAAGGCCTGGGGGTTGTTCTTGATGTAATGCTGGGCTTGCAACTCTTCGTTGGGTTGTGCGTTCCATGCCGGCATAGGCGTGTTACCGTTCATAAGACGCAGATCAAACGCGTTACTCTCGGTGTGCTGGGACCTGTAACCGCTTAGCGTGTTTTCCGCATGGCCAGTGTTAATGGCCAGTAGGTTAAACGCAATGTTGTTGCACAAAGCAAAGTAAGTAACTTCTGTTAGTCTTTTAACCGCTCTATCGGTGGATTTAGTAGGATCTAAAAGGTCAAGTCGAGGGGTTGCTGGGCTATATTTCACAGAAAACGCGCCCATCTGTGCCAAATGTTCGACAAGCTGGCTGCGATCCCAGTTAGGGATATTCTCGGGGTTCGAGCAGTCTACCTCAAGAGGCGGTTTTTTAATGCGCCTCACCTCCTGATCCATGGTCTGTAGCGTAACAGCGTCTAACAAACCGGTAGTTTCTATCCCCGAGCCGTCTTGGAAAGCAATAGCAAGAGCTTGCTCATCCGTAAAAGAGGGCAGGCTAGCATATTGCCGAGTGCGACTAAGCGTCCTGACCAGATCCGTTGTATAATTTTTGCATTCTTCGTCATTAGTAGGGTAATACAATTCGCCAATTTTGGAGTACAAACCCTCGTCCAGACAATCCTGTAAATGTTCAGGGCTAACTGTGGTTTCGGTTGGGAGAGGCACTAATGGCAGAGTAGTTGTCGCCCCAGGTCGATCCGTAGTTTCGCCAACTTCAATAGGGGAACAGGCCGAAGTAACCAAGCATAGCGAAAGAGCGCCAGCCGCCATGCCACGAATAAGCCTTCTTCCGCTGCTCAAGGGCGCCCTTACCACATCAAAAGGTTTCCCAGTATCCATACTCATATAAAATATTTTAAGCGATTCACTAAAAGCACCGTGTCTTCATAAGTAACACTTAACACGTTAAGCATAATAGAGCGCAGGGAAGTGGAGCCAATTATCAGCTTCTTGTGGTCGGCTAAAAAATGCCGTGCTTTTATCCCGCTAACTTGGACTGCGTAGAGGGAGGCCAGGAGCGCCCTGCCCTCCTCCAGCCAAAGTTTCAAAACTGCAGTCAACCCTTAATTTTAGGCTACGCTATCTAGTTCATAAAGAGATTCGGTTTTGCTGTGGATTGTTTGGGCGGAAGCCTCGACGAAAGCGCTGAACAGACGTTGCCAGCGGGGTTCTGCAGCGGATTCTAATGATTCGGGGTGGGACTGGACGCCAATTACGAAAGCATCGCCCGGCTGTTCTATGGCTTCTATAATGCCGTCCTCTGCCCAGGCTACGGCCTGCAGATTGTCCCCTATCCGTTTGACGGCTTGGTGATGATGGGCATTTGTTTTTACTGGCGTCGTGCCTAGAATTTCTGCTAGTCTGGAATGCTCGGCAATCTTAAGCAAATGGGCTATGTGGGTGGTATTCTGGGCTTCTGTAGAACTTTCGTGGTTATGGGCGTCCGGCAAATCATGGGCGATATCTTGGTAAAGCGTGCCGCCGCACAGTGCGTTAAGCAACTGGGCGCCACGGCATATCCCAAGTATGGGCTTGTGGTCTTTTAGGGCTAGGCGCATCAACTGGGCTTCCACTCCGTCCCTAAAATCTGAAACGTCCAGATCGGTTTCCAGTGGTTGCTTGCCGTACAAGCCTGGGCTAATGTCATTACCGCCGGAAAACAATATACCGTCCAGCTTTTTATAGATGGCCTCTGTAACAGAGTCGTCCTGAGTAAGTGGAATAATTACCGGTATACCGCCGGCATGAATGATGGCGTCAATATAGGTATGGCTTTGTCCATAAATGATTGGCGACCACGGCCATTTTTTATTTTCTACTTCGCCGGCAGTGACGCCGATAAGCGGTTTCACGTAAGCAATAATATCACACCTAAAAAAATGCTGGTGCTTGCTTGTTGGGCGTTATTTATGGATTATAGCTATTATGGCACCATCTGGAGATTTGCCCAGGTTTAGGGACGAAGCGGCAGAAGACGATCAATACGGTTTCAGATTTGATTTTGACCGTATCGGATTGCCTGGTTCGACCTGGGGCGAGGGCAATATGTTCGACGACAGGTGCTTTGTGCCAAACTGCAACATGGAGGACTTGATTTTTAATGATGCCGTGTGGAGTACGGGACGGGACGATAGGCTAGAACTGCTCCGCGACCCAAGAGACCGCGTACTGACGGAAGTCTTTTTAAGCAACGCAATGCGACGCTTGCAAGCGGTGGAACAGCTGACCTTGCCCCCACAATATTCTACGGTGCCCAATACTGGAGCCTTCGCGCGCTTTGAGCATATTTGGGGTAGCGTCCTCTTCATCCGGCAAATGGCCGAGAAGCACAACGTAGACCCGGATGAGAGCATGCGGCTACAACTAAGGGCATTGGTGTCTGACATGGCTCATACGACTGGTTCACATCTAGGTGATTGGCTTTTTCAAGGCGTGGGAGGCGCAGAAAATCAGCACGATATAGAGCTAGCCACTTATCTTGAAGCTGCTGGCATTACTGACATATTAAGAAGATACGGTTTTGATCCTGAAGCAATTATATTCCCCGGTGTCGCTGACTGGGTGGAGGCATCTAGCCCCGATTTATGCGTTGACCGGGTTGACTATGGGTTGCGCGAAATGAACCGATGGAATGTTGCCGTACGTTGGCATACGTTTTCGTCGGAAGATTTCACGATTACTCCCGAAAAGATGTTGGCCATGACAAATCAGCGCAGGGCGCGGGTATTCGCCGAGGGCTATTTGCTGCTATCTGAAGAGCATTGGTCGGAACCGACACACCAGTTTATAGAAGAAATGCTCTTGCTAAGAACGATGCTTTTTTACGCTGAAGGCCGGGCGCCAAGCACTTGGGTATTTGTGCCCGGCGGAAAGACTGGCCTGGTGCCGCTACATGACATACACCCAAGGGACCTTATGTACGTGACGGATCCGGCGCAGTTGCAGGCCTTTGCCCGACCCAACCTCACAGGTCATACTATTGACTCGGTTATGGCTAGTGTATCGCAGTATAGGCGACAGTACGTGTGGCCTGGCCGGAAAGAGCGTATTTATCGCTATATGCAGCAGTTCTCGGATGACAAATCCTATGCCGACGTATTGGCGGCAGAAGGCGCCCACCAGCCAATCGACAGCCCGGGTTTTGACTCTTATCTTGACGAATATCCATCCACCTTGCCCGCGGGTTTTGCCGTCCTTACTCCAGAGGAGGCAGCGGCAACCAAAGGCCCGCAAGATTTTGACTTTATCCAAACCCCTTTTAAGCTCCGGCAGATCGATCCCTTGGTAAAAACCGCGAATGGCTTCGAACGATTAAGCCAGCTGGATCCGTCCTTTGCACGCCGCTTGAGTGAACATGAGCAGAAAATGCTGAAACCAAGGGTGGCCAGACTGTCGGTTCCCGACCCAGGTACAAGCAGGATGTTGAGAACGGCCGTTGATAGTGTTGAGGGTGAGTGGCAAACACGTCTGCGGCAAAGTCGTCGCATGACGACCGATGAGCTAAGGGGACTGTTACGAGCTAGTTCTGGGGAAATTCACGGCACCTATCCCTTTATGAGCTTCCTTAGCTATTAGGTTGAGTATAATATTTTGGCTCAAATAGATTACGGACTTATAGCGTTCAGTAAGCTGTTATCTTTTATTTCTAGCGTGTGTATGTTTTGCTTTAGAACCCATCGGATGGCTATGTGTTCCTCGCTTAGGGTGATTGTGCCGCCTTTGATGCGACAGCTGTAGTTTGTTGCCGTCACTATCTTGCCGTCCAGCGGACGGTAAAATGACCATTCACCGGCTTTTTGTTCCACCACAATTTCCAAGCCCAATTCCTCTGCTACTTCCCGCCTCAGGGCCTCTTCGTCGGTTTCCTTGTCGCCTTCAACCAGCCCGCCAGGCAAATCCCAGTTGTCGCTGTCACGTAGTTCCGGATTCCGCTGGAGAAAGAGTATTTCCCCTTGGTCGTTGGCTATAATTGCCTTGACGGCTCGTGTAGGAATTGAAGTCGCCATAACTATTCCGTCGAGTCGAATTACTTTTCTTCGTTGGTTGCCGAATCGGTGGCGTCTTCTTCTGTCGTTTCATCACTGGTGCCTGAAGCTTCTTCTGCCTGGGGCTCGTCCGGTGAGGCCGGTGCTGAGCCGGAGTCGGGTTTAAGGACGATGTGGCGGTCGCGGCCTTCGCCGACTGATTCGGTTTCCAGTCCTTCATCGCTGGCCAGCTGATGGATTGTGCGCCGGTCTGCGGCATTCATGGGTTGCAAAGGCATCGGCTGGCCGGATTTCTTGACGGCGGCTACCCATTCCCGGGCCTTCTCGCTTAGTCGGTCGGCACGGCCCTTTTTATAGTCGGCAACGTCGACGTTGACACGCACGAATTGGTAGCCGTTATTCTTAAGGGCGCTACTAATCATGAACTGCAGGGCGCGCATTGTTTCGCCGCGCTGGCCAATCAAAAAGCCATTTAGGTGTGTAGACGGTACGTTAAGCTCAATGACTTCGTTATCACTGGTTGTGGCATAGACATCGGTGTTAAGGCCAAAGAACGACAGCAAGTCCTCTAGATACTTCTTGGCATAAAGGATTGCTTCTTCCATTAGCGTTTCTTCCTCTTTTTGACCTTGGAACCTTGTCGCCGCCTGGTGTTTGCCGGCTTGGTGATTACTTCGCCTTCTATGACCTTTTTAGGTTTGCCGTTGTCCTTGTCTTTATCCGCCACGGCCTCCATCTCGCCCTCGTCTTGGTTAAGCACCTTGGCTTGTTGAAGGTAGGCGACTACACCGCTAACAAGAAAATACAGGGGTAGGGCGGAAGCTAGCCCGACTGTAAAGACAAAAATAATGCCTGGCAGGAAGTAGCGGGTGCCGCGGCCGATAGCGGCGTTCATCTCGGACTGGTCGGCTTGTTTACCGCTCCGAGCATCGCGCAAGATGTTGCGCAATGAACGGCCATCCTTGGTACTGGGCATCAATTGTTTACTCTGATAGTACTGGGCAAAGGCGCTGGCAGCCACAATCACCATTGCCGGCCAGTAAATGCCACCACCGGGGTTAATCGCCGCCCGCCGCAAATCAACAAGCCCGAACAAAGAACTATCAAAGAGGTTTATGTCGGTGGCAAGTTGCTTCATCCAACTTAAATCTCGGACAAACGGATAGGTAAAATTAATAAGCGTCTGCGGGTCATGGATTAGGCGGTTCAATCCGCTGTAGAGCCCGATCAGTATGGGCAATTGGACCAGCACAATTCCTAAGGACGAAAACGGGTTAATTTGCCGCTCTTTGTACAGTTGCATCAGCAACATAGATTCCTGCTGACGGTTACCTTTGGACGCTTTTTTGATTCGCTTAATCTCGGGCTTTAAGGCGTTCATAGCCTTGGCGTGATGAAGCTGTTTCCGGACTAGTGGCCACATCAACAAACGAACCAGGATGGTAAACAAGATGATGGCCAAACCGAAATTGTGGGCCGGCAAAAGAGCGTAGATTAATACCAGCAGATTGAAAATAGGTTGAACGATCAGGGTTGTAAACATCAATAAGTCTCCTATTGCAACTTCCGCACCTGCCGCCCGGACGGCGGTCGCTTCATCTCTCTCGGGCGCGGAACTTATCTTCTATTGTATCACGCGGGCTCTCTTGATTGCAGGGGTGGTTTGGTGAGAATGCCGGCCTTTGTCAGTTGTTGCCGAAGCATATTAGCCAGTTCATTAGCGGGCATAGTCGCCGCGCGCTCATCTGTGACAGTAATGACAATGTCATAGGGGTGGGTAATGCCGATTTGGCTGAGCCGAAGCTGCTCATAGATACGACGACGGATACGGTTGCGGACGACAGCCGATTTGCTAATTTTACGGCTAACGACAACTGCCACCCTAAAATGGGCCCGACGATCGTTCCGAGCGTACTTGATAATTAGCAGCTGGCTGCGCACCGATCGGCCGTGCTGGTATACCGAGCGCAAAGAATTGTGGCCGTGGAAGCGGTATTGACGGGCAAGCATACATTTAGCGTACAGGGTTTACCTTATAGCGTACAGGGATGACAGGTTCTAAAATCCAGTGGTTTGACGCCAGAGATTAAGCTGAAAGTTTGACGCTGCCCTTTTGCCGGCGCCGGCTTAAAACCGAGCGGCCATTCTTGGTGGACATTCGTTTCATAAAGCCGTGCACCCGGGCTCGTTGCCGCTTTTTTGGTTGATAGGTTCGTTTAGGCATTGTTCTAAGTGTAACTACAAAGTAAGAAATAAGAAATAGTTAACGACTAGTCACCCTTAAGTCAAGCATGTTTCCGGGTCACGTGAATTTAACAATAAAAGCCCACACAATAAGCAGAGTTATCCACTAATGGCAGTAGTCGTTTCCACAGTTTTACTGAGGTGGTGGGAGCCTGTGTATAAATTTGTATCTGTTTCATTAATTCTACATGAAAGGCTGTAGTAATTTTATTAAGTAATGTGGAAAACTCCCGGTTGTTTGATATAGTTAGAACCAACCAAGGGTAAAGATATTCAACGCCGGGGGGCCTCATACAGGATGCAGGAAAGTAGTTTATGGCAAGCGGTACTAGGCGAAATAGAGCTGTCCGTTTCGCGCGCCAGCTACGCCACCTGGTTCAAGAACACCCGGTTGCTACGCAACAAGGATCGCGTGCTAATAGTGGGAGTTGCCAACGTATTTATAAAACAGCAACTGGAGCGTAAATTTAACCAGTTAATTACCGATACCCTCAAGAAAAACGGGGTCGAGCCGCAGCGTATTGAATACAAAATTCATGCGGCGGCAGTGTCCGCTCGAAAAAGCAATGACGAACCGGTCTTGTTCGCGCCAGTAGCCGAAAGGAGTTCTCCGCGGCCAACCGCTGGCAGCATCACCCACAGTTATCGCCAAGGGCTGAACGAACGATATACCTTCGATAATTTCATCGTCGGCTCAGGCAATGAGCTAGCTTATGCCGCCTGTCAGGCCATTGCTGTTGAGCCTGGCACCAAATACAACCCACTTTTTTTGTATGGCGGTGTTGGAATCGGTAAGACCCACCTAATACAGGCAGTCGGCAACGCTGTTATACACCGAAACCCTAAAGCCCATATTGTCTACATATCTACTGAGCAATTCATCCAGGAATTTCTTGATGCTATCCGCTACAAGAAAAATACCGACTTTGCCGGCTATTACCGCAGCGCCGACATCCTGATTGTTGATGACGTGCAATTTATAGCTGGCAAGGAAAAGACTCAGGAAGAGTTCTTCCACACCTTTAACGCGCTGCATCAAGCCAATAAACAAATAATTATTAGTAGCGACAAGCCTCCTAGGGACATCCCAACCCTGGAAGAGCGTTTACGCTCACGTTTTGCGATGGGTATGGCGATCGATATGCAGAACCCGGATTTTGAGACGCGTTGCGCGATTTTGCAGACCAAAGCCCTCACTCATGGCGTGACCTTGCCGCAAAATGTCATGGAATATCTAGCTACACACATCCAGACCAATATACGGGAGTTGGAGGGTGCGCTAAACCAGCTACTGGCCTTTTGTGAAATGCGCGGACTGGGGGTGGAACTGGGAATTGCTACTAATCTGTTAGGTGCCAACAAAACACGGCCCAAGCATATTAGCGCTAAACAGATCATTGAGCGTACCGCCAAACACTTCCAGTTGCCACTGGAAGATATCTTGGGGCCGAAAAGAGATAAGGATATTGTGGTTCCGCGGCAGATCGCCATGTATATCCTACGCAGCGAACTACACTTAAGCTTTCCTAAGATTGCTCGGGAACTAGGCCGCAAAGACCACACCACCGCTATCCATTCCGTAGACAAGATAGAGAAAGAGTCCGCCCATGATGCCGATTTGCGCGCCGTTATAGCTGAAATAAGGGAACGTTTATATGTCTAGGGTAGTTAAAATCATCGCTTCCGAAACTACGAGTCAAGGGGAAGAAAAAACCCCATTAGCTGCTTGTGGACGAGTTGTGGATCAATACAGTGGGTTGTTGTGGAAGAAAGGGGTTAGTTATCCTCATGCGCGGCTTTTGGTTGTAGGCCTGTGTAGAAAACTAGCTGCTTTTCCGCAGGCAGGTGTGTGGTTGTACGGTAGTTTGTGCTCAGCCACTAGGACTACTTTTAGTCTGTTATTTCGTCTTTATGCCCATTCTACACAGGGTTTATTATTAAAACTACTAATTATATAAGTTAGGAATAGTATAGACATGGATCGTTATGAAAACCGAAAAGCCAGCTATACTTACCCTACCGTAGAGCTAGAAACTAAGCCATTAATGCTTAATCATCAAAAGACAATAGGAGTTTAGACAAAATGAAACTGCAAGTGACCCAAGAAAATCTAAGCCGTGCCCTTCAGATGGTAGGTCGTGTGGCGAATACCAGGAACACCCTGCCTATACTTGCCAACGTGCTTTTAAAAACCGTCGATAACCGCCTAAGTATTGCCGCTACCAATTTGGACATTGCTATCACCCACTACATTGGCTCAAAGGTTAAAACAGAAGGTGCTATTACGGTGCCAGCCCGTCTAACTCAGGAGTTTGTCAGCAGTTTGCCGAGCGGAGTGATAGATCTAGAGCTTACCGACCATAAACTCCACATCAACGCCGACCAATACCAGTCAACTATAAACGGCGTTTCGGCCGACGAATTTCCAGTCATGCCGGCTATCGCCAAAGGCCAGAGCTGGTCAGTGCCAGCCAGCGTCCTAAAGCAAGCTTTACAGCAAGTTGTCGTAGCCGCCTCTAATGACGAGGCGCGGCCGGTGTTGACGGGCGTATTCATGCACACAAACGACGGCAAGCTATATATGGCGGCCACTGACAGCTACCGCTTGGCCGAGAAAATGCTCATGAAAACCAAAGACACAATTTCTTTGCTAATCCCGGCCTCGGCTATGCAGGACCTGCTGCGGATCGTGTCTGATAGCGAGGATGACGTATCGGTCCTTCATGACGACCAGCAGATATTGTTCAAAGCTGGCGACGTGCAGCTAGTAACTCGGTTAATAGAGGGGAAATACCCCGATTATCGAAAACTTCTGCCGCAAAAATTCACAACAACCGCCACCGTTAAGAAAGCCGAACTAATGAATATAACCAAGGTTTCTAGTTTGTTTGCCCGCGAGAGTGCCGGCAGTATAACGATTAATGTTGATGGCGACAAACAGCAACTCAGCATTCGCTCCATCGCCTCGCAACTGGGGGAGAACACTTCTACAGCCCAAGCGACAATAGAGGGTGGGGGCGACATCACCCTAAATTCGCGCTATCTGCTCGATGCCCTGCATGGCCTTGCCGGCGAAAAGGTGGTCCTGGCTTTTAATGGCAAACTGGAACCATGCGTACTCAAAGAGCCGGGTAATGCTGATTACGTCCACTTAATTATGCCCCTCAAGAGCTGACCTAGAACCAAACACGCCGAGCCTGTACCCTATTAGTGATGGTGACTGATATCCGACTGCAACACTTCCGTTCCTATGAAGACGAGTCGTTTGAGTTTGATGATGGGGTGAATATCATCGTTGGCCCCAACGCTAGCGGCAAAACCAACTTGCTAGAAGCCATTCTGATGATTTGTCGCGGCTCGTCGTATCGTGCCAAAGATGGCGACACCATAAAATACCAGGAGCCTTGGGCCAGACTAGACGCCCATATTGGGACTTCTAGTAGGTCAGTGAAATTGGCGCGCTCAGACGACGGTGCCACCACCAAAACGCTTCTTATTGGTGACCATTCTTTCCGGCGGTTATCCTTACCCAGGATGATACCCATTGTGTTATTCGAGCCGCAACACCTTGCTTTACTCACCGGCCCGCCCGAGTTAAGGCGCACGTTTATTGATGATCTTCTAGAGCAAATGGTTGTCAGTTTTGGCGCAACAAGGCGACAATACAAGCGAGCCCTTGCCCAGCGCAACGCTTTACTAAAAAGCAACCAAACCCAAGCCATCCGGCAAATGTTTGCCTGGAACATCCGTCTCAGTGAGCTTGGCGGCCAGATAGTTGATGAAAGACGGCGGATGCTCGGCGTTCTAAACACCCAATTGGCGGACCTCTACAGTGAAATCGCCCATAGCAAATCCCAGGTACAATTAATCTATCAAAGCAGTTGGTCCCAGTCCGACAAATCAGGCCACTACGGCAGTCAGCTGCTTTCAAGGCTTGAATCCGGCATGGCTTTGGATTTGGAGCGGGGTTTCACGGCATGTGGCCCGCACCGTGAGGACTTTATCCCTTATCTAAATGGTCGCCGTATCGCCGAAACAGCTTCCCGAGGCGAGATTCGCAGCCTACTATTGGCCTTAAAAATACTTGAGATGAGGTTGCTGCAAGAAGCACGGGGGACAAACCCGGTACTACTCTTAGATGACGTATTTAGCGAGCTGGACGGCGCCCGACGCCGCGCCCTAACCCGCTTCCTCCAGCCTTACCAGACATTTATTACGACTACCGATGCCGACGTAGTGGTCCAGCACTTTATGAAAGACTGCCACATCATCCCCTTAAACCAACCCACGTCCTAAACCGCTGGGATAAACGTTATCGGATATTTATTTGGTGCTATACCTTGAGATTGTATCCATTGCAAAGCTTTCTGTTTATATTCCCTAAGCTGAGCTTCATAATCTGCCCGCTGACTAGGTCTGTTAAGTATAGCGTAGAGTTCAATCACTAAGACTATACTGCCCCCGCCTTCGCCACCGGAGGTTAATTCATAGTCTATCTTATACTCTAATGTCTCGTGCGGCAGTTCAGACAAGAATGGATTCTGCTGCTCCAGGCTATCCGTACTGGCTTCTTGAGCGGCCCGGTCTGATTCTGATAGCTTGTCGATGGGTATGAAAGCTACTTTAAATTTAATAATCTGCTCACCCAGGACACTGCCATCAACGGCGGTGACAGATTTTAGCTTTGCCGTGTAGTCCTGGTTAAGATGATAATTATCTGACGGTTCAAATACGAACTTATTATCTTTAACCTGCGAACGACCGGGCGTATAAGGCAGGACTTCAAACGTTTTTAAGGTTTGTTGATCCAATTTGCGATTAAAGGTGAAGACAATGGGCGCCACAGTACTTCCCTTATCCACCGGTTCAGAGGAAACCAATCGAAACTGACTATTCCTGTACGTAACCACCCCGATGACAGCTATGAACGTAGCCGCAACAATTATCAGTACCCGCTTCATTTATGTCTCCCCCACCCAGTTACTTTAGGATTACTCAGATAATCTACATAAGTTACTTTGCTTACAGCATCACCATAATTACCATCAATGCTTACAAGCGTAGTGCCACTGACCTCGTATACGATACCCGTATGACCCTCTGCGCCAGAACTGTCCGTAGCAGCACCGCCACCTATTATAACGACATCCCCTGGCAGGGGCGGGAACTTGTTTTCGGCCCGGGTAGTATACATACCATTTGTCTTAAGCCAAGATACTAGCGTGGGAACATAACTTATACGCCAGCCGCCGCTTAAGCCGCCGCTAAATGGCACCCCAGCCTCTTTGTAAACCCAACTCACAAAGTCGGCACACCAAAACTCGGCTACTCCGTCTGTATATTTGAGTACATCTGGTCCGCTGTTACTCCCCTTTGGTACTTCTTTGACCCCTTTATTTAGTTCGGCTTTGGCTATATCTACTATCTTACTACCGCTGGGGCCGCTGCCACAGTTTCCTCCACTAACACCGGCCAAAGCGGCATAGATTGTGAATGCACCAAGACGAAGGTCGGTTCCATCAAGGCCGCCAAAATCACGAGTAATCATTCTCATGTTCTTATGTTTCTCGTCATACATGTTCATAACATAGGGCGAACCTTCGTAGGGCTGGGTTTCTGGATTAAAACCCAGAGTAGCGGCCTGCTGAGCATAAACTTTGGCGCGGCCATTATAACCAAAAAGGGCATCTTTAATCAGTTCTGGGTCGGGGTTTTTGGCATCAATCTCTTTTTTAAATATGCCCGACTTTGCTTTATCTTGCAAATGCTTGCCGGCATTGATGGCCGAAGTCTGGATATCTGGCTGTGCCCCTTGATCGGAAAAATATGGCCCACCTTTGCCAATTTCATTTCCTGCCTGTAGGTCTTTCTTGGGATTATTAGTGCCCTCCCTGTAGTGTATGCCGGCTAGTACCTGCCAGGGTACGTTTGTCGCCTCTCCGGCTTTTACATAGACATCCCTAAGCGCATTAATGGCATCGACATTTCCCTTTGGTAGATCAACGCTGGTAGGTATAGTTTCCGCGCCGGAACAAGCCCCGGCAGCACCCTCTCTTACATTAAAATATCGCGCCCCAGAATCTTGAACTCTGCGTTGTTCAAGGGGCAAAGCCATAGCTGAACCCATAGACGATATAAACATTACTATTACAAGTAGAACTAGTGCTAAAAACAACCCAACACTTTTAATACCATTATGTGTGAATATCAATATGAATTCCATTTCCTGGTCATTATGCCGGTCCACACCGATTAGCGGCCGGCAGGGCGTCCCAGTGCCAGGCTTCTGCCGAGTACTGTTTTATCCCGTACTTTACGGAGTTTACATTCATCCACTCCCAATATTTATTACCAGGCAAGCGCCCCCGGCTCTCACAAGTATCACCAGCCAGCGAAGAATTCATCTGGCCTTTGAAGTCGATAGCTACCCCCGCTTGGTGGCTGGAAAAGCCGGGTGGAGCCACCTCTGCAGCATTTTGATTAAGATCATTCCATAGCCGCGTTTGGTGTGCATTCGATCTATAACTACTGGTGGCCGCCAGTACCACGCCAGCAGCCTTTGCGTCATTAACGAGCTTGAACCATGCCCCGGACATTCGGGAGTTCACTCGTGCGAAGCCATTGTCTTCCGAACCGATACTAGGGAGGTTAGGTAAAGAGCACAGACGTATAGGGAACTTTTGGCCTTCATGATAGCCGTCCGCGGGCCCGACGGTATTTGTCCCAGGCGCGCATTCTATATTACTGGAGTCAGTGTATGGATTGCCGTTAATGGCTGAGCCCGTGACACCGGCAGCGGCTGCCGGACTGCCGCCCCCAAACCCGACCTGGGTGCACGACTCTTCTTCACCTTCATAGCACGCTAAAGAGTGCATGGCTACGGAATCGGCTAGGTAAAAACGATATCGTAGTAAATCACTTGGCGTGGTATCAGCCAGGACTTTTACCGGGGTTGATGCTGCAATGACGACCCTATTGCCGCCTTCGTGGCATTCCGGTTTCTTTTCAATCTCTTCGTAGCGTTTAGCTTGTTTGGTTTGGAGGTTTCCTGTTGCCGGGTCGACAGTCATAGCGAAACAATCGCCGTACTTGCTGTTAAGTTCAGCCAGCCTTGGCTCAACGATTGCAGCGTTATCGAACGGGTTGTCGAATCGTTCATCAAATTGTTCTTCCTGGCTGAATCCGTATTCTGGAAACCCATAGTCGTAGGTTTGGGTGGCTTGGGCCCCAGCTGTTGCTCCGGTAAGTTGGAGGATGTTAGCAAGTAGACTGGTAGGAGCCTGCAGGACACTTGCCATAGACTGCTCCGGTGAACGGGGCAGCCGCACTAACGCAGAGCTAGCCAATGAATCCACATTATATGGATTTAGCACTCGCTCATATAAACTTTGGGAGGCAATCTGTCGCCGGTCTTCCTCGTTTGCGGCTTCACTCAGAATAAATTCTTCAACGGCTGAAAGCGCCCGCCCGCCCATGCCGATTGCCAGGTCATTGGCTGCCAACCGAGCCCCATAGTTGATAATATTACCCAGCAAAGCGCCTTTGGCGAACGTATCAACAGCTTCACCGGCAAAGAATCTGATAACCGTGTCGTAAAACTCCTCTATAGAATAACCAAGTGTGCCTAGTATGCCGTTAATTCCGGCCTGGGCCGCGCTTTCCGTTATATTAATAAGTCGCCCTACTATAGGAATTTTTTTAGCTTGGTCAGAAAGACCACAGCCGCCATTTATAAACGGGATGCTGCCGACCGCCTCAAAGAAAGCCGGTTTGCCCTTGCCGGGCTTGCTATCGCTAGGGAAGTCTGGACCGGTCAGCGGCTGCTTATTCTCATATTGAATACTGCGTGCGCTGGCAACAGAAGTTTTCTTCTCTTTGTCGTAAAAATCATCATTAAGCGAACCCAGTTCGTCAAGGTTCAAGTCCTTACCCTCCTGTACGGGCGACATAACCTGGTTGCCGCCCGCCACTACATCGAACGCCATGCGCATCATGACCAGATTGTTTTGATACTTGAAATCGTCAATATTATTGCCGGTATCGTTGATTACGCATAGCGCTTGGGCTACGGCTGCCGCCCCCCCGGTTAACTTGCCCACTAACGCCTTGCGCCCGTCTGGAGTACCGCCTGCTTCCTTGGCCTCATTAGCGAAATTGTTGCCGCTATTGGCTGATTCGCTGGAACCTTGTCCCTGGTCTGGCTTACCGTCACCGTTAGTGTCAGCCTCGCTGCCGGTAAGGCGTCCATCTGGAGCGTTCACGCCCTTTTTGCGCCGCTGGGATCGCTCCTCCTTGCGCTCTTTATAGTATTCCACCAAACTCTCGCCAGCCTGTCGCTTCTTATTCTTAAAGAAATGTAAATCAATACCAGCCCTAATACTAAGCAGCCGGGCAGCCATTGAACCAGCAACCTTAGGTAACCCAACTGATTTAACTACGGTATTATTGACAGCGCGGCGGTATTTTATGTCCTTAGTCCCGCTACCAATATCAATATCAATATACCGGCCGAGCACAGACTCCTTGTTAACCCCTGAATTACCGCGGGGAGCCTTACCATTGGTGTTCACTCCCTCAGCCTCCAGCTGCTTGATTAGACTTTCCGCCTTTCCGGCGTCCATCACCTCATAGCCGATCAGCCGTCTATACGGGGGTTCTGAATAGATAGATCGCACACCTGAGCGGCTTTGGAGACGGTTTTCGGTCCGCGTAGCAATCTTATTTGCGACGCGCCCCAGCCTGGCTTGCTCGGCGCTGCCAGAGAACATGTGTCGTAGGTAGCGCCCCGCCCGTCCATCCATGAAGTCTTCGTTATTGGAAAAGTGGAATTTCTGCAGCAACTGGGCGAAATGTACGGTCTGAAAGGGCCCATGCAATACGCTGAACGCCCCGAACGAACCGCCCACAAGGATACCCACTATAACACCAGTCGTTTTCTGGCGGCGGCTCAGGTTCAGGCGACTGCGCAGGCCGCCACCTTTTTCTTTTCTATATCCCTCCCCCACCGTGTTATCGTCAGAATCGACTTGTGCCGCTTCTTCCCTTTGCGCCGTAGTTGCACCGGGCTGGGCTGCCCCTTCCTCGTCCGCTGCCAAGGTGTCGCTGTCTTCTACTGGGTGTAGGTGCCGTGCTTTTTTGGATGAGGACGCTACTGCTTCGTCATCTGCTGAATGATCTGGTACGGAATGTAGGTTGCCGCGTCGGGGTCCGCTTTCCTCGCCGCCGCCCCCCAGGTCGCGCAAATCCGGCCTTGTTACGGGCTCATCGTCGTGCGGGTTGTAAACTGGCTCTTTGTGCGCGGGGTCTGCCATATATGTTTTTTGTAACTCTTTTGCTTAATTATACACCACATGTAAATGTTGCCCGGGGTGGCAAAAAAGCATCAAACCCCGGGCATCAGGCGGTTAGTAAGATCGATCGTCCCGGCCGGTTGGTTGAGCTCGCCCTGTTGTTCCAGGGCACGGACCTGTTCAGGATTGGTAGTTATCAGGCTGGTTTCTGTAGGGCTGGCGGCAATCTGGATGTGGACATGGTTCTGGCCGGCAAAGAACAACCCCTGCCCAACCGGGAATTGGCTGAGGCGTTTCTTTTCCTCGCTGGTTAGTTTGAAGACATCGGCCAGCACGTCGACCGCCGTAGGTGACTGTTTTAGTAGTATCTGCATGCTGGCGTTGGCTACAATAGCCCGGCCCATCCTAGAACCCATAAAGTCCTCGACGTCCTGGGTGATGGTGGTGATGCCCATATAATATTTTCGGCAGCGTTTCGCCAGACTGAAAAGAAAGTTGGCGGAGTCCTCATATTTCATTAGTTGCCAGGCCTCATCAACTATCAACAACCGCTTACGCTTGTCACTTTTGGCTTTGTTCCAGATAAAATTGAGGACAATATACATGGCAACTGGCCGCAACTCGTCTTCCAGATCCCGAATATTAAATACAACCATCGGATTATTTATATTGATGTTTGACTGCTGAGAGAAAATACCCGCGAAAGTACCGGTGGTGTACTTACGCAACCGCTGGGCTAGTCCCGGGCCGGTCCCGCCCATGTGCAGGAGGGTGTCATAAAGGTCAGCAATAGTCGGCGGCTGGGATGTGTGGGTCAACGGGTCGTTGGTTATACCCGCCTTGGCGTACGTTTCAATCAAAGCGGCGTCCAAATCAGCTTCTTCACTGGGCGCTAACGCCGGGATCATGGTGGCCGCCCCTCCCATCATCTGGGCTTGTGCCCCTCCCATCATTAGCCTTAGTAGGCCATGTAGGGTAATAAGATTGCTGCGCAGCGCGTTATCGGCCTCATCAGTCTCGATTACCTGGGGCAATTCGAAAGGATTGATGCGTGTTGGCGAATTCAAGCTAAGGCGCACATAGGCTCCGCCAACCGCCTCTGCCATCCGCTGATATTCGTTCTCCGGGTCAATAATTAGTATTTCGGTGCCCAGCATCATGCTGCGCAACGCTTCCAGCTTGACCGTGAATGATTTGCCGGCTCCAGCCTTGGCGAATACTACCGAGTTCCCGTTCTCCAAGCTAAAGCGGTCGAAGATGACCAGGCCGGAGTTATGCATGTTGATGCCATAAAGAATGCCGTTTTCCTGGGTAAGGTCGGCTGAAGTAAACGGAAAACTAGTGCTAATTGCGCCGGTATTCATATTGCGGCGTATCTGTAGCTGGTCAGTGAATTGGGGTACGTTGCTGTTTAGTCCTTGCTCTTGCTGGGACGTCGCTGGCTTGGAATAGACTAGCTGTTGCCCCAGGATGGACTCTACTTTGTGGGCGATAAACTCCAGCTCGTCCATATTGCTGCCATATAGGGTAAAGTAAAAGCCGAACCGGAAGAAACGTTCCTCGCCCACTTGCAGTTTGTCGCGCATCTCCTCGGCATCCTGGATGGCTACTTGTTTGCCCGGATCCCGGACCTTGCCCTTTTCAGCGTCAATCTGTATGCCAGCCTCGAGCCTGGAAACTTTTTTGCGTAAGTTTTCCAGCACTACTTGGCTTTCTACCGGGTAAATAAACATACTTAGGTCGATCGTTTCGTCTAGATTGACAACACTACTTAGCCAGCCAGTGGCAAGCTGACGGGGGTATCCGTATACGTAGTAGGTGCGGGCATAGCGGGTGCCTATCTGGAAATGGGTTGGAAGAAATTCAATGGAGCTAGGGGCTATGAAGTCCCGGAGTGCCGTGATTCCCTTTTGAAAAGCGATGCTGACCTCGGTTTGCTCTCGGGAGCGTTGCGCCTGGGCAATTGCGACCGGATCAACCGGCTGTTTATTCTTTCGTAAAGCCATCAGTTTTCACCTCTGGTGAAAGCAGTGAGCAGTGAGCAGTGAGCAGTGAGCGAACAGCCCCAGGCCAATGCTGTTCCCCGAAGGGTGTGGCAAGTGGTCATTCGAGTTCTTTCTCCAGCTGCGGTTGGGGTGCGTTGCCGGTGCCCTTGGTGATGACTGGCGCCGTCAGATCATCAAAGTTCTTCAGCTGCTGCCGGGTGGCCGTATCTGGGTTATAGGTATCATAATACAGTTCTATTAGTTCCTGGGTGTCCAGCGGCAGGCCTTGGATACCGGCTTGCAGCAGGCCGCTAAGGGTCGCCTGTACCCGGTTGCGCAGCTCCGTCTTGGCGTTTTCCAGCTCCGTTTCATTAAT
The DNA here is from genome assembly GCA_964633325.1 of uncultured Candidatus Saccharibacteria bacterium. GTDB lineage: Bacteria > Patescibacteriota > Saccharimonadia > Saccharimonadales > CAZWFS01 > CAZWFS01. The sequence goes on along the minus strand of CAZWFS010000001.1, from coordinate 67,765 downwards.
GGTTACATGGTGGTCCTGGCTCTTGAACAGTGCGGCAAAACCAGAGAAAAAATTCTTGCTGGCTGTAATCGCTTTTTGGATGTCAGCTGCCGGGAAGTAAGGTATAACAACGTAGAACTTCTTGTCCATTATGTTGGTTTGGTAGGCCAAACCATCAATAAATTGTATGTAGTCCTCCATTAACATCGCTAGTAGCATGTTGTCGTGCTCGCCCCTTATCTTATCAAGCTTCTGTATGTAGGGGCCTAAGTCGACTTTTTGAGACCGGATAAAGATTTGTATCGGAAAGTAAAGGGAGTTCAAAAACCCCTGGTAGGCGTATTCTATGCCCTCTCGCTCACCCGGGCTCATCAGGTCAAAGTTAATTGATTTCACCATCACCACCGAACGGTAAGAGCCGTCGCTCATAATAACTATGCCATCTCGTATTTCGGCAATCTGTAGTGTGTTCTGGGTGCTGTTAGGGTTGGATTTGACCAGTGGTGGTGGCGCCACGCCCGCTGGACCCGGCGGCGGTTGATTATATCCACCAGGTGCAGCTGGCTGCGGGCCGTACTGTCCGTAACTTTGGCCTGGACCCGGCGCGACTTGGTTTGGATTCTGCGGGTTCATAGGCTCCTCGTGGAGTAATGACTAAAGGAAACGATGCTTAAACACTGAACACTGAACATTTTGAGCAGTGAAATGTGAAATGTGAACCGTGCGATTTTCATTTCCACCCTTTGGTACATACGCGTTTTTATACTTATCGCAGCGAAATGACTACTTCATCGTTCGGAGGATGTTTCTTGGTAGAACGATTGGCTTCGCGCTGCAGCGTCGCCACATTCAGATCGTTATTGTTAGCCAGATTAAGTATAGCAGGGTTAGCGGGCGTACCGCTAGTGGTCTGCAATCTGTTATCAGCATTAACTGCGTTGTCGTCTGCTACTTGTTGTGCGGCATCCGTTGACTGCGGATTGGCGGACGATAGCGGCTGCGATTCAGCTTGTCCCAATGGGTTAATGACTTTCATGTGGGCAAAAGACGCAGCCGGAGAATTAGACTGCTGGGTATGCAGCTGCTGGGCAATGGCTGCTTCTTCAGACGGGTCAGCATATCCGTATGCAGCGGTTTCAGGCAATGGCGTGCCCGGGGAAATGGTCTGTGCCCCAAAGGTCACATAGCCGGGATCTGGCAATTGCATGGGGTCGGGCTGGTTCAGGAACCAATAGTCATTAGTTGGCGTCGGCGCGGGATTGCTGGCCGGCGCGGCAGCTGGCTGCTGCATCTGCTGGACTACTTGCTTGCGGTGAGCTTGGGCGGAGGCCATCATCATTTGGTCCAATTGTTGTGCGACTGGATTATTCCTGGCGTCCATAATATCGTCGGAAGCGGTAACTTCGTAGCTGGGTACTTCTTGGGGTAGGCTGGAGGCATCCACTAGGCGGTCACTTCCCCAGCCGGTCGCGGCGTATGAAGGCTCGCTGTTTAAATTGACGTTGACGTTCTTGACGGCCCAGCCTCGGCTATCGATGGTGTCGGCCAGGGCGCGCAGGCGGCTGTGCACTTCGGTCTGGCTCAAGTTATTAGTGAAGTGTTTCTCTGGCCGTTTAGGTACGGTGATCGTCACCAGCTGCTTCAGTCCGCTCTGATCCCATATACGGTTACGGGGCTTTAGGAAAAACCGGATCTTAGCCAGCAGCCATACCTCAGAAGGTTGGTCCCTTCCAAACGGAGCCGCTAACACCGTAAATAGGATAATGGTCGGCAACATTGGTACGATAAAAAACGGACTGATAGGAAGTAGCTTATAGCCAAGGAAAAGCTGCAACACTACAATTACCGCATAGATAAACTGTCTTAAGGACAGCGGTCCTAGCAGCTTGTCTTCAGCCTCAATATCCTGGATTACTTTATAGGTTGCCATATACTTTTATTATCCTGTACAAGATGCTTACGCGCAACTATAGCTAAACGCTTATTTATATATTTCCTGTGCCAACTTGCAACTAGTGATGAGGATCAATAGGAGGAATAGGACCTACTGGCCCCGGACTTACAGGAAGTGTGCCAGGGGTTGTATGCACGTCTCTTCGGTAAACTCCTGTGTCTACGGCCAGTTTGCGTACTTCCTCGGCTACAGAAGCGGCACCATGGGAATTGGTCTGATAAGCTGGAGCTGCTGGTCCCCTAGCCCCAGTCGGCGCAGGTACCATGTTCCCACTGCCATCATCCATCATGCCATCGCCCGCTCCATATCTGGTCATGAATGTTTCCGCCACGCTTGCAACCCTTCTCTGGGTTTCAGTATCTCCTGACGCTACTGCCGCAGCGTGGGAATTCCTTAGCTGCTTAATAGTGTGCCCGCTCATTTGAGACAATGGGTAGCTGCCCTTCTTTTCATACGCTTCTTTGACAAAAGCCTCGTGGTCCAAGCTACCATCCAGTTTCATGTGTTTGAATTCCAAGTGGGTGCCCTGATTTTCGAAACCAGCGCCCTTAAGTGTCCCAGTTGCCATATTCCCGCTCATACCCCATCCGCCAACCGCAAGATCCTGGTACCTTTCACCAATGCCCTGGACTTCTTCGTCTGTAGCCGCTTTGCGCATCTCGTAAGACAAGGCAGTTTGCTGCGCGTAACTATCATCACCCCAGCGCCGGTACCCGTCATCGACTGCCGCTTCACTTACCCATGCTCCACCAAGAGTTTTATATTGCCGGGTTTCAGTACCGTCAGGATTCGTGTGGAGGCGCATTAATCCATTTTGCAGTGTTGCCGCTGCCTTATTTACCGTTAATCCGCGGATTTCATCATCACGACCAGTGTTGATTTGGTCATTGAGCTCTTTCTGCACAGCCGCGCGGCGTGCTGAATCGGCCGCCATCACATTATAGCCCCCCACTCCTCTAGATAGTTTTCCGAGGGCAAAACTTTGCATTGCGCCTCTTGCCCCCGGTCGGTTCTGCGATGCGGCCGTTTGCAAACGGTTCTGCCAGTCAGCCCGTTTTTGGAGCACTTGCCGCCCTGTCCGTTCGTATTTCTGTTGGCGCTTCTTGCCCATTCTGTCGAATACGCCCTTGCTACGGTCATTGACCATGCCGGTAACGGTAGCAAACACTCCCCCGGCAAACTTAAACGTCAGCGGTATCAGCGCGTAGGGAATCGTATAGGCTACAATTTTTAGGATAGGATTTAATAAACTGCCTTGGAGTGTTCCTCCTGGAGTGTTCCCAATGATAAACGCGAATACCCGGCCAACACCAATAAGCACCATTATGAGCGGGAACATCATGAGTAACTTAGAGAACAATCCCCACCAGGACTTCCAAAGCTTGTCGTTACCAGGGAATATCCACGCTAGGATAGCCAGCGGCGATACCACCAGTAAAGCTAGTACGAACATCTGGCGGAGGGTCAGCACCAAAAAGGTAATGATCATTACTAGAACAGCCAGGCCAAGGTAGCTCATTATAATACCCATCAAACCCGATATATTATTGATTAACAGTAAGAAAGCACCGATGCCCGCAAACTGACCCACCGAGCCCCCATAACTGACCTCGAACAAGCGGGAGAGGGTGACGTCGCCTTGCAGCGCCGCACCAAAAGGGGCGGTCATGAGACCCAGGGCACCAGCGCCGACCACATTGAAAAAACCGATGATAAAAGTGCAAATTTGCCACGACAAAGTCATAAATATAACAGCCGCTACCATCCGCGGCATGGCTTTTTTGACGGTATAGGCGCTGAACAATTCAATACCGAGCGCCGTACCAATAACCATGACAAGCATCATGGGCACCAAGATGATATAGGCGATATTACGCATTGCACCCCAGGCTTCACGAAGCTTAGGGCTGGTGTAGGCGTCTTGATTAATTTCTAATAAGGCTTGGATTTGTGTGTCGAGCCAATTAAAGGTGCCGTCCAACAGCTCTATAACCGGGCACATGAGCCATGCCATAACTCCATGGGATTCACAAGTGTCCTCCTCATTCTGCCCGCTGGGGTTAGCGCCAGGAGGCTTGTTGGCGTTCGCAAGCGAGGCGGGATCTATGTTTACCGTGTCAGTGCTTTTCTCTACACAGGTGGCATCAACTGAGCCTAAACCAGGTATACGGGGTGAGTAACTTTCCCACTTAACCAAATGTGCGGAGGTAGCTTTGGTAATATCGCCGTTGTTAAACTCCTTGATAACATCGACACATTTCGATTTGTCGTCATTGCCGTTTTCCTGGAAATGGTGAGTATTGTCACTGGTCTTATTGTCAATATATTTTACGCCATTTATTTCAATGGTGCTCCTATCGATCCACTTTCCTTGATAGGTGGCCGTCGATGCCGATAGTGGCGCTAGCAGGAGTAAAAGCTGACCGCAAATGACGGTCATGAACAGGGAAATTATTATATGCTTTGTTTTCATGTTTGATAGTTCTTGCTTTTAGATTATACCAGACGGTTCAATACACAAGCGATTTAGGTAGTGTTTTTGACTTTCACCGGTAATGTTTGTAAAATCGGCATCAGATATGTCTCACAAAAAGAAATCATTTCCAATAAGGATCGCCGTGCTTGCCACGGCGGCTCTGTCCGGCTTCATTATCTTTTCTAGCTCTGCATTGTTTGTAGGCGCCCAAACTATCCCAGCCGGCTGCCCCGGTGGTCCAGCTGGGCCGCGCGCTCCTGGTGTGGTGTGCCCAGTGATCCCAGCAGGCTGCCCAGGCGGCCCGCCCGGAACACTAGCTCCTGGCACAACCTGTCCCGACACTAGCCATAGCTATAACCCCACGAAGACAACCGACACTCCAAAATACGTTAAAAATGACTGCAGTTCTGTGGGTCTAGACCAAAGTAACTGCGGTATTATCAGATACCTGGTAATTTTCATCAGGGCCCTGTCGGCGATTGTGGGAATTACTGTTGTCATCATGATCATTATCGGTGGTATCCAGTACTCGGCTTCGGCAGATAACCCGCAGACAGCGCAAGCCGCCCAAAAACGTATTGGCAATGCCGTCATAGCCCTTATTGCATACATTTTCACCTTTGCCTTTCTGCAATGGTTGGTGCCAGGGGGCATATTCTAATGGTTGGCTGGGATATACTCACACAGTTTGCGGCTTGCGGTGATCCGAAGGCCTTCAAAATGTTTCCTACCTGGTATAAGTATTTGGGGGAAGAATCCATAGCTGGCAAATGCTCGCCTATTATTAATTTTCCGGACGATATAGGCAAAATTCTGCTAGCACTAGCGGAAATATTATTGCGACTTGGGGGTATGGTAGCTGTTGCGTTCGTCATATTTGGCGGCATCAAATACATCCTAAGCCAAGGTGAACCTGATAACGCAAAGAAGGCTCTGAACACTATAATCAATGCCCTGATTGGCCTAGCCATAGCTGCTTCAGCCACCGTAATTGTCAACCTTGTAGCGGGGAGCCTTATATGACGAAGCTTTTATCTTATCTTGCCCAGGTGAATGTACCGCGTCAAGATGTAAAACTTCCGCAGCCGGATTTTACCGATGCTAGCCTTCGGGGCATCCTGCAGATAGTGTTCGGGCTTATTGGGGCAGGTACACTTATCATCCTTATTATCCAAGGGATTAAATTCTCCGTTGCCTTGGGCGATTCAAGCCAAACAGCCAAAGCCCGTAACTCCATAATCTACGCGGCCGTAGGCCTGGCGATTTCTGTCCTGGCTTTCAGTATCGTAAGCTTGGTACTAAGGGGTGTATCGTAATGACCCATATTTTGCAAATGCTTAATGTGTGGGCACCTAAAAGGTTACGGAGCTTGTTGCTTATGGCTATAATGACGTTGGCTTTTGCGCTATCAGGCACCCAAGCCGTTAGGGCCCAGGTCTTAGACCCGGTCTGCCAGTCTACTCCGAGCGCCACTATATGCAAGGATAATACCCCACAAGAACCTGGCAGTAATAAACTTTATGGGCCTAATGGCATCCTGACTAAAATAGCTAATATTTTATCTATGGTAGTCGGGGTTGTAGCGCTGTTCGTCATTATAATCGGCGCTATCCGTTTCGTGACTGCCAGCGGCGATATAAACAAAGTCAATAGCGCGCGTGACAGCGTGCTGTTCGCGGTAATCGGCCTAGTGGTGGCGGCGTTGGCCCAATCCATCGTAATATTCGTACTTAATAAACTATAAACGGAGTTAATTTTATGAAGGAAGCGATTTATGCACTTAGGGGCAGGCTAGCGTCATTAGTGGTGCTGATGCTGTTGGTAGGTGCATTTCTAGTTCCTGCAGCCGTCCAAGCCGCTGCAGTTGACGATATATGCGCCGGAGTGAATATAGGTTCCAGCGAGGCTTGCGGCAGCGACACTTCCAGGGTAAGGGTCAGTACGGTGGTCAAGGCGGCTATTGACATCTTTTCGCTGGTTGTCGGCATAGCGGCAATCATCATGATTATCGTGTCAGGTCTTAAGTTCATCATTTCCGGCGGAGAAAGTAGTAATATAAACGCTGCGCGGTCAACGTTGCTTTATGCAGTAATCGGCCTGGTCGTTGTTGCATTAGCCCAGTTTATAGTTCGTTTCGTGTTAGCTAAGGCCACGTAGTAAGATAGGGGCGGTAAAAGGCCCCGGCAATTAATAATTAAGCCTTCTTATTCGGACATCTATATCCGTCTACATGCCCGAGCACTTGAATAAAGTAAAAAGTTTATGATATAAGTAAGGCTATATCAAAGAAAGGTATAACTAAAAATGATTACAGCAATTAAAAGATTTTTATTAAGCGCTATGGCGTTTGGGCTTTTCGCGGCTCCCGCGGTACTCCCGGCAACTGTTTATGCTCAAGAGCTGGGCAAGAAGGTCCAGTGTGGGGCTGACTTAACCCTATCTCCCGGAGCAGAGTGTGAACCCGATGATGCTACAGCCACATCAAGGCTGGACAGCATCATTAAACTAATCGTAAACGTGTTTTCGCTGATAGTAGGTGTGGTCGCTGTCATAATGATAATCGTAGGAGGGCTCAAATACATTACCTCCGGTGGTGATTCCGGCAATGTCACCGGCGCAAAGAACACCATACTCTATGCCATTGTAGGTTTAATAGTGGTAGCGCTAGCCCAGTTCATCGTTCGCTTCGTACTGGCCAAGGCCACCCAAACAACCAGCTAAAATTCCTCGAGCTGTAAAACAAAAAACCGTCCGTTATTACACGGACGGTCTTTAATTATTGACTACATACAGCTTAGAGGATTTGAATCTTTTTGACGGTATCTTGTTTAACCTTTGTGAAGCTAATGGTGAGCACGCCGTCCTTAAGTACGGCTTCGATCTCATCCTCTTTGACAGGCACCGGCAGGGCGATGCTGCGCGAGAATTCGCCCCAGTAACATTCTTGCACAAAGTAATTCTCTACGTCATCCTCGGTACCGGCCGAAAGCGTCCCGCGGATGCTCAGGGTATTATCAGAAATACTAACGTCAAGGTCGGATTTATTTACTCCTGCGGTTCGGGCTTTCACCACCAAGCGCTCCTTAGTTTCGTAAACGTCAACGGCAAGCTGTCCGGGAACGGCTTCTTCCTCGTCCCATTCGTCAGTAGTCGGAGCCTGGGCTTGTTGAGCAGCCGGCTGGGCGCCTGCGTCATCAGCTGGCATGTCATCGTCGCCCAAGAATGCGGCAGTCAGTTCGTCTTCCATCAATAGGTCTTCGTCGCGGTTACGTCGCGCCATAATTTTTTACCCTCCAGGTGTAATATAGTATTTGGCTTGCGTTTTTATCTTGTTAGCAGTATAGCTTAGTTAGTAAACACCTTGCAACCACTAAACATACATATTTACAACGGTAATTCGCACAACAACAGTAGCTTTGGTCAATGAATGCCTTCAGCCTTTGAGTGTTAGATGCGGTTTCTTCTGCCTGGGTTTGACTAGTTTGAGGTAACTAAAGGGTATACCCACCAGAAGCCACTTTCCGGCTTCTAGGCCCGCTCTTTTCGGCCAGAACTTTCCGAAATTTGATAACCGTACTCCAGAGTACGCTGATAAAATTTCGGAAACTTCCGACTCAAAAATCATCGACCCCAAAAACCGAAAAGCAATTTTTGATGGGTATATGTAAAATGGATAAAGCATGCTGTTTCTTGAACAAGTAATCGGTTTTTTGGCTCCGCACCAGTGTCTTGGGTGCCAGCGGGAAGGTGCCTTGCTATGTGAGTGGTGCCTGTCAGAAGTCGAAACACCAATGCCCTCTAGATGTTATCGTTGTCATGCAGCCACCCAGGATAGTGCGGTATGCAGCAAGTGTCGCCGCTCTAGCTATCTCCGACATGTCTGGATTGCCGGTGAATATACGGGGCCTAGTAAACAGTTAGTCCATTCCCTAAAGTTTGAACGCGCCAAGGATGCCGCCAAAACCATCGCCACGCTTATTGAGGGGACAATCCCCTATTTTGATAAAAGCGTGATTATCTCTCACGTTCCGGCCGCTACCTCGCGGGTGCGCATCCGTGGCTACGACCAATCCCAGTTAATAGCCAGGGCTTTATCAAGGCGACTAGGCCGCAGGCATATTGCTTTATTAGCTCGCCACGGCCAGTCCAGGCAAGTAGGTGCAAGTAGAGCAGAGCGCCTCCGTCAGTTAGAGGGCGCTTTCTCCCCGCGCAAGGACTTTCTGATTAAGGACGCGCATATAATACTGGTTGACGATGTTTTGACTACCGGCGCTACGTTGGAGCAAGCCGCCAAAGCCCTTAAAGTAGCCGGCGCCCGCCAAGTCGATGCCATTATATTTGCCCAAAGGCTTTAGCTTGGAGCCGGGTAGCTTAACTGTTATAATCACCCCTGTTAAGTTATAATCACTTAATTTCGTGGAAGGGTCGCATAGTCTGGTCGAGTGCACCGGTCTTGAAAACCGGAGACCCGGCAACGGGTCCGTGGGTTCGAATCCCACCCCTTCCGCCAGATAGAAAGTGGAACTTTTACAGGGGTCAGTGAAAGGACAAGAACAATCAAAGAGGAAGGAAAACCCCGCGAGGGGTCTTCTATTTGTCTTAAGTGCTTGATTTAGCTTGACCCCACCTGGGACTGGAACTCGCCAATTACTCCTTAAAGCCCTGATTTTCTGGAACTTTTAAATGAATTTTGGTTCTAGAATGGTTTGGTCTACATTGCGATTATTGTGGCTATGGTAAAAGTCTGGCGTAAAAAGCATAGATTCTTTCCGTCACCCCGGATGTACACAAAACTACAAACCCAGTATTTCTTGCACTTTGGGTAAAAGGTTCAAGAGATGCGCCGTGGATGCCAGAACGCAACGAAAAGAATGCATCTACACTAACTACGTACACCCTTGAACGTATTGTCCTTTAAACTCCAAGAACATAAGAATTCTCACCGGACCTACGCGTGCACCCGGGAGTAATTGTGAACTTATCCCCCAAACTACTTTGAACAAAACACATTAAAGCTGGCATTGGAAGTCTTTAGTAAATAGTCCTCCGTGCTACCTAAAAGCTGAATGACGTCATCAGATATTTTTGCCTTTGATAACCCGGGCTGTACGACTGTAACTTCGAATACAAAGTTTGTCGCAAATCTTGAGAATTTTTTTAACTTATTTAAATCAACCACGCTGCCCTTTAAAAATCTGCTGTTCTTTGTCTTTTCCCATGCCTCATTACGATGCTTCATGTGTTCACAAAGATAATCGAGCCCATTATGCTTCCACTTGATTGATTTTTGCGCCTGTCCACAGAGAGCATAAAAATCTCCTATTCTAGACCCAGTGTTTGGCTTTGATGAAAATTTACAGTGAACTAGGTGCAACTTTATTGTGTCAGTAGACTCCTGCCTTATGGCGATTAGATCGGCAGCTTCTCCTGAATCGTCATCGTTAAAGACGACTTCATATTCATCATTAAGCATTTGCCACACTTTGTGTTGAATACTATCGGTTTTTCTTTCTTTTTTCATTGACTCCACCCGTATATTTGTCTTTTGCCAATCAACAACCTGCAAACGCTCTTTGTCATAAAATTGGTTTAGTGGCGGTGTAGGTACGTGATAATTGTTGTATGAGAAAGACCCGTCCACGTATATAACGACAACCGGGTCTCTCAAAACGTAGTCCATAAACGGAACAGGCTGTGCACTGTACTTTTTAATACTCATATCGTTGCCACTGACAATGGAGTATTTGCAGTCCGTTTTTGAGTAATCTATTTTGTATTTTGTTTCATGGGTATCATTAAATACTCGGAAGTGAACAGGACCTGAATCAGAAAAATTAGTAATCTCTATTTCTACGTCATAAATTTTAAACTCTTCTTTACCGAACAAGACAGTTATATTGTCCTCTTTTGCCTTAAGAATCCTTTCACTCCATTCGATCAACAGAGGTACGGATTTGTGCCTCTTTTCGAGCTGGACGGGGCGAAGAAATTCTTCGATTACCTTATTCGCCTCAATAGTTTCATCAAAAACTTTGTCGGCCACCTTATGACACCAACTTTTCCAAAGCATCATAGGACCACCACCGATAGACCAAATTTTGCCACTTCTTTCCGAGCAGCCTGCCATAAAACGATCACCGCCCTCAAAACCCCAAGCCGAAATGTTGTTCAGAACCCCTAAAGACTTATCTAATTTTGAGAGGCCTTGAGTAATGTCACTACCAAAGTGCATTGTGTAGGATATATTATTCCCAACAGTCGAGATGCCGAGATTACGAGCAAGAATGCGCTCCACGCCTGAATATATGTTGAATACATTAGACCCATTTTTGATTTTGGTATCTTCTCCACAAATAGCTCTTGATAAACCTGCCGGGTTAATTGCATCGTAGTCACTAGATTGTATAAACAACGCTTTATGCTCTTCGCTCCAATGCACCACACAAAGTTCAAAGCTGTGATTATGAATGTCCTTATAGCGGCCCCAATTTACCTCATCTTCTTTGCTAATAACTACAACCAGTATTTTCTCTTTTTGGTTTATTGCATGCCAGTATTTGTATCGCTTGGGCATTACCTCCTCGAACTTTTTGGGGTTCCAGTCTTGACACTTAGTTTCATAAATTAGCGTTGAGAATGATGGGCGTAAATTCCAAAGAGAAATGTGCTTTGAAAGCTCCCCTGAAAATTCTTTTATAAACTCATGGGATTCTATTTCGTGCTCTATGGTAGATTCACTTTTTTGCTTTAAGATTTCATTCCAATCTGGGTTTTCAGAATATAGACCCTCCAAGTCCTTATTAACTTGGGGATCATTCACATTCACTACAACGGTAGCGTCACCAACATCCTTAGCTTCTCTTGTAAAACGACCTATGAATTGGAGGGTGATCGCAAGGCTCTTATGGACATCATGTAGGGCAGCTATTTTGAGATTAGGCAGATCAAAACCTTCACCAAGCATATTTACACAGACAATAATCCTAGTTTCGCCGTTCTTTAGCTTCTCCTCGATTTCTCTATATTGTTTACTGGTCAATTCAGAATCAATAAGAACCGGGTTGTATGTTGTACCGTGTTTTTTGTAATGTCGGATTATATCACGAGCTCGATCCTTATCCTTACACCTAGCCATAATCATATGATCAAGTTTTATTGGGCCGTTTAGATCATTCTCAAGTGCTCCTATTGCCGCTTTGGCTATTTCTTCGTCTGACTTCGCGTCATCAAACTCCTGAAGCTTCAATAAGTTAATCTTCTTAAAGTAGCCGTCATTCTGCGCCATTCCTAGGGGGTAGTTGTATATGATATCCCCCTCAATTACTTTTGAGTCTCGCCTAAACGGTGTAGCAGTAAATTGCAAGATATATTTGTTCTCAAAAAGGTCTTTTATGGCACTCCAACTATTGGCAGGTACATGGTGCGCTTCATCTATAAACAAATGAGAGCATCCCTCAGATATTACTTGTTTGACGGTATCACTTGAGCGATTTAGGACACTTACAGTAGCTACAATAACGTTGGCGTTTTTTAATACTTCTTTTGCTTCAGCCACATTTTCAATGGTGTGCTCAATCATTAATACACGGGGGCTCAGTGCTTTCTGCTCAACAACCCCAAGTTTCTTCAACTTACCTAGCGTTAAGAATTTGTTATATATTTGTTTCCTAAGCGCACTGGTGGGTACAAGAACAAGAATCTTTTCACATTGTTGATGAACCATAACCGAAAGCATCGTTTCAGTTTTCCCTATACCAGTAGGCATTACAATTGTGGCGCAGTCGTTTTTCACAGACCAATGAGCGGCTACAGAGTGTATTGCGCCCGCTTGGGGTTTTCTAAGACCAGGTATATTCTTTGCTGGATATTCTTCCTTAAAATTAAAGGAATGAAGCCAAGATTCTTTCACTCCATTAGTACTGTTTGGTGCCTCGGAGCCCTGAAAGTCCTCCCAAGTTAATTTGCTATCTTGATTTATAGATTTTGCATCTGTGTAGTTTGCAATTCTTAACACATTTTTATTAGTGATGGTTGCTCTGGCTCCCGGTAGCTTAAGAATAAACTCTTCTTTTTCTGATTTTAACTTTAAGAGCTTATCCCCCTCATCATAAACATCAACGTCAACTAATTCTTCGTCTTGGTAAATTTGATTGGCTCGATTCTTGCCAACTTTTACGCTGTCGATTAGACGTAGAGGCAGAGTAACTTTTGTACTGTGGAGCTTAGTAGGCTCCACTTCTAGTAAACGATTCTGATCCTGGTGTGCAGTAACACTTCCCATAGCTCCTTCAGTATAGGGGAACAACAGATAAAAATATAGCTATCCAATAAGCAAGTTATTCTGCAAGCTTACGGTTTCCTAGCTCAGAGTTGTGTGCACTTGTCTATCTTTAAGATAAATCGTTTGATCAAGACATGAGATCAATTCACGTTTTTCGGCTCTTGTTCCTTCTGTAAGCACGTATTTAGCAAAGTTATGCAGATTAATCTCCGGTTGCTCTGGATTGTTACTGTATCCCAGTACTGCAGACGATAAACGCCTGAATCTATCAAGTTCAGCCCTCAGGGCTTCCTTGCTTTCAATTTCTTCAACTGTTACTTTCTCCAGCATGTTGACGAAGGCCTCGGCCAGTTTTTCTTCCCGGATATAGCCTTGCGGGCAGTCAAAGTCTCGCGATTGAGTACAGTGGTAATAAACGTAACGTTTAGCAGTACCGTCTTTGCGTTTTTTGAATTTCTCCTGCGCCGTGACGCCGGAGCCACAGCCACCACATTTAAGCAATTTGGTATAGTCAAATTGCTTGGTTCCTGGCTTACTTTTTGGGTTCACTTCCATCTTCTTTTGAACCGCATCAAATAATTCTCTAGAGATAATCGACGTATACGATCCTTTGTACCATTTGCCACTGCCGGTCGGGAATTCGAAGATACCGCAGTAATATGGGTTATTGAGCATACGGTAAACACCACTCAGTGTCATTAACTTGCCGCTCTTAGTCCTATAGTTGATTTCTTTCATCCAGTTATAAATATCGCGTCCGCTAGCACCGGTAGCCACCTTTTCAAAGGCCTCTTTGATAATTGGTGCTCGCTTCTTATCTACGAACACCTTCTTTTGACCTTTGCCGGAGTAATGGTCGTTAAGGTAACCGAGTGGTGTCATATTAGGCCGAAAGCCCAGTTCACACTTGGTTTTCATGCCTCTTTTAACGTTGATGCCTCTGTTGTCGTTCTCAAGTTTGGCCTGGGAACATAGAATCATTAGCAGAAACTTGTCGTTGGGTGAGTTGGTGAATACCTGGCCGTGAGTTCTGATCTCAACTAACTTACCTTGATCCATAAGGTCTACGACTGAGCCCAAGTCACCGGCATTTCTGCTTAGGCGATCTGGTGCCCAGCTCAATATGCCAGTGAATAGTCCTTTGCGAACATCCTCAATCAATTGTTGAAACACTGGTCTTTGTCCAGATTGTTTGGCAGAGTGACTCTCTTTCCGGATCTCTGTAACCCGTAGTCCCTGGCTTTCGACCTGAACTGCCATTTCTTTGATCTGTGAATCAATGGAAAGGGCTTGGCGTTCATCATCTTCGCTGGATTTTCGGGCATAGAGGCAGTATTCAACTCGTTTTGCTTTGACGGCTATACTATCGACAGGCCTCCCGTTTTTTTCATGTGGCAACTGGAGAGCTGAGGTATTGGTTAGTTGTGTTCCTTGTTGATTCATCAAGGACAAAGGTACCGCGAAGGGGTGGGAAGTCTAGGAGTTTAGTCTTAATTTCCGTCAATCGATCATTCCAAGATGGCTTTAATCCTGCGGATACCAGCTGAACTTGCTTCTTCTTTGCTGATCTTGAATTTTTTACCACCTTCAGCCAATTCACTAGTATGGTCAACGTGTGGACCACCGCAAATTTCCATACTAAACCATTCGCCGTTAGGGTCGCCAGCTGTATAAACTTTCACCGTATCACCGTATTTGTGACCAAATGCACCTAAAACGCCAGCTTCTAAGGCCTCTTTGGTGGGTCGTTCTTGCCATGTCATCGGCAAATCTTTTTCAATCTGTTCGTTTACAATACTTTCTACTTCAGCGATTTGTTCTGGTGTCATTTTTTCAGGATGAGAAAAATCAAAACGTAAACGTTCTTCTGTAATGTTGCTACCTCGTTGAATAACATGTTTACCTAAAACCATGCGCAACGCTTTATACATCAAGTGTGTTGCGGTGTGGTATTTCTTGTGCATTGCTGAATGCCCGCCCAGGCCGCCCTTAAATTGACCTTCTGTTGCCGTTCGGGAGCGTTCCTTTTGTTTGCTCATCAATTGGTCAAATTCTGTACGCCAGTTCTCGTCTACCAGAACATTATTGAGCGCGGCCTCCTCAATACTAAGTTCTGCAGGAAAGCCATAAGTATCATGAAGAGTAAAAACGTGTTTACCATTCAAGCTACCGCTTCGTGTCATTTTGCTAAATTCTTTCACTCCATTACGTAATGTCTGGCGAAATAATTTTTCCTCCTTGTCCAGCAAGTCAACTACCATGTCATTTCTGTCGCTAACTTCAGGAAAATCCAGCTCATATATTTGAACTATTGTTGGAATTAACTGAGAGCACAAATCATTAGCAACGCCTAATTCTAATCCATAACGAATGGCACGGCGCATGAGACGGCGCATAACATAGCCCTGCTGTGTATTGCTTGGCACTACTCCATCAACTGCCAGCCATACAGCAGCTCTTGAATGGTCGGCAATCACACGCATTGCTTTCGTGTAATCTTCGTATGACTTGCCGCTAAGTTCTTGAATTTTCTCAATAATTGGCCACAGGACACTAATTTTATACATATCGCCACTTCCTTCTGCGGCTGCGGCAATCCGTTCCAGCCCTCCACCAAAATCAATGTTTGGTTTCGGCAGCTTTTCAAAACCACTAGAAGTATGCTTGTATCCCATAAATACATTGTTACCGATTTCTATAAAACGGCCACAATCACAGGCTGGGTGGCAATTTGGCCCAAATTTTAAATCGTGCTCAACATCAGGAAACTCATACATGATTTCGCTGTCTGGGCCACAGGGGTCGCCGACTGGCGTACCCGCTTCGGGACCTCCACGGCTCCACCAATTTTCGTTACCCTCATAATAGAAAATTCTGCCACCACTCATTCCTTTTTGATACCCATCAGTTTTAGAGCCAATATCTACCGCTTGTGCTTTAATGTCTTTTGTCTTAAATAATTCTTGCCAAATTTGAGCCGCTTCCTGGTCTTTCGGGATTCCAAACTCATCACTACCTATATAACAAGTAGGGTACATTCGCTCGGGGTTAAGCCCAATAACATCTACACAGAATTCAAAAATCCAAGTTAGCTGTTCGCGTTTGAAATAATCACCCAAGCTCCAGTTGCCAATCATTTCATAGAATGTGCAATGACTAGAATCTCCCACTTCGTCAATGTCAACAACACGAAAGACCGTCTGACTATCCGCTATCCTCGTGCCTTCCGGGTGCTCTGCACCCAGCAGATACGGCACCATTGGCTGCATGCCGCTGCCGGTGAACAATGTAGAGGCGTCATCTTGTGGCACCAATTGGGCGCGAGGCACAATTACATGCCCTCGTTCTTTCATGAACTCTAGATATTTACTACGAATAGTTTGTGTATCCATGGTGGTTTCTCCTAATATAATTTTCCGCCTAAGGGTATATCCTTATCAGGGATAACCAGTACGCATTCATTTTCATCGTCAGGCACTCCTAGCGTTAGAACTTCTGATACCGCCGGCCCAATTTGACGCGGAGGGAAGTTAACCACACACAGAACAAGTTTATCTTTGAGCTGTTCTTTGGTGTAATTCTTAGGCAATTGGGCACATGATTTTTTAATACCGATTTCTTGTCCTAGATCTATCTTAAGTCGGTATGAAGCCTTACGAGCTTCTGGAAAATCTTCTATATCAACTATCCTACCTACTCTGATATCAACTTTTTCAAAGTCTTCGTATACTATTTTCATTTGTTATATCTCCTTTCAAAATAATATAGCCCCGTTCCCACTAAACACATCTCTGTGCTTAGCAAGAACGAGGCTACTCGTGTTACCATCTTGCTTTTGTCGCAACATCACTGCTTGCGACCTCAATAACTGACTCCGACTTGGTCGACATCAGTGTCTCTATTTATACGGTTGAGCTTCCGGCACTGCTCATCGCAGGCAGCTCCAGGGCGGCATACCCCTTCATTGCTTTTGTGTGATTATACTACTCCAAACTATGTGAACCGTCAATTTTTAGGTTATTCTAAGAAATGCGCCGAACTAAAGTGGAGCGATTTGCAGAATTTAATCTATGTTATTACTGTAAAAGATTTAATAGCTTTGAGCAAAGAGCCATTGTTGTTTGGCTGGCTCGCCAGTGTAAAAGTCTACACCGTCTTCTACTTCTGGCAGATCAATCGGTCTGCAACTGGTTTTGGCTTTAGTTTCTTCTTTAATTTTCTTTTCAATTTCAGGGTTATCGTTCCAGCAAACTTTGATGAAACCTTTGTGTTCTTTGAGGACTTTCTTGAACTCATCGTAGGTTTTAGCTGAACGTGTATTTTCTTTTATGAAACTCTGCGATTCAATGAACATTCTTGTATGAACATCTTCAAGGAGTTCACTTATTTTGTCGGTAAGTTTAGTCTTTTCAACAGATATTTCATCGCCACTGTCTCTACGCTTAGCAAGCACCGTTTGCTGTGTACGCTCTTTGTCGCCTATTTTTAGTATTATAGGCGCGCCTTTTACTTCCCACTTATTGAGCCGAAAACCAAACGTCTCATCATCACGGTCATCTACAATCACTCGTAAACCCTGTTTTTCCAAGTCATCTTTAATTTCCTGGCAGTAACTAACAACACCCGATTCTGCCTTAACGGGCACAATCGCAACTTGTACGGGTGCTAACTTTGGAGGTAACCGCAAACCATTATTGTCTCCGTGTGCCATGATGAGACCACCAAGTGAACGAGTTGATATGCCCCAACTTGTTTGCCATGCGTAACTTTCAGTACCGTCTTTATCCTGAAAACTAATATCAAACGCTTTGGCAAAATTTTGCCCTAGATCGTGAGATGTACAGGCTTGAAGTGTTTTCCCGCTAGGCATTAACGATTCAAAAGTAAGCGTGCTGTCTGCGCCTGCAAAACGTTCGGCAGTAGATTTCCAGCCCATATATCCGTCCATCGCAAAGTATTCACGGTAGAGTTTTGCATAAGTTTGCATTGCCCAATTTTGCAACTCAATTGCTTCATCGTGTGTAGCATGAGCGGTATGCCCCTCTTGCCACCAAAATTCACTGGTACGGATAAAGGGCATTGTGCGTTTATTCCACCTCACAACGCTGCACCACTGATTCATCATGATTGGCAAATCACGCCACGAGTGTACCCATTTGGAGTATGCATCATAGATTATCGTTTCACTTGTTGGGCGCACTACGAGTGGTTCCTCAAGTTTTTCGCCTCCGGCGTGAGTTACAACCGCAAGTTCTGGGGCAAAACCCTCAACATGCGCTTTTTCTTTTTCTAAAAAAGACATAGGGATGAAAAGTGGAAAGAAAGCATTGCTAACACCCCTGGCTTTGAATTCCTTGTTAAGTGTTTCTTGTATTAATTCCCATATGGCGCAGCCATAGGGTTTGACTATGATTGTGCCTTTGGTAGGGCCGTATTCAGCCAGGTCGGCTAATTTAATAACGGTAGTATACCAATCTGAAATATTGTCAGTTTTTGAAGGTAGTAGTTTTTTATCACTCATAATTTTTTCCTTGTTACGTTAATTGTAATCTAACTTTCTGAATTAACAGCGTTGTAAACAGCTTTTTTCTTATCGTAAAATGCTGCCCACCGCTGGTCGCCATAACTATAGTGCCACCATTCTGAATAAAGAGGCGCAAAATCAGACCTACACATTGCAGCAATCAGTACTTCCTGATTACTGTGCTGCGCTTTAGTCAGTTTGCTATTTAAACAGTGTGAAAGCTCGCTAAGCTCACACATCTTGCCTCCCATATCAACGAATTTCTTATTGAGAGTGTCGTAGACATCTATATCAATAGCGCCTCCTGTAACATGGGGCGGTATAACCTTGTCAGCATTTGAAATATATTGACTAGCATACTCGAGACATTTTTTGCTACTCCAGTCAGAATGTTCGATTCTGACTTTTTCAAGAAAGTCCTGAAACATTGACTGCTGTACCCCTAGGGGTCGAAAACCTGCCTTGACTATTACTTGCCAATGGTCGGGTAAATACTCCCTGGCAATGATTAGTCTTTTAGGACACCAGCCCTTACTTTTAATTGAAAGTCAGGATGTTCTACTATGTAAGGTAAGTAGTATTTACCCTCAATTTCACGAACGAGAGCATTTTTATCAAGCCAAAATGGCTTGACTGTAAATTGGTCGTCTAACGACACTAAATCGTCGCCACAATCCTTAATCTTTATGCTGGATGGATGTGGTGAAGGTGTAGTAATTTTGGCCAGTAAGTTTGTTTTAATCATTTGAACCACTCCATTTCCTTGTAAGTGTATCAGCATCAAATCTTTGGCCTACTTTTAACATATCGAAGTGAGTTTTCGCGCCCCCTATCTCGTCTAGTAGTTGGTTATCGGCAATGATGTAGCGATAGGAAACTTGACCACTTAAACCTCCCAGCAACGCAAGAGTACCAAGTGCAATATCACGCACACGGTCATTGACCGCTTCGTCTTTGGTGTACTCCGTACTCCTAACATAAAGATGGTCATAAGTAACATCTCGCCCGTCAATTACAGCCTGGACGGCTTCAATTGCTAGCATAGCCTCCACAGGAGGCAACACACCGTGTACTGTCGTACACGAATCAAAGTAACTACCCTCACTCCTTAGCAGGGCAGATTGGCCTGTGTCGTTTACTCCCATAACCTCTTTTGCCTCGGAGTCATACCAGCGTTCAAGCAAACCTTGTTCTGCCATATAAAACATCATGGCATTGGCGGTCTCTCCCGATTTTCTCCATAAATCAGCAAAGGTTGAAACGGATATACCGTCAGCAACGACTGATTCTGTGCAATGAGTATGCAATGCTACAAAATCAACAGCACCGTTTTGAAAAAATCGTTCAGCCCCTGCAACTCCCAAACTTTCTACCAAACTAGCTACTTCATCTAATCTAGCTTGTGCTGTTTTCTTTTTTGTAGCTTCCAGAGCGAAGTTATTTGTTGCGGCAGCTGGGATACGTTCTCCCTCACTATTCGAGAGTATTCTAATTCCAGCCAAGTCTTGGACCTTACCAAACTTGTCCCGGGCAGCCTTAATGGTATCAACTAGGACAACATCGCTTGCCAGACCACCTAGTGTTAAGGCATATTTTCCAAAATAAGGACCACCAAGATGAGGGGTTTCTCTGACTCTATGTCCTTGTCTCACTAGCTTTTGCATTTCATCCGTGCCAAGTTCGACACGTTCAATATTTAGATTTAACATAATTACTCCGTAAATCAGCGCAAGTAAAAAGACGGCCCGGAGGCCGCCTTGCGCTGATTCTTGGATTTATGTTATTTAAAACCTAGCAAAGCCTCCGGTGACTACTAGGGGCTGGCGGTACAATAAATAATACTTGGGTTAAACTTATCATCCAGGCAAGCTTACACGTTATACAAAAATTTGTCAATACTTAAGTTTCGTGCTATAATACACTCTATGATTTATCCAATCATTTCAAGCCAATCAACCACGACAACGGTACCGTCCTAGACCGTTGGGTTTGTCATGATTGAAAACTCCCAACGGCGGGAGTTTTTTATTTCTCAAGGGAAAACTCCATTTAGGGCGACAAGCAGAGGTAATAGAACTTAACCCTAATGGAGTTTCCAAATGAAATACTTTATCTTAAACCAACAAAAACAGGTCGTTGAAATAGACGATTACTTAAAGCTGCGTAAAATTAACAGTGAGTTTGCTCGTTTTGTCCGCCGAGAGGCACTTGGCGAAGTATTGGTAGACCAATCTAACGACAAGCCAGCATATCTTGCTCACGCCAGTAAACTAGGTTTCAACTGGGAGCCGAATGCCGATATTGGCCATGTGCAATACAACTATAAAGCCAACCTGATGCGACGGTTAGTACAGGATTACGCCCGACAACTCGTGCATGGTATCGGCTTACCGATCTATGAGGTCAACGGCGCGAATATGTTTAGTCTTCAGCATCCGGTGGTTGATGCTTACGCTTCGTTATATGGCGACCGGCTGTACCAGTTCAAATCGGGCAAGTCAGACATTGTCATGAGTTACGATGCTAGCTATCCGCAGTTCAACCTAGCTTCCAAAGCACCGTTGAGCTACAAACAATTTCCGTTCGCTCACTTTTCACTATCCGATTGCTATCGGCAAGAACAAAGCGGCGAAATGATGATGCTGCTTCGGCAAAGACGGTTCTATATGCCAGACATTCACCCCTACTTTAAGGATGTTTCCGAGGCCTTTGACTGGTTCCCGAAGTTACAAGAGCAGATTCTCCAATCGGTCGCTGCCGCAAATCGTAGCTATCAGGTCGTGATTGAAGTGCCATCAGAAAAAGTCTGGCAAGAATACCAAGGCTACATAGAGCAAATACCGATATCACTCGGTGCTGATGTGCTGGTCAATATCCTAGAAGACGGTAAAGACCGCTATTGGGTCGTCAACGTCGATTACAAAGTCATCGACAAGCTCGGCCAGGCTCGTGAAATAGCTTGTATCCAGGTTGATATTGATAACGCCCGGCGACTAAATATTCACTACATCGATGAGAATGGTGAATCAAAAAACCCGATCATCATCCATTCGGCCATTCCAGGTGGCGTTGAACGATATTTGTATATACTGTTCGACAACTTCGAGCAGGGATTGCCGTTATGGGTAAGTCCGGTGCAGATCAGATTGTTACCAGTTGGTGCCGAGTTCGTTAAGCATTGCCAAGATTTGGTTAACAAATACGAGAACTTACCGCTACGCATTGAAATAGACGATAAGGCTATCAGTGTGTCTTCTCGGCTGAAGGCTGCCCACGAAGATCACGTGCCGCACAAGGTTGTTATCGGGCAGAAGGAAGTTGATGATGGCTTTAGCGAGCTTGAAAAGCTGGTCAAAAAACTAGCTGAAGAAGTGCAGTATATGCCTTTTATCCGGCGAGAATGGCCTGCGGAATTAAGTAAACAGCTTTTATAGAACGGTAAGCAAAAGGGAGTAAAAGTAGCGTCCGTGACTACAGCCTAATTTGCGTGCTTAAGTTCTGCGATAACATAGTCCCAATCGCCGGACGTGCTTTCTCCCGGTTATCTAAATACCATTCTTTTGCTCCTACTGAGCCAAATATCTACAGTACCCTCAGGGCCTTTTGCTTTAAGCTTGGGTTCTCTGTGTGATAAGCAAACTACTCGAAGTCTCTAAGCGACCACACGTAAATCGCCGAGGATGCCAAAATCGGTTTCTATCACTTAGCTTCGCTAAGTTTTTTGCCCGATTGTTCCAAAAGTATTCCAGCAACAATAAACACAAGGCCTACTATTGTTGAAAGCAAAATATCCTCTCCGATTATAAAGTGAATAAGTATCAGGGATATGAACGGAGATAGAAAGATGAAGCGGCTAACCTTTGCCGTATTAACTGACAACTTTATGGCCTTAGACCATAGGACAAAAGTGATTCCCATCTCAAATAAGCCAACATAGATAGCTCCCAAGAGGCCACGAATATCGGGAGCAGCCAGGCTTGAAAAAATGATTGTGGCTATTGCCACATACACCAACCCAAATAGAAAGCCTAAAAAGAGCTTTATAACTTCATCTCTCTTGTCTCTGACGTTGTATATCCAAAACAAGGCCCATATTACAGAACTACCGATAGCTAATGAAGCACCGCCTATGTTTGTAAACCTAAATCCAAGAACATTTCCATGAGTTGCAATGACGAATACTCCAAAGAAACTAATAAGGATAGCTAGGGTACTTTTT
The DNA here is from genome assembly GCA_964633325.1 of uncultured Candidatus Saccharibacteria bacterium. Taxonomy (GTDB): domain Bacteria; phylum Patescibacteriota; class Saccharimonadia; order Saccharimonadales; family CAZWFS01; genus CAZWFS01. The sequence goes on along the minus strand of CAZWFS010000001.1, from coordinate 45,332 downwards.
AAGCTAATCTTTTGTTTAAGAAGGGGGATGGACAAGATAACCAGCATAACGGCCCAAATGTAGTTCAAAGGTTGGGCTTCTTGAGCGGGGAGCAAATCATAGGCCTTAAAGAGGATTATGTAATACAAGAAAGGGTTCAATAAGCCAAAAAGGGCAGAATGCAGGTAGTCCTTACTAGTAGTCTGTTTAAGCAGCTCTAGCTTGTGTTGTAATTGCAGTATGAGGAACAATATCAACGTGGATGACAGGGCTGCAAAGAAAAGTAGCTGGAAGGTATCCAGATAGCGTAATGAGATCTTAAAAGCTGAGGCTACGGTTGACCAAAGCAATACAGCACTAATTGCGTATATGTAAGCTCTTTTTTGTTTATCCATAGTTCATTAGTAGTTTAGCATTAGCAAACCATAACCGAGCCCGAAGGCTCGGCCATACATTAGCTCTTTGTTTGAATATACTATAGCAGTGTGTCGACCTGAACTTTCATGTCCTTGTAGCCGCTGACATTGTCGGCGGTGATCAGCGTGAAGGTTTTGGTTTCACCTGGAGCTACTTCGTTGACCGCGCCGCTGGCAGTTCCTAAGATTTTGCCATTTGCGTCGTAGAAGGTTGCCTTTAGGGTAGCCGAGTGCTGGCTGGAGTCATTATTTGTTACTTCACCGACTACCTGCTTGAGACCGCTCGTTTCCGAGTAAGTCGAGTTCTTAATTGTTAGCTTTTCTTTTTGCGGTTGTGTTTGCTGAGCTGGGGTCGGTGCCGTAGTTGTTGTATTGCTATTACTGTTAGGCACCGTTTGTGTATTGGATTTATTCCCACCAGCCGCACTAGCTATGATGCCTATGACAATAAGGACACCAACTACTGTTAATATTTTGTGCCTGCCGAACCAGTTTCCGCTTTTATCTTTACTCATTTTGACAGCCCCTCCTGAAGGCCTAGTTAGTTGTTTTGGAGGCTGCCCTTATATAAAAATGGACAGCCACGCTAGTAACTGTCTAGGTCACAGATAAGCCGTTAAGCCTACTTTTCACGTAGCTGCCCATTACTATGGCTTAACTACGCGAACCGCGTTCGCTTATCAGTGACCTAGACAATCAGCATTATACCTGTCAACAGAGGAGAAGGCTAGGACAATGCGGGTTTAGCAGCCTAGCTCTACCACTGCTGATCAAACCGACTAAGCGACCACCGGCCTCGGCCATTCTCGAAGTCGTCAAAATCTTTCCAGAGGCTATGTTTGCCAAGCCTAACTCCACTGTAGGTACCAATCGGTTTGTCTTTACTCACCACTTTACCAAGGGTCATGACGATAGCATCAACCAGGTCATCATGCTTTTCGACGCCAAACCCAGTCAGTTGGTTAGCTAGTTCCTTGGAAGCAGCTCTAGGCAGATAGATCCGACCAAATTCAAACAAGTGGCTAACAGAGATAAAACGAGCACGTTTGTCAGCACCCAGAACTTTAAACGGTTCCACGCGGTAGTTTTTGTTCTGCAGTTGTTCAATTACGGACGACTGGTAGCCAACGTCCTCGACAATAATTTCCACTTTGTACTTATCACCTACGGATTCCACCACCTGAGCAATGGTTTCCAGCGTCTGCAAATGAGTCAGCCGCTTGTTAATAATCAGGGGGTCAACGTAAACTTTCAAAGTTTCTTGGAATCCAAACACGTGTACTGCCACCATGGCGGTGTAGTCAGCGGTATCTTTTTGGCTGATCGCTAAATCTATACCTAGGTAGGTGTTGTAGTAACGCAGTGTATTGTCAGGATTTTCACGATTAAGTTCGGGCAGCTCATCGTAGTAGCGTAGCCATCCTCGATGTACCACTTGGTCTTCGGTTGGCAGTATCTCCAACAGGTACTCACGGTGCCAGGCTACCCGGTTGCCGACCCGCAACTCCTCACGCCGCAGCGCCTGGCTATCAGGGTATTTACCGCGCCACAGCGGTTTGCCGTGCTTAATCAATGGATATGATTTGAACACGCCCTGCATCATTTTTAACGCAAAGGCCTCTTTCAGGCGCATCAGCAAAGAGTCTTCGTGCAGCAGGTTGCCAATGACAACTCTTTTGGTATTGGTATCACCAGCAGGGACAACTTCGCCGGTATACCAGTCAAAGACCTTATTACGTCCCTCGCGAGTTTTCACTGAGTTACTATCTTCCACATCGTCAGCAATAATTAAATCGGGCCTATGAGGCCCGTGACGCACCCCACGGATGCTTTGCTCAACCGATACGGCTGTGATGCGAGTATCAAACTTAGGAAGTACCAACGATACCGAGCCCCATTCGTCGGCTATTTCATTCAGCGGGCCGAAGTCTTTTCGCAACAGTTCATTGCTCTCAAACTCCCGTTTAATGTTTTTGAGATGCTGTTGGGCTTGCGGTTGGGTTTGGCTGGCGATTAGAATAAACTTTTTGCTGGGTGTGCCTAAGGCTGCCCAGATGGGATAACCGAGGGTAACAATGGTCGACTTACCAGAACCCCGAAAGGCCATTAGTACTAGATGATCGATGGCCTCATCTTCAAGCAAACCGTACATTTCATGATGAAAAGGTGCTGTGGGTCGGGTGATGTATTCGGGGAAGTACAAATGCATAAAACCGGTCAGGCTACGGCTAGCGATGCCCATGCGAACTTGCTTAGAGCTACGGATGTGCTCCAGATCACCAGCGGATAGCTGCGTTAGGTCAACTAGTTCAGCCACTGCCATCGTTACTCTCCTTCAAGAATGCCAGCGCCCGAACGACCGCCTCGGTCTGTTCTGGCGTTAGTTCCTCACTCTCATGTTTGATGTGCCCATCCAGCCGAAGTCGGGCATAGTAGGTTGGATGGTGGTGCTTCAACCAAAAGATAATAGCCGTCATGTTCTGGTCTTTAATGGCTTGGATAAGCTGGCTCTCAGCCATGTCATTGATCAGGCCTGCGCTTTGCTCAATGGTTTCGTCGCACTGGTTGGCAAAGGTTTCATCATCCTTACGCCACCGGTAGTAGGTGCTACGTGGTACACCAGCTTGCTTGCAGGCGATTTCCACAATTGGTGTCTTAGCTAACTTCTCTAGCAAGCGTTTCTTATCTGTTTTTTGGTTACGGCTCATAGCTTAACTCGCTTGAGACCAGTCGCTTTTTCCCAGCGATCCATAGCGACTTCAGCGTAGACTGGTGACTTTTCCATGATGTAACAGCGCCGGTGCAGTTTGGTGGCTGCAACTAAAGTGCTGCCGCTGCCGCAAAATGGTTCTACAACTAGGTCACCACGTTTAGTCAGGACCTTTATGTATGGGATTAGGATTTCCAGCGGCTTAACACCGAAGATAATGGCCTGACCAGAGCTTTTCTCGTCGGCGGCATTAAAGTCGATAAAGTCGGTTGGCTGGTACTTTCTACCTTTTTGGTAGCCCTCCCACTGAGGTTTGCCAGCAATTGCGAAAAGTGCTGATTCGTATTCTTCTTGCAGGCCCTCCGGCTCCTCATCATGGTTGTACGGTATATCGCCGCTAGCACCGACCATGGCAATGTCGTGCTTAGAGAAAAACTTGTACTTGGCTGCAAAACCTTGATTGCGGTTTGGCAAATGCCAGACGATCATGTTTTTAACCTTCCAGTACTTTTCCATCTCGGTCCAGATGATGCGTAGGTTTTTCCAGTTCTCGTAGACAATGATGCTGAAGTCTGATTTGGCATGGGCAGCGACGTTGGCCATCCAAAGCTCAGTAAAGTTGTCTGGCAAGACGTCAGTTTCCAGGTAGCGACGGTTTTTCTTAGCACCAAAGCCTTCGGTAGGCTTGCCATGGCGTTTGCCACTTTTTAAGTAGTCGAGGATATAGGGTGGGTCAGTCAGGCACATGTCAGCCTGTTCGCCGTTCATCAGCTTGGCAAAATCTTCAGGAATGGTGGAGTCACCGCACATTAGACGCGAATCACCGAGCTGGTAGACGTCGCCTTTCTCAACCTTGATCTCAGTGATCTTGAGCTTATCTAACTCCTTCTGCAGGTCAAATTCTTCTGGTATGACTTCATCAAGGTCGAAGATGGTGTCCAGTTCCTCGCTAGTGAAACCAACATTTACCAGCAGAGTTTCATCGAATTCAGCCAGCAACGTCCACTCCCAGTCACCAACAGCTTTATTGAGCCGCAGGTTCAGCTCTTTTTCGCGGGCTTCATCTGGAATATTAACGTAGACTACTGGCACTTCTTTGAATCCCAGGTCTTTGGCAATTTTCAAACGGAAGTGGCCACCAATGACCACGTTCTTACGCTCGGGTGTACCGTTCACAATAATTGGATCAACCAAACCGAACTGCTGGATGCTGTCGGTCAGCTGCTTAATAGCATCTTCACTCCACTTACGGGGATTGTATGGCGCTGAATTTAAATCCTTGACGCTTACTTGTTGGATTGCTAATGTTTGCTCACTCATTTTTAACTCCTTAGTTAACACTTATAAAGCTACGCTAAGAAGTGCCGTTACACGACGGAACTAAAAAATGGCTAATTAGGAGTCAAAGTGAGTTAGTTTGTATCTGTTTTTCGGATATCTATGAGAATATAGCCGTTAGGATTTTTGCGGTCTTCAATAATAATTTCGAGCTCATTTTGGCGGAAAAATTTCTTAAGATCACGCAGCACATAGCTAAAACCACGTATGTCTTCCAAGTCTAGCTCACGGCAGATGGCTGCATCAGTGACGAAGTGCTCGTTACTTGTTAGTAGCAGTTGCAAGAGCTTGCCAGGCTTAGATGTTAGGGTTACGGCTCGGAGTGCTTTGTTTTTAAATTTGAAACTGTTACCGGCAACTAAACAGATGTTCTTTTTAAGCCGCTGAGTGGGTGGGACTGCTGGCTCGGCAAGCAAGGGCTGGGTTTGAGTAGGAGTTAACGTATTTGATGGCATGAAATAGATGCTTGAAGTACGAAGGATAACCGGCCGAATCCGTTCTACGGCTTCTAAGATCTTGGGCATATACGGTTGAATATCTGTTTGTATGCGACTGAGCACTTCAATAGCCCTATCTACACTGGGCTGGACGAGTTCCGCCGCCCGCAAAGCATTTGCAGCCATACGGTCTATCTGGCTGAAGTCTATACGGGTAAAGTCTTCGGGTCTCATAGCTATATTATCTCATCCTTCCATCATAAGAAGGCTAACTTAATGAAGGGAGGAGCTATGAAAGTAGCTATATATCTGCGAGTGTCAACGCTCGATCAAATCAAAGGTAATACGAATCGGGATGGATTCTCGATTCCAGCGCAGCGAGAGGCTTGTAGACGCAAAGCCAAGGAGCTGGGTGCTACCAAGATTAAAGAATACGTCGACCGTGGTGAGTCAGCCAGATCAGCTGCTCGACCAGGATTGCAGCAGCTTTTACAAGACTTGTGCGACAAGAAGAAGATTGAATACGTCATTGTTCATAAGATTGACCGGCTAGCTCGCAATCTCCACGACGATGTCATGATTGGCCTTGCCATCAAGAAAGGTGGGGCGCAGCTTGTCAGTGTCACTGAAAACATCGATGATACACCATCCGGCCAGTTACTACACGGCATTATGGCTGCCATTGCTGAGTTCTATAGCCGTAACCTGGCGGCTGAAGCTTTAAAAGGAGCCACTGAGAAAGCCAAGCAAGGAGGTACACCATTCCAAGCCCCCATTGGTTACACCAACGTCATTGAACGAATTAATAGGCGCGAAGTCCGCTCAGTGATCCTCGATGCGGTACGAGCGCCACTGGTGCGCTGGGCCTTTGAACGTTATGCCACCGGCGACTATGGACAACGACAGTTGTGTGAAGCTCTGGCTCGACGCGGCCTCAGGAGCCGTATCCGTAGACGCTCAGTCGTAGCGCCACTTAGCTTAGGCGGCCTTAACAAGATGCTGACCAATCGCTATTACATGGGCTATGTCCGTTATATGGGCGTCGAGTATAAGGGCAGACATCAGCCCATTGTCACGTCATCTGTCTTTGCAGCTGTCCAAATGGTGCGACTTAATCACCTAATTAGGGATAACAAGCACCGGCACCACTTCCATTACCTATCCAGACTACTCTTATGCGGTCGCTGTGATCGCCACCTTTGTTACTGCGTATCTAAGAATCGATACGGTGTTGAATACGGCTATTACTTTTGTCTGAATCGTAAGGACGGTAGCTGTGACCTGCCATATGTGCCAGTCGCTAAGATCGAAGAAGTTATCGCTCGGCAATTCAAGAGGCTCAAGGTTTCGGCCGATGACCGGGAACTATTGGTTAAGCAAGTAGGCGAGGAGCTTAAGAGCGAACAGCACTTTGCTGAAACCGAGGTCAAACAGCAACAGCAGCGGCTAAATAATTTGCTAGCTGAGCAGGAGAACTTGCTGCAGGCCTACTATGACAAAATGATTGCGGCCGAGCTCATGAAGAGCGAACAAAAGCGGATCAGCCATGACATTAAGCAAGCTAAATCCGTTATCAAGGAAGCTGAGAAGCGTTTAGCGACTATCACTTTTCGTCGAGACCGCGCCTTACAGCTTGCGGAAGGCTTAGATTTTGCCAAAGCGTACGTTAATGCTAATCCGGCTATCAAACGGCATTTTTGCCTAGCGTTTTTTGCCAAAGCCGCCATTGACGACCATGTCACCATCCAAAGACATCAATACGGTAAGCCTAGGACGCATTATGTGCGAGTCACCAAAGTTAACTGGCATGAGCCAATGAATATGCGCCACATTACCGAAGCTATTCTGGCTTTGTCTATGGAAAGGCGCAAGAAAATGGTCAAGAAAGTAAAATAGTCCGTCTCTCGCAAGGATTCACGGACTATTTCGCTTCTATACTAACATAAGCGTGTAGTTATGCTTGCTATGTCATAACTTATGATTGTAGTCAAGTTACCTCATAGAATGGGACACGTCTTTTAATGAGACGCTTGTTCCATTTGTCTCATTTTCAGATGAGATTTTACAAAAATGGCACAAACTAGTCTGGTTGTGTCCCATTTTATCCGCTAGACTGTATAGGGACAGAAACAGGGTGAAAGGTTCCAGACCCGAATGTCCCGCCATTTGACAAGTGTATGGCGGGCCAGGAGACCGAAAAATCCTGAGCGAGTAATTATAAAGTCGGAGGGCCCCTAAAAATTCCAGGCCCGTATTCCTCCGCGTTTGTTATAATGGCCGAGTCTGGCGCAAGGAGAGGTACCCAAGAGGCTGAAGGGGTCGGTTTGCTAAATCGATAGGGGGGAGCAATCCCCCGCGAGGGTTCGAATCCCTCCCTCTCCGCCACGTTCGGTTCCCGCCGTTTGTTAAAGTTACCCGCTAATGTACAATAACGCTTATGGACGATGATCAGCCAGGATACGCAGGTACGGAAGAGACTAAAACCGACCAAGAAGCGCCCGGATGGCAATTCAAGTCCGAGGATGCGTCCGGCCAGACGGCACCGGAAGCGCCGGCTAATTCTATCCAGCCTATAGAGCCTGTATCATGGACTGCTTCAGAGTATGTAGCGCATCACAAGTCCACTGGTTGGTTCGTAATGCTTGGTCTGGCCACGGCTGTTGCCGCTATAATTGTATATTTCTTTACCCAAGGCGACCGGATTTCGGCTGGGATGATCGTGGTGGTCGGCGCTGTCTTCGGCGTTATGGCTGCCCGTACGCCTCGGGTACTGGAGTACTCCGTTAATTCGTCGGGTGTACAAATTGGCCCAAAATTTTACGGCTACGGCGAGCTTAAATCTTTTGCCATACTCGAAGAGGGCGTCATAAGATCCATCCTGTTATTGCCACTGAAGAGGTTTATGACATCTATAAGTATCTATTACGATCCAGCGGACGAGGATAAAATAGTGCGCGTGCTTTCCGCCGCCCTACCAGTAGAACAGCGTAGCCAGGATCCCCTGGAACGCCTAATGCGCCGCGTCCGCTTCTAAAACCATGAGAGGAGGTGACTCCTCCTCTCATAGCGCAGGGAAAATGGAATACATTTTCTCTGGCTGCTCTCCTCCCACAAACGGAACCAAAAAGCGCGAAGTGAATTCGAACTTTTTGCCATTTCACCCAAATCTCTAGCAACCATAGGCTTTCCTGAGACAATATGGTAAACTCACCTCTGTTCTATATCATATTTTCGAGCACCCGTAGCTCAGCTGGATAGAGCGTTGGCTTGCGGAGCCAAAGGTCGTAGGTTCGAATCCTATCGGGTGTACCATTTCCCAGTTTTTGCCAATGAAATGACCGCTTCAAACGGTTCCTTAAGTGTTAAATGCAGCTTTTCGCCGTCCAAAGTTATGTACGTAAGTATGAACTCTATTAGGTACCGTTTTTGCTCCACTTTCGTACTTTCAGCGTCAAACAACTCAACTGCACGACTACATACATCTAATAAGTAGCTTGCGCCGATAACAAACGCCTTATCGCCAGCACTGTGGTCTTTCAGGTCTTCCATAATATCTTTCTGACGCTTTTCAATCTTTTTAACCATTCGCTCAAACAGCTCGTGGCGGGTTTTGAACTGCTTGCGGTCTTTAAATAAGTCCTCTAGTTCTTCGTCCAGGGCGTTATATTCTTTTTCTAAGCGAGTTCTAGTAGTAACATAGCGGTCTTGCTCACTAGCGTGGTTCTTATCTATTTCAGCAACTAATTTAGGTAACAGACGTTTAGGAAGCTGAATGGCTCTTAGCAGCTCACGCACTTGCTCAATAAGTATTTCTTCATTTACCCATACTGCGCCGTGCTTGCCACCATACTCGGTACACTTCCCGTAAGTCTTGCCATTGTGCTTAGGTCCGTCAAAGGTTATTGAATACCCGCAGACGTGGCACTTTAAGTTCTTAAACAGGAATGGCTTACTGTTGTACTTGGTTTTGCCATTAGCCCGTCTGTTTTTGACTTCCTGTACTTTGTCCCAGAGCCAAGGCTCTACAATAGTGTCATAGTTATGGTCATACTCTTTACCCTTAAACACCATTCTGCCTACATAAAACGGATTGTTAAGTATTTCTTCCCACTGCGCTGCACTGATTACTACGGCTTTTTCAGTACGGCTACGCAGACCAGCTTTCTTCATTTCTTTGGCAATAGCTTTGTAGGACAGCCCAGTGGAGCGCAACTCAAAGCCTTTCCTGACGTGGTAGTCACGCTCTAAGTCCAAACGTATGCCCTTAAAAATAACTTTGCCGTTAGCGTCGTGTTCTTGATAATTAACGTAGCCTATTGGCGCACGTCCAATCCAGATACCGTCATCTAGCATTTGGTCAAATCGGCGTTTAACATTGTCCCGAATAGCCCCTGAATAGTAGCTAGCTAAAGCTACATTTATATCAAACTGGAAATGTGCCGTTGCTGCTGATTCAGAGTTAATAATAAGGTGGTCGTGCGGAAAGTGCAGTTCAATCTTGTCTTGTTTAGCAAGCCTGGTAAGGATAGATTTTTCTTCTGATGAAGAATCCCTCGTGAATCTGTCCACTTTATCGTGGACTATTATGGATTTATCTATTGCATTTACTATTGGTGCTAGAACTAGTTCGTTAAATCGTTTGCGATTATCTTTGAACGCTGTTTCGTCAAACTCAATATATTTGTAATCTTTATCCTCAATCCAGTCTAAGCTCTTGGCGTAGTCTTCAAGTCGTTTCTTTTGCGCTGGTAAGGCTTTCTTTTGGTCTTGGTCTGATACCCGTGCTATTAAATAATTCATTATTGTTTCCTACTTATATTTTATGATGTACCTCTGGTAATTGCTACCAGCAAGGGGGAGATAAACTCCCCCAAGTGGCTATGCTTCCAATATCTCTATTAGCTTCTGCTGCTCCTCTGCCGTAATCAGTGGCTCGTGCAAGCCCTTATACAGCTCATTGCCACAACGTATTAAGCCGATATAGTACGGATTTGAAACTATTCGTTTTAGACTAGCCTTACTACGTATATCCAGTGATTCACCGCTAAAGAGGATAGAAAGCCGTAGCTTAAACTCCTCGCTAGAAACCTCACCGTTGGCTGCTTCCTGCATTGCTACACGCATAGCCATGCCTATACGGTTTATGCGGAACAATCCGCTAGTTTCTGTGGTTGAGTAACCAAAAGGTGGGCGCCTTAGCGCATATCCAGCTTTGGCTAGTTGCTGCATTGCTGTCTTTACGTGGTCCGACATTGCCTTGCTGTGATACTCGGCTACTGCGGTACATATATTTTCCATTAACTTTTCTGTTGCCTTGTCTTGCTTATTCATTTTCTTGCTCCTTAGTTACTTGCTTGTTTTCTTTCCATTGTTTGTGTTGCTTGTCCATTGCTATCAGCGTTTCTACAAAGTTGACGAGGTTGAACATCATCTGTTCTTCGTCTGCCTTAGTTAATGGACGCTCGTACATTTCATGTAGTGGGTTGTCGGAACCGAGTAAGCTAGCACTACTATTAGTAGCTCGGTTTTTCGGTTCTGGCTTACTCATTACTAACCTCTGCTTCAAGGTGGTAGTACTTAGTCTTACCAACACCTGGTTTTGGCTGAGGTAACACACCTTCTGCAACCCACTGTTTAAGCAGTTCCCGCAAGGTATGCTCGTTAGTCTTAGCTTCGGTATCTGCAAGCTTTGCCAGCAGCTCTTTCTGTGAAAGTTGCTCATGTTCCGCCAGCAGGTCAGTAACCGCTTTGTATAGCTGTTCTGCCGTGTTAGCTTCCGCCGTAAGAGTGCCGAGGTACTCAAAGGTGAAGCTGTCTTTATCGGCATTCACCTTAACTTTGAACGGGTCAAGTTCCACATCGTAGCGTTGCTTGGTTTGGTCAAAGGTTAGGTACCACTTATTCTTGCGAGTAACGCCTATGTGGCTATCTATGGCTGCCCGTATATCGGTTGAGCCACGCATTTCATTGCCAGCTCCGCCACCGTTTGCGCCAGGCTTGCGGTTATGCTGTGTTACCAATACCGCTACGCCTTGTTCTGTAAACTTACGTAGTAGCTTAAAGACTTTTGCCATTTCTCTGGCACTGTTTTCGTCTGCGCTATGCACACGGATTAAGCTGTCTATAACAACTAGCTTCAAGTCGTATGTTAGGCACGATAACAGCACGTTATCTATATTTTCTTCTGTCAGCTCAAAGCCCATTCTTGGCGTAAAGTAGATTGGCAAATCTGCTGTTGCACCGAGCTGGTACAGCCGTTTCTGCATTAGGCGTTCACCGTTTTCCTCATCTATGATGAGTACGCCTGTTTGCTGTGTTTGGTACTGCTCAAAGAGCGGTTTACCACTCGCCACCGCTATTGCGATTTGTAGTAGTGAGTAGGTCTTGAACGAGCCTGACGCACCCGACAGGATTGTTATTGAACCGTCAGGCACAAGCCTGTCCACAATGTATTCCTGCTCTGGGAAATGCTGCCCCATAAGCTCGTCTATTTTTTTAATTGGGTCCATGATGGAACCCCCTTCTGAAATGGGAACCGCACTAGATGTGATGACGTTTATATTTGTCCTAGAACGGTTCCTTAAATCATCACATTACTATCGTACATGCTATGCAATAATTTATAAGGAGACGCAAATCACTTAGTTAAATCTGTCCCCCCATTGCGCAGTTTCTTTTGTCTTTTAATGACTTTCTTAACGTAGTCCTTTGCGTCATCAACGGTAAGGCGTTCAATGCCGTACTCCTCTGCTAATTGTCTGTACGTAAGTCCGTAGAACTCTCGCTTGCCATACATTTGAGCATGGATTGCTGCTGTTTTCTCGCTAAGTTTTTTAGCCTTACGTCTGCCTAGTCCTAGAAACTCGGCTAGAGCAGCCCACGCCGTAATATATTCTTCATATCGTATGCCTCTGTGGATTTTGATAGTTACAGAATCGTCATCAGTATCTTGGACAGTAATGAATGGGTAAGGTGCTGGAAAGTTTTTACTTGGTGGCATATTAGTTACGATGAATACCGCTACATACTCCCGCCATTCTTCCGATAGTCCAGTTCGCCCAAGGACTTCATCAACCACTGAATAAAAGTGCTCCTTTGCTTGAACATCAGTCTTAGCCTTAGAGCTACTTTTTATATGAGCGATAACCAACTCAAGATACTTGTCCTCGGCTATTGGGTAGTAATCCTTTGCGCCAATAACTCCGTCTTTACGGCTCAATATGCCCTGGTTCTTACCAATAATCATAAGTGCCTTACTGGTTATTCCTAGTTTCTTGCGAGCGGTTTCAATGATTTTATTGTAATCTGTCGGCCAAAGAACAGGTCGTGAGTAAGATTGGCTTGCTCCTTGATAATCTTGAGCAAAAAGTTCATCAACCAATTTTTGTAGTTCGGACTTCTTCATAGTCCTATTTTATACGGACAGACAGGTAAATACTCACTGTAGCTATATTTCTACTAATGTCAGATAACTAAAGTGCTATTTTTGTCATAATAAATAGAGAGCCTTAAACAAAAACAAACAGGAGTTTTATGACAAATAAAAAAGCTAACGGCAGACCCGCCAAAGTTAATTACACCGTAATGAGCAAGCTGGAAGACGCTTTGCAGCACGGCTCAAGTATTTCGGAAGCTTGCGCTTATGCTGGTATCAGCAGGGACACTTTTTACCGACATTTTCGTAATGAAAAGGTCTTCGCTGAAAAGATAAATAATGCTCGCACAAATCTTTTATACCTTTCAAAGTTAGGTGAAGTAGTGGCTTATGACTTTTAATTTCCTTTACGCCGACATAGAAGCCAATGGACGGCTGCTGGAAAGGTATGTGCTAAACGATTGGGTACACGCTCTTAATCCTGTAACGGCTTCAACCTTGCGTGGTGGTTTGCTTAGTAACTGCAACGTTAGATTTATATTTATAACAAATATCGGTAAAGACTTCGGAATAGAAGACGGGGACTACAAGCAACAAGGATTGTATATATTTCCTTCACACCTTTATTACCAGGTATTAGACAAACAGCATATTGGCAGTAAGACCCAAATACTGCTAACACCACATTTCTATCCCAGTGCTTTAGTAATTAGTAGTGTCATTAAAGCAGCTCGTGAAGACTTTCGGGAGCTACACAACGCCGAACCAGTATCAGTGCTTGATAACGCAGAATGGAAAGCTAGAATTGCTGTGCAACCTGGTTTTAACGGTAAGAATGCGCCACATAAGCAAGGACAATAGTTTTCTGACAGATTATTTGAAAACGCAGTGTTTTCTCTTTGTTTTTTGCAGATTTGCTGTACGAAAAGTCCGTTTCCCTACAATTCCGCAGGTTTGCCATAAACTCACGTTAAAACGCCTGTATGTGCCTTAAACAGCAACTATTCCAGAGCATATAATTTTGTATAATTACTCTATGCCACTCATATTCATTACTGGGATTTCAGGAACTGGAAAATCAACCATTCGGCTTGAATTAAAAAGGCGTGGATATGACGCTTATGATGTTGATGAAGATAATTTTAGGGTGTGGTACAACCGCTCAACTGATAAAAAAGCTGCTGAGCAAAAAGGGTGGACGGATACTACTAACGAGTGGCGTAAGCGGTATTGGTTAAAAGTAGAACGCTCAAAAGTAGAAGAAATTGCCGAACTTGCTAAAACTAAAGGTAAGCCTTTTTTTCTATGCGGTACAACTCCAAATGATAAAGATGTATGGGACTTATTTGATAAGGTCATAAGCCTTTCAATTAGTAATGAAGTATTGCAGCAACGTCTTGATGACAGAACTAATAATGATTACGGAAAACACCCCGATGACTTAAAAGATATACTAGGTTGGAATAATACTATTGACGAACAAATGAAAAGCTATGGCGCAATGCTTGTTAATGCAGAACAGCCACTTGAAAAAGTTGTAGACGAGATAATAAAACTGTCAATTTGACAAGATAAACATAATTGTTATACAATGTAGCTATCTAAAGGAGTTAAACGTACTTATGATAGTAACAATCAACCGCTAAAGTCGTTCACACAGCTTTGTGTAGCTTTGCTATTTGATTGTTTTTCTATCAGTTAAACCCTTGTAAAAGACCGAGCAGTTGTGTGGCGATATTTCGTTAACCAACGCTCGGTTTTTTTAGTTAGGAGTTTATATGTTTACCTTGCAACACATACACAAATCATACAGAGATAAACCTGTGCTTAAAGATGTAAGTCTGTCAGTTAATGCTGGCGAGGTCATTGCTCTTATTGGCGAAAATGGAGCGGGTAAAACTACTTTGCTTAAAATAGTTTTAGGGGAGCTAAAGCCTGATAGTGGCAACATTGCACTACATCATGAAGCAGTAGGCTATGTGCCACAGGAAGCTGAATCAGTTGGCACTATTCAAGATAGCTTTGATAAGCACAGCGAAGACTGGAAAATTGACCATACGCTAAGTCTGGTTGGGCTTGAAGGCGTACCAAAAACCAGAGCTGTTTCTAGCTTAAGTGGTGGTCAGAAAACACGCTTGGCACTAGCGAAAGTACTCGCAAAAGACCCAGAACCAACAATGTTGCTGCTTGATGAGCCTACCAATAATTTAGACGCTGGCGGTCTAGTATGGTTGGAACAATTCGTTAAAAACTTTAGGGGCGGTATTGTGCTTGTAAGCCACGATAGGCACTTCATCAACAAAGTCTCAACTAGTATTGCCGAACTACGCAACGGCGAACTTAAGCAATACGGTGGGGATTACGATTTCTACAAACAACAAAAGGAAATTGAATATCAGAGTGAATATGCAAAATATGAAAGCAACATTGAGGAACGCAAACGACTAGAAAAAGCTATTAAGGTACAGAGCGATAAGAGCCAACACGCCCATAAGCATATTAAACGCAATGATAACGATAAGTACCAAAGGGACTTTTTCCGTAATCGTGTAACTGTTAAGTTCGGGCAAAACTCTAAAATGTTACAAGGTCGGCTTGAGCAATTAGAGGAAGTTGAGAAGCCAGAATCCAGCAAAAACTATAAAGTTACACTAGGTGGGAATGTTCCGCCAACTAAGCTTATTCTAGGAGCTGAAAATGTTAGAAAAAACTACAGCAATAAGACTATTACGTACCCTGACTTTGAAATACGAGGAACCGAAAGACTACATATTCAAGGTACAAATGGCAGTGGCAAAACTACGCTACTTAAAATTGCTGCTCACTTACTCACGCCGAATACTGGCACTGTAGAAGTAGGACAAGATATAAAGTTTGGTTATTTCTCACAAGACGTTAATGGACTGGACTACAGCCTGACTAATTTTGAAAATCTTGAAGTTACAACTGCTACCTCAACAGCAATTTATCGTGAAGCACGAAGTCTAGGACTAGACGAAAACGAGCTTAGAAAGAAGCCGAGTGAACTATCTCGTGGTCAGCAATCAAAGCTAAGTTTTGCTAAGTTGCTTCTTTCTCAAAACCAACTACTAATCCTTGACGAGCCAACCAATCATTTAGACTTACCGACTAGAGAAAAGATTGAAGCTGCACTGCAAAATTATCAAGGCGCAATGCTAATTGCTTCACACGATAAATACTTCTTACGTCAGGTCGGCATAAGTCGTACAATTAACTTAGATAAGGAAATTAAATGAAACAAGGAACTCTAGTATTGTTATGCGGTTTGCCAGGTGCTGGTAAGTCTACGCTTGCAAAGAAACTGGCTAGTGAAATGCCAGCAGTTGTCATGAGTCCAGACCAAGAGCTATACGAACGTGGCATTAGCTTCTTTGACGAGAAAGCCAGGGCGGATATTGAAGCCGAACAATGGAAAAAGGCATTAAAGTTAGCGAAGTCAGGTAGCAATGTTGTTCTTGAAAATGGTTTCTGGGGACGTGAGGAGCGAGATAAGTTAAGGCTTGAAGCTCATTCTAATGGATTAAGGATTGAGTTACATTATTTAGAGCTACCTTTTGAGGAACTATGGCAGCGTGTTGATACTCGTAATAAAAAAGAAACAGAGCTTGACGCACCACTAACACGTGAACGACTTGAGAAATCTGCCAGCCAGCTACAGCCACCCGATAAAGATGAAATGAGCTTTTTTGACCCGCCAATACTGTTAATGAAAGATGAGAGCTAAGTTAGTATGAGTAAACCAAAACACCAATCTGCTAGTTACTCATTGCGCAAAAACGTTTGGCGCACTATACGTCTTTATTGGCAGATAGATAAAGCTTCGCTGATTAGTTATTTGCTACTAATTGCCCTACAAGTAACGTCAAGTATTCTTACAATCTATTTCGGTAGTCGTATCATCGGTGAATTAACTAAAGTGTTCCAAAATCAACCCGTATCTAATTCTTATGTATATCTTCTGCTTGCCTTATCAACTCTAGCAGTACTTGGCGAGCGTTTTGCGTGGCGGTGGCTTACCTTTATTGAACGAAAAACATGGATTAAATGGTACGTGAGAATAACCGTTGATTTCAATAATGCCGTTTCAGGGCTGGATATGGAGCAACACCATGACCATGACTTTGAGAAAAAACTTCAAAAGTTACAGCAAGAATACTCCTACACTCCACAGAACTTCGCTAATTATATATTGCAGTGTCTGCACTCTGTAGTTAGATTAGTTTCAACCCTAATTGTGGTAGCGACATTTGCGCCGTGGCTAATCTTCGTTATGGCAGCTTCTCTGATACCTGGATTTTTAGCAGAGAAAAGATTTAGTAAATTAAAGTGGAACTTATGGGGCGAAAAGGGCGACAAGCCATTATTGGCACACCGAACTACTCAGTACTTACAAGATAAAAATAAGCTACAAGAAACAAAAATCTTTGGAACACGTAGCCACTTAATTAACTTTTTAGAGGGACTACATACGGACTTCTATAATCGCCAGCTCAAGTATCTCAGAAATACGCAAGGAAGAATGTTTGCTGGCTTAACTACCGAGGTGCTTGTGGCGGCAGGGGTTACGCTTTGGCTACTTCAAAAAGTACTTGACCGCACTCTTAGTCTAGCCGACTACAGCTTTTACAGTGGAATCATCTTGCAGTTTGGCAGCTCATTAAGCCTTATCGTTAACTCACTCAGCTTTATCTACGACAATAATGAGTACATGAAAGATTTGTACTGGCTGTTTGATGTGAAGCCACAAATGCCACAACCGAAGAACCCAGTAGAGCTATCGTCAAAGACCAACCCGACTATTACTTTTGAAAACGTATCATTTAAGTATCCCAATAGTGAAAAACTAGCCCTTAAAAATGTTAGCTTCACCGTTAAGCCTGGTGACAGCCTGGCATTTGTAGGTGAGAATGGGGCTGGTAAAACTACCGTAATTAAACTGTTGCTCCGCTTTTACGACCCTGATGAAGGCAGAATACTAGTGAATGGTACAGATGTAAGAGAATTAGATTTAACTAGCTACTACACTCACATTGGTGTGTTGTTTCAAAACTTCAACGACTACCCATTTTCGGTTCGGGATAACATTGCCCTTGGGCGAGTTGAAGATTTTAGTGACAATAAAAGAGTTCATAAGGCTTCACAAATTGCTAACGCTGAACCTTTTATCAAAGAGTACCCGAAACAATACGAACAGGTACTTGAGGTGGGTTTCAAGGACGGTATTGAACCGTCAGGAGGTCAATGGCAAAGGATTGCTTTAGCCCGTGCGCTCTTTAGGGACGCTGATATTTTAATCTTGGACGAACCTACTGCTGCCGTAGACGCAAAAAGTGAGTATGAAATCTTTAAGACACTTGAAGCTCACAGTAAACACAAGACCACAATAATCATTTCCCACCGATTTAGCACTGTTAGACGTGCAGAAACAATTTATGTAATGCGTGACGGTGAAGTTATTGAGCAAGGACCACACTCACAACTTATGAAAAATAAAGACGGGCTTTACAAAGAAATGTTTGACAAACAAGCCGAGGGCTATCGCTAAACCGCAAAAGCTAACTATATATACAAAACTAGTTTTCTCGTTTTTCTTAGGCTGCTGATAATCCTAACTCTGGCAAGCCGTTGCCAAGATACTCCTTAGCTATACGCAATTCCTTTGATATTTGTATAATAACTTGGTGGTACTCTGTACGTAATACGTCAGGTAGCTGGTACCACTATCATTACCAGAAAACCTTATTATTGGTACTAAATAATAGTGCTTGGAGGCCGCAGCCTTGCGGCAGCTCCATGTATCAGCATCGCTCCCGCCACACCCACCAAAACCGACGGCGTAGCAGCAGTGTTAGTGACAGCTATCGCCATCAGCCCTGCAATGAGGGGCTTTCTTAGCGTTATAGTCAGAAGCCCAGCTACGGAGGCAGCGACGGCAACCCCGTCAGGGCTACCCATCAGGTGATTCAAGGCCAGGCCTAGTGCCGTGCCAGCAAACAAGGTAGGGAAGATTGGTCCGCCAAAAAAACCGCTACGAAGTAAGATGCTAGTGGAAAGCAATTTCGCTAAAGCTAAAGCCATTAACCCGATAACTGTCATTATGGCAGAACCAGCTATAAGCTTGGGCATGACATACTGGCCGCTAAACATGGTCAAGGGAGCAGCAAAGGTAATAATGGCAACCGCTATCGAACCTATAAGGGCCAAATGCACAGGCTTTTTGTCGTAATGTTTAAATAGGGGCTCTGATACTAGCATAAGACCAGCGACCAAAACACCTAACGCCCCACCGGCCACTCCAAAGATGAAAGCCGCTGGTAGATGATGTAACTCTGACCCGCTGTCAGCCGGTAGCCCAAAACCTCCTGCCTCATTCGTTAATACAAAAAAACCACCAATCATGCCAACCAAACTAGCTACCCCCATAGCTTTCTTGAGCCAAAGACCTTTGTTAGCCTTTTCCGCCAACCAGCTAGCACTGCCGGCACTGGCAACGGTTGAAGGGGCTTCCGGCCCAAGGCTGGCTCCGCTGGCTATTGAAAGTAGGCTGAGCGCAAGTGTCCTAGGGACTTGCCGCCACTGTATGCCACCGGACTTGGCAACTTGCTGCGCAATTTCTTCCAAGCCCTCGCCCGCTTTGCCATAGCGTTTGATGAAGAAACCGACGCTCAACCCCCCCAGGACTAACATTAACGGCCCCACCAAGGACCGAGACGGCTCGACCGTATCCAGGTTGAATAAATTTTCCCAAATCAGTTTCAGGATCATGTCAAAGAATGAAACTGCCCCGATAGTGATTGCGGCGCCCATTAAGCCGCTTGCGACTATAAGTCCGTAACCAGTCAAGGTTCGCTTCTCGCGTGTTATCTTCATCTATACGGCCAACCAATTTCCATTACATCGTAACCGGAGTAGTCTTTTGACTCTTGGTAGTAGTAGCGACCAGAATCATTACAACAGGGTCAATGATGGTTCCTACAAAGCCAACCAAGCCGATCCCTTACTCTATATAATCTTTACCATAAAATATGTAATTATTTAAACAATTCTTGTTTGCTCATACCCTTAATGCGTCGCCGACTGGCTCGCAAGGTTAGTCCTAGGGCAACAGCCAGAAAACCGCCAGCAATTGGCAATTCCCACCAATGCTCGCCTCGAAATAACAGAATCCATAACCCGCCTATAAAAAAACTTATGATGTTACTGGTAGAAGAATATAAAAGCTGCAAATCGTGGCGGGTGGAGCTGGCTTTATCGAAACGCCCAAGCAGGGCTCCCATTATTGCAAAACCCATTCCGTAGGTTAGTGCCGAGGCGACAATATAGGGCCATCGACCCTCCTGATCAAATAAAGCCCAGTGCAATACGCTAAAAAACCCGACTGACCAAATCACGCAAAACCCGGCATACAGTTTACTATTTCGTGTCATTATAAGCTCCTTTCGATAAGCTTTTTTACTTGTGGTTTATAAAACAGACGGATATTGCGGTCCAGAAATGCTTCCAACACCCTGTATCCGGTCTCGGTCAGTCCGTATACTTTACGGTCCGGGCCGCTATCATTAGGCTCGATGCTAATATCAACCAACTCGGCGTCGTAATAGCGGCGCAAAGCCCGGTACATGCTTTGATTGTCAGCTTGCAGCCGGTCAAGGGTTAGTGACGCCACGAACTGCTTAATCTCTGTCATGTGCTTGGGGTTGTCTTTGAGCGCCAGCATGATCCAAAGCGTCAACTGCCCTTTCTTAAAGACCTCTTCCCATCCATCCAATAGTTTGCGTTCGTACGAGTCAAGTTTATGCATTAGTATACCCTTAGTCTACTACACCAGAAGTATAGTAGCTTTATGAGGGCAAGTCAATGTTTTTTTAATTTGGAACCTCCAACAGAGGTAGAGTAATATGATGAATATGGAGAGGTCGCATAGTCCGGTCTAGTGCGCTGCACTCGAAATGCAGTATGGGGGCAACTCCATCGAGGGTTCGAATCCCTCCCTCTCCGCCAGGAGAGAGGCGGTCATATCAGAAAGATATGGCCGTTTCTCTTCCAGAGAAAGATTCGAACACCCAGGTTCGGCAGAGTGAGGCCACGCGCAGAAGCTTGCTTCGAGCATGGTTGAACGGCGAAGCGATAGCGTCATCCCTCCCTCTCCGCCATTCGACAAGCTCATGGCAAGCCTAGGGGTTGTCGAATGATCCTGAGCGACGCGAGTCGAGAGACAAAAAGCTATTATTTGATCGAATAGGTGACTGTGATAATTAGTGTAATGCGTTGGGTTCCAGTCAGTACCGGCGGCGAACCGGAATTACCAGCGCTTGTTTCAGCTTTGGCGTCTAGAGCTGGCATGCCTCCTGGAGACGGCTCCTCGCTGACAGATACAACTTCACCTAAGCGGACGTTAAGTTCGCGGGCTTCGGTTTCGGCCTTGCTCTTGGCGTCCTGGATTGCTTTTTGCCGTACATGGGTGTCCAATTGGCTACGAGTTTCCAGGCTAAAATCGGCTTGGGGGGTGACGCCGCCCGTTGCTCCACTACTAGCAAGATAATCGGTTACCTTTTGGGCCACCGCCTTGTCTTTAACTTTGCAATTTATATAGTAGAAGGCCGTGATTGCTCCGCCCGGCCTGTTAGGCTGTGCGGGAGCTATCTGCAATTCAGGACCGCCGCCATTATCGGTGGCGTAATTGTCTACCCTAGTGGTAAGTTGATCTTCGTGAATTCCCATTTTTTTCAGTGCGTCAACGACTTCATTGCCTTTTTTGGTTACTTGGGCCACCGCCTCGGCGGATGTAGCCGCGCTAGCGTTAAAATTGGGCATAAAGACATATTCATCGGGAGTTTCTTCCAGAGTCGCCTGCCCTGTCACAGTCACCGTTTTTTTGTTATTGGCGCGTTCGGTCCATGGCTGCCAAACGGCCAGCATACCGATGATAACCAGTATAAGAACGGCACATAACAGACGCAGGTCCAACCGGATTGTTACGGATTTCATCATCCTCATTATACACCGCTTAACCTTTGTCCGAGCGCTAATTACCCGATGGAGCTGGCGGAACTTCGCCCATAGCCCTTCGACGACCCGCCAACCGAATGCACAGGGTAAGTAACAGGCCAATAAAGATATAAATAACACCAATGGATAAGACAACACCACTGATTACCTGCTGAGTGGTGTTTATAAGGGCGGCCGACACGTTTTGCTGTGAGAAATCCGCAACTTGGAGGCTGGATCCGGCTGCTTGCCCAACCAGCTTATCAGCCAGGAAGCCAACCAACCATAAACTTATGAGCGTGATAACACCTGCTGCCAAAAATATTCTGGCGATCTGTTTAACACCTGATATCCAGGGCCGGCCTAAGCCAATAATAATTCCTGCCGCCACCGTAGCTAGTAACCCGAACACGGAAGGCATTATCCTAAGCGCGCGAAAGGCTTCTGGCAGGTTATTGGCGCGCTCAAAAACTGGTATTGTCTCCTCGCCATTTTTGACCGTCAATGTGTTGGCAGTAATAACAGGGTCGGCCAGGTAGTCCGGGCTGCTGGCCAGCCCTTCAGTCAAACGTCTAATTTCTGGCTCAAAGCTAAATCCCACAGGGCGGCAATTTATCTGGAACGGGTCGGTCGTGTCCGGTAATTGGCCACGGCCGCAATCCGGCAAGCTAGCCAGTCGTTGGCGTGCATAACTGCCGATCCGCTGAGCAAAATCCGCCTTGGCGCCGCCCAGATCAACCCGGAAATCCGGATGTGCCGTCTTCCCCTCCAGCCAAGCGTAGGTGCCGTCAATCATTGTCTCTGCGGAGCTTTGTAGCAACCGTGGGTTAAAAGCCTCTTTTGCCGCCTGATGGATCTCTTCCCTGTCCATCGGTAGCTCGTTACTATCCTCAGGACTATCAGTGTATTGATACTGCCGTAAGGCGTCATCCGTTAGGGTTTCGTAAACCTTACTGTCTTGCAATGCCCGCTTCAGATATCCCGAGTTGCCAAACAATTGATTCAAGCAGACCGCTACCACCACCAACAGTAAAGATGTCCCCAGTAAAGAAGCGGCCACAATAACTCCAAGCTTACGAATAAAACCCATAACCTAATTGTACGGCAGGTCGACGAAAGGGGTTACAATGGAAGTATGGAAGACAGCATCTTTACCAAGATCATCAAAGGCGAAATCCCCTGCCATAAGATTTACGAAGACGAAAAGACGATAGCCCTGCTCGACATACATCCGGTCCAGCCGGGCCATGTGCTCGTTGTTTCCAAGGCGCAGATCGATCATTTTATGGATTTGCCCGATGACTATTATCACGCACTTATGGACACAGTAAAAAAGGTTGCCCTACGGCTGCATGAAGTTTTACCTGACAAACGAATTGGCGTACAGATTGAGGGTCTAGATGTGGCTCACGCCCACGTCAAACTGATTCCAATCAGCTCTGGGGCGCAATTTCGGGTCGAGCCTGACTTTACACGGGAGGCCGATCAGGCAGAGCTTGCCATTATGGCCGATAAACTGCGCCTCTGATACAATACGGTTATGTTCTCTGACATAACTGTTGCATTTCTTTTTGCCATAGGGGCTGGGACGTGGATATATTCCAAGGTGTACCGGTCTACGGGAGGCAATAATACCAGTTCTTTAGTGGTAGCTGGCGGTTCAGGCCTTTTATTATTCCTTGTGGTTCTGGCTATCCTCAAAGCCATCTTTTAACAGGACACAGCACTTATTTGGTAGCCCCAGACTTTGGTATCGCTAGCCATTTAGTACTAGTTTCTCTTCCATTTTCCGCCGTTAATTGGTACGATATGGTCTATGGATGAAAAGGGGTTGGGCAAACGCCTGCAGGAGGCTAGACAGGCGGCCGGTTTGACGCAGCAAACCCTTTGCCATAAGGCCAACCTCAGTTATTCTACTCTGGCCAAGATAGAACGCGGTGCCATCAAAGCTCCGTCAATATTCACAATTCAAAACATTGCTGCCGCCCTAGGGCTGTCCATGGGCGACTTGCTTGGCGAGGTTGTCGCCTCAAGCCGCGACTTGAAAGTCTCCAAAAGTGGGGTTCGCTTTGCCTACTTTGACGTTAATGGCTGCCTGGTACGTTTCTTTCACCGGGCCTTTACGCGCATAGCCGAAGATACGGGTGCGCCTGCCGACCTTATAGAGACAACTTTCTGGCATTACAATGATGCCGTCTGTCGGGGAGAACTAGGTACAGATGAATTCAACCGCGTGCTAGCGGAACGTCTAAACGTGGCAGACCTTAACTGGCAAGATTACTATTTGGATGCTATTGATCCTATAGAGGAAATGCAGGAAACAATCCGGTGGGCAGCTGAAAATTACCAGGTTGGTTTGCTAAGTAATATAATGCCCGGACAGATCAAGGCCATGGTAGCCAAGAACTTTTTGCCGGATATACCCTATGATGTAATAATTGATTCTTCGGAGGTCGGTGCCATCAAACCGGAAACCAAAATTTATGAGGTAGCGGCAGCTAAAGCCGGTTGCCCACCGGCCGAGATTCTATTGGTGGATGATTCTAGAGCTAATCTGATGGCAGCCGAGAAGCTGGGGTGGCACGTCCTGTGGTTTGATGATTACCGGGTGGCCGAAAGCATCGAACGCGTCCGCAGCTCTCTTGAACCGGCTGGCTAGTTACTGCTGAACCGCTGGGATTCTTCGTTAAGCTTGCTAAGTAAGGTCTCGGCCTCAATTAGCTGCTGCCGAGTCTCTTCGACAATTTTCTTGGGCGCCCGTTTAATATAATCTTTGTTCTCCAGCCGTCCTTTTAGCTGTGCTACTACTTTTTCTTGGCCAGTCATATTCCCATGCAGCTCAGTTACGTAGTGCTGGACCGCTTCTTGCTCGACGTCCAGCCAGCAGCGGTACTTTGTTTGGGTAAGGTGCAACCCCGTTCCATCTCTAACTTCTTGTACCGACTCCAAGCCAGCCAAATGGGCTATTAGCTCGCTATGTTTCTGCAAAAAAGGCTCACTGGTGTGATAAAGGTGCAAGTTGTGAGCCTTTAGCGCGCCACGTATGTAGCGGATTTCACCCACAATTTTTTTAATCTCCTCGAACTCCTGTGCCGCTTTAGCGTCGCCACCCGGTACTTTCGGCCAACTAGAGGTAATCAATAAACTATCGTTTTCTTGGTTCAGGGTCTGCCAAATAGTCTCAGTCACAAATGGGGCAAAGGGGTGCGCTAGCTTCAGTATAGTTTCCAGCCCATAAGCCAACATGCTAGCGTTCAATTCCTGTTTGGAAGCCTCGATGTACCAATCAGCAAAATCATCCCACATCAAGTGATAGACGGCGTTCGCCGCTTCATTCAATCGGTAATCATTCAATTCCGCCGAGGTTTTCTCTGTCGCTTGTTGTAAATTACTCAACATCCAATGATCGGCTATGGTTTTTGGTATTGGATGGGCTCCAGTACTGAAATCCGCGCCGAGCTTATCCTCGATATACCGCGCGATGTTCCATAGTTTGTTGCAGAAATTTCGCATCGCTTCCACACGCTTTTCGCTCAATGGAGAATCGGAACCGGCCGTATTGCTTATGGCTCCTGCGAGCCGTAAGGCGTCGGTACCGTACAGATCCGTCATCTTGAGCGGATCGACTACATTGCCCTTGCTTTTACTCATTTTCTTCCCGTGCTCATCTGTTACGAGCCCCCACAAGTAGACGTTCTTGAACGGTACCTGGCCAGTCCTATAAAGGCCGAACATGACCATTCGTGTTACCCACTTGTGTAGGATTTCACGTGCCGTTCCCATGAGGGCAGTGGGGTAAAAAGTAGCAAAATCGTCTTTTTCGGTGTTCATAAGCGTGGCGTAAGGCCACTGCCCAGAGGAAAACCAAGTGTCAAACGTCGCCGTTTCCGCCTGATAGTTCCCTGCGCCGTAGTAGTCGGCCGCCTCATCCTCATTGTTAGCTATTATGTAAGGTTCTTTTTTGCTGTCGTGAGAAATTCTGTAGTAAACCGGCATGCGGATGCCCCACCAACAGCTGTCCCGGCTTACGCACCAGTCATGCTCTTGCTCCAACCAGTTAAGTGCAACTTTCTTAAAACGTTTTGGAAATATACGGACGTCCTCGCCGTTAAGCGCTTTGATAACTGGCTTATTGAGTTCTTTCACGCGCAGGAACCATTGCTCAGAGATTAGTGGTTCGATCGTTGTGCCGCAGCGGTCGTGGACAGCAACTTGGTGGACTAGAGGTTGCGTACCCATCAGTTTTCCCGCCTTTTTGAGATCCTCGACCACTTTTTTGCGGGCTGTTTGAGCGTTCAGGCCTCTGTATTCCTCCGGCACGTTAATCATTAACCCCCCATTATCAATAACAGAGATCTCCGGTAATTTATGGCGCTGGCCAATATCATAATCATGCGGATCGTGGCCTGGGGTGATTTTCAAGGCTCCCGTACCAGTTTTTAGGTCTACGTAATCATCGGTAATGATAGGTATGGGGCGGTCTACTAGTGGGATTACCGCTTCCCTTCCCTTCAGATCTTTATAACGCTCATCTTTGGGGTGAACGGCTACGGCGACATCGCCAAAGATAGTCTCAGGACGCACCGTAGCTACCTGTACGGAACCATAATCTAGGGTGTACATGGCATCCTCTTGTTCCCTATGCTCTAGCTCGATATCGGCGAATGCAGCGCTACAACGGGGACACCAATTAACGATACGGTTACCCCTGTAAACATGTCCGTCATTATGTAAGCGTTTGAACGTTTCATAGACAACATCGATAACGTCTTGATCAAGAGTAAACTTCAGCCTGCTCCAGTCAGGGCTGAATCCCATACTGCGGAACTGACTTAAAATTTTAACCTGTCGGGCAAGCGTAAATTCCATGACATCTTGGAAGAACTCGTCAGGCGTGAAGTCTAACCTGGTTTTCCCTTCCGGACCCAAAATATCGCGTTCATAGACGAACTGCGTCTCGATTCCAGCATGATCCGTCCCTGGCAGCCATAGTGTTTTAAAGCCCTGCATTCGTTTATACCTGATGATTACGTCCGTCAATGTATATCCGATAGCGTGTCCACAGTGGAGCGAGCCGTTAGCGTTCGGCGGCGGCATGATAATACAAAAGGGCTGGCCGTTACCCTGAGGTTTGAAAGCTCCACTTTTCTCCCAAAGGGCGTAAATGTCGGATTCGTACTGGGCGGGTTCGTAGACTTTCGGCAGCTTCATGCTGCTAGAATCCCGACTTCCCTGTTTGTCAGTTGTCATGGAGGTTCATTATACAGAGGATGCCGACCTGATAGCAATCTGTTAAGGATTCTATGACTTCTTGGGTCAACGCACTACATAAAATAGCTGCTTCTTAAGCCGTAACATAGCCAGACTACCTAAGCTTCTGTTAAACAGATAAGATTTCACATGAAATTTGGCAACAATAAACTAAACTTTCACGTGAAAGTCCACTCTGCTTTTGCCAAACTGTCATTTTATCTTCAAGGTACGATCCGACTTAGACGGACAGGTCTCGAACATTTTTGTTTTCCTACCAAGTATAACCTATTTAATTGTTTAATGCAATAGTTGACATATAGCTTATGCTGTGTTACCATACCTGCAATTATGAAATCTGCATTTGGCACAGAATCAGATCCAATACTTTATGCAGAACTACCTCGTAGACAGGTAGTGCGCCCACCTCGTTACCGTTATGATCCTGAGCTACCGAATCCTCTAGATGCTATAAGCTGGGAAGCGTCACGAATGCTGGGAAGGCAGGTGGTTGCTTTTATCGGTACACCTGATGACTTAACTCCTGAAATGGCGGAAATAAATAGGTCTATTGGCGTGGGTACACCCCAGGTGCCAAGGCATCCTGATGAGATTCTCGCAATACTGGTTCAGGATGCACAAGCTCGGTTATCAGCCTAAGCTTTTACATTGATAAATTCGGTGCAATATCGAGCGAATAAGGGTCGACAGCTGGTTGGCCATGCTTCATCTTGAAGCAGCCCAGGGCGGCAATCATAGCGCCGTTGTCGGTGCAGAGTTTTGGGTCGGTATAGTTTATAGGGCAGGGGAGCCTTTCGCTTAACTGGCGACGCAGTTCTGGGCTAGCGGCCACCCCTCCTGCAATAACGACGCTGGCCGGCTGGAACTCTTTATAGGCTAGAAGCGTCTTATCTACGACCGTTTCAATGGCCACGCGCTGGAAGCTGGCGGCAATATCGGCCTTCTGGGTCTCAGAGAGCCGTTCTGGCAGCCCGGAAGAGGGAAATGCGTAATCTTCCCCAATCTGTTGTTGACAGAGCCTTAAAACGGCTGTCTTTAACCCGCTGAATGAGAAATCGTATTTACCCGTCATCTTGGCTTTCGGTAAGGTGAAAGTGCGCGGGTTGCCCTCCAAAGCTTTTTTGCCCACGCTTGGCCCGCCAGGGTAGGGGAGTCCTAGGATTTTTGCTACCTTGTCAAAAGCCTCGCCGATGGCGTCATCCTGCGTCTGTCCTAGCAAAGTGTAGTCAAAATGGTTCCTAAACAGCGCCAGCTGGCTGTGTCCCCCGGAGACAATTAAGGCCAGCATCGGAAATGCCGGCGCGGCAGGCGGCAAATGATAATCTCTCAGCTCTGTACTCTCAGCTCTGTACTCAGTAATGAAATTGGCGTATACGTGGCCTTCGACATGATTTATCGCATAAAGCGGCTTATCTTTGATAATTGCCAAAGTGCGGGCGGCTAGCACCCCAATGAGCAGGGAACCACCTAGTCCAGCGCCATAAGTAACGGCAATGCCATCAACATCACCCCATTCGCACCGTGCCTCCTCCAGGGCTTGTTTGATTACTGGGATTATCGATTCTATATGGCTGCGGGCGGCAATCTCCGGCACCACCCCACCATAAACTGCATGCAAATCCATACTGGAAAGCACGGCATTAGATAGTAAGCGGCAACCGTCCTCCACCACTGCCACTGCCGTTTCGTCACAACTCGTCTCAATTCCCAAAATTTTCATATTGCCTTTATGTCAATAATATGCTAATGTTTATAAGTACTATAAAAAACAAACTATTATACAATGACATCTCATCCTAAATTACCAACGCCTCCCGAACCCAGTCCGCCTTTAGTATATGACGGTATGTCTTGGAACGAGCCAGATCCTTTCGCTGGCCTATGGGTGGAGGAAGTGGATCCTACTCATGCGGAAGCTGCTTCATGGCCGCCAGTCGACCTTCAGGGTAACTGGCTATCCCGGAAAGTGCAAAGTGGTGTCGATTGGGTGGCAGATGCCTTTGACGCTGTTGAACAACGACGTCCTGGTTGGGGGAGGAAGGCTATGGCTCTCGGGATGCTGGCGGTGGCTCACTTAGGGGTGCTAGGAGGCGCAGTGTATGAAGGTACTGGAGCGCTTAGGCATGATGCCCCACAAGGCGCCGAACACCATAATCATATCCCCCCGGAAATAGTTGACAGCCAGCAAGAGGAGCTGATGCCCGCAACATCCGAGGAGCAACGATTATATGACCAGGCCGATGTGGTGGTTCAGAATCATCCCTTTGAGGTAACTTCCTTTGCTATTGACCAACGGGCCGCGCTTGCAGCAGCCCGATCGCTAGAAGCTAAACTGACTGCTGAGCTGACTGATGTCAGATACAGCCGCGACTATATATGGGAGCTGCCCGAGGCTGTCCGAAAGTATGATGATATCAGGAGCCGGATCGACGCCACGATAGCTGAGACCGCTCAACTTGAGCAGCAAAATAGTGGATTAGAAAATATTGAACGCGACGAAGCCGTAGTCAAAAGCCAACTAGAGCATTATCAAGCAGAATTCAATATGGCCGTCCGGACCTCTCAAGGCATTATGTTCAATATTTATACCAGTAAACTTGATGACAAAACTGAACCGCTGGAGATTGATCCTCGGGCCCTGGACGTCCTGATAACCAAAGTCCTAGATATTGGCGCGACACTTGAAGGTAACCCTATAACTAGTGACATCGCCGTGATGCGGCAAAAGGCTATGCGGGGCCAGTTGAACCTGAGGCTAAGCCTGGTGTTAGTATCGGACGAACGGCTGTGCCTTGTTGACTCTGAAACCCCAGGTGTAGATAAAGTTCTTGTCCGGCCTCCTGAGCGGCAACAATGTAGCGCAATAGGTATCAACGTACGCGCCGCGGAACCCCACGAGCCTACCAATAATCAATTTTTAGTTGTGTTAGATAGCGGCACTAGTAGGACAACGACTGGCGACCCGCTTCCCCCCGACCTTGGGATCGCCCTGACGGTGGCCCATGAGGTTGCCCATGGTCTTGCTGGCGCAAGTAGCAAGAATGGGACGGAGGAATTAAGTTCTGACCAAGTGATTGATGGCAAACAAGTTAAAGGCACGGAACATTCCCATTTCGTTGAACCCGTTCAGGCTAAGCTACAGGCTTATTTACAGGGGCTGATTGAAGCGGACCAATCTACCGCTGAGAGCCAGGCAGGCAAGCACCGGATTGCTTACCTGAAGCCAGTACATGTAGACCATACGGAAACCAGCGACACGGGCTAAGTCAACGGCGCATGACGTGGTTTAGAAGACTTGCTCTCTTGCCGTGAAGGGCGCAGGCGGGACTACTGTAAATTCCGCTATACTAGGGCTTATGGGTTTTCGCAGACTAGTGAAGAAATTTATCCCTAAGGGGCTGTTTCCAAAGATTGAGCCGTATGGACATCTGTTAGAGGGCGTAGTGTTCAATACGATCAATGGGTTTCCAGCCAAGGGGCTAAAAGTCATTGGCGTAACTGGTACTAACGGCAAGACATCTACTGTTTTCTTGATTCACCGCATGCTACACGAAGCTGGTTATAGGGTTGGCTTCAATAGTACCGTAAGTTACGGTGCCGGAATGGATATCCGACCGCAGCTGCACCATATGACTAACGTCACCGTTCCAGAACTTATGCAGCGGCTCAAATGGATGAAGAGCCAGGGCGTAGAGTGGTTAGTACTAGAGACGACTAGCCATGCGCTGGCTCAAAACCGCGTATGGGGCGTGCCGTATTCCGTGGCAGTCCTGACCAACCTGACACATGAGCATTTAGCCTATCATGGTACTTTCGAGCGCTACCGCGACGCCAAAAAGAAGCTGTTTATACTAGCAAATCGTAATAAAAAGGGTTTACAGGCAGGAATTATTAACGCCGAGGATCCAAACGCCCAAGTGTTCGCAGCCGCCATTGCCAACCCGATTTTATATGGCCAGACCAAAGGTGATGTTAGGGCAATTAACGTTAAGCTAAGCCCCGGCGGGAGCAGTTATCTGGCTAAGGCGGGTGATGAGGAATACCAAATTGAATGCCGCCTGCCGGGCAGCTTCAATATTGATAATTCATTGGCTGCAGTCTGCGTGGGACGCGCCTTGGGTCTAACAAAAGAACAGATTGAAAAGGGGATAACGGCGCTAGATAGCGTAGAAGGCCGTATGACTAAAATTGACGAAGGTCAGGACTTCGACGTAATTGTCGATTACGCTCACAGCCCTGATAGCTTTGAAAAATTATTTGCGGATCTGCGGCCAATTGTCCAGGGCAAAATCATCGTGTTGTTTGGCTCGCTCGGCGGCGGTGATAAAGGCAAGCGGCCCCTGCAGGGCGAGATTGCCGGCAAGTACGCCGATGAAGTGGTGCTTTGCCAGGAAGATGACCGTCAGGAGGATCCGGGCACTATTTTGAACGACATTGCGGTGGGAGCCGAAAAAGCCGGCAAAATTCGGGATAAGGATCTGTTTTTGATACATGACCGGAGCGAGGCAATTCAATTTGCAGTCAACAGGGCCCAAAAAGGCGACGTCGTCCTTTTGCTGGGCAAAGGGCACGAAAAAACCCAAGAAGACGCTACAGGTGAACACCCCTGGGACGAAATCGCCACTGCCCGCCAAAAGCTATCCAGCCGAGCGCGCAAACTTAACTAGACAATTAAATAGTATTATGGTATATTGTCACTGTTAATTAATAGAAAAGCTAACCTTAAAAATAAAATTATGTCTCAATATCGCGAAATACACGGACCTTTTCGTTACCCAATTGGGCGGAAGATTGGCTCTGGCAAAGACAACAAAGTCTATGAATTCCGTCATGAGCAAGCCGCAGGGGCTGAGTATGCCGATGAGTTTCCGCGGTATGTAGGCGAGGCTGTCATTAAAGCGAGCAATAAACCGCGCCGACGTGAAAAATTTTCTCCTGAGGCAGCTTTTGCTGATGCAAAATACAAGAAAGCAAAGTACGAATTGCTGAAGCGATTCCTTGGCGATTATGTGCCTAATAGCGCATTTGTAGTAGGTAACATGCAGAGCGGGGGCCAGGATACCATAAAATCCTATACATTACAGGAGAGATTGCCTCGCTTTATGCTTTCTGAGTTAACTACCGAGCAACGAAACTCGGACATACTCAGGGGTAACATCTATGGTTTAGTTACTCGCTTACAAATAATGCACCAAGTTTTAGCTCGTGCTAAGGACATCGTAGAAGGACAGGGTGATGAGTTTTTGGTTGAGAATTCACTTGATTTAGGCGAATTCTCAAATTTTGTAAGAGATAATAAAGATGCTGGCCCCGAGACCCTTAGCTATAAGCATTTAGTTAACGGCTTTCAGTCTTCTCCTAATCTACTGGTTAATCCTGAAACTCTTGAAATTTACTGCATTGACTTTGGTAAAGGGCAGTGGACACCCCAAATGGACGCCCAGTTAGGGGTTGTGTATGACATTGTGGCTCATGATCCTAAGGTTTCAGAGAAGCTGGCAGCCTAAGACTCAGAAACTTGATTGTGACCCATGTAGGTGGTGTACCAGCTATAGTTGGTGCCTAATAATTTAGCGATTAGCTCTATGCCAAGTTCGGCTGTTTTACGATTGATATCTTGGAGGGGGTTGTATTCAACCACATCTACGCCTACCACGTTGCAGTGTTCACCTATGTAGTTGGCAATCAGGGCTATTTCTCGGTAGGCCAAGCCACCTTGATTAGGAATGCCGGCGCCCGGGGCGTAGACGCTGTCGATAACGTCCAGATCCAAACTGACCCAAACGTTTCCGACCCGGCTGCTAAGGTCGTCAATCATCTTTAATAGCGGTGAAAGATTTTTTGAAAGCAGGTCGAACATGGTGAACATCGGGAAGCCCTCGCGCTGCATGAATTCCCATTCGGCATCATCGAAGTCACTGCCACCTATGTGTAGCAGATTTTCTTTCGTGATTTTGGCTGATTCGCTGTGTATATGAGTCAGTTCCGGAGCGCCATATCCGAGCAGGGAAGCTAAGTGCATGCCGTGGATATTGCCCGACAAAGTAGTTTCCGGTGTATTGGAGTCCCCGTGGGCATCCAAATAAATCAGCCCCAGATCACCCTTTAATGCCGCCGAAGCTCCGGAGACAACGCCTAAACATATTGAATGGTCGCCGCCCAGCGCAATTACTCGCTCACCTTTGGTTATTGCCGATTCGCTCATGTGCGATACCTCTTCAGATATCCGGACAATTTCTTCCATGTAGCGAAGCTTCGGATTGCCTACTTTTATGGTGCTTCGCTCCGCACAAACCACATTGCCGGCATCACTTATCATCAGTCCTGCGCCCTCCAGCTTCTCGACGATTTTCTGATACCGGAAGGCATCCGGCCCCACGTCCACCCCCAAATTCTCAGCTCCTAGATCCAGCGGAACGCCAATAATAGTAGCTTTTTCCCTCAAGGAATTCATATGTCGAATTGTAGCATGAGAATCGGCTTGGATTGAACGGAAAAGCGCTGGCAGTTGTGTTAATATATAAAACCAAAATTCTTAAAACCATGAAGTATCATGGGTCTAAATATGTTCCCTTACGCCGTTTGGCAGATACCCAATTTGAGACAAAAAGCATTGGACATCTTAACTTAGCGCTGGCAAGCCGCTGGCTAATCGCCTAGCGGTCTAGCTGGTCGAATTTCAGGATAAGCCTGAAGTACAAAACCATCCCTGTTAAAGGTGAATCGGAGTTCTTCCATGCCCATCATCGAGAGCTCCTGCAGGTATTCTTCGTAACGTTGCTGATTCCCTATGCGATTATAGGTACCTCCGTTTGACTGCGAGCTGCGATCTTCGCAATAATCGCCATGAACAGAGCGATCCATGATTGAAGGGATTACAACGCCTCTTTCTATTAACCTTCCTTCGTCGTCATGGCGCTGGATAACTTTGTGTAAAAGCTGGATTTTGCCTCTCGGCGGAAGGGTGTCTACAACAAGGCCACTCTGAAACCGCTGCCCCACATCCCCGTGTTCTTCATACACGTGAAGTACTATCCAGCGAGTGTCGGGCTTATGTGGATTACGGAAGATGCGTGGCTTACCACCCTGCAATGCTACCCAGTCTTCGGGCACAGGGTACATGTCCACAAAAGCAGGACGCAAAGCCTCAGTCGATGATTCCGAAGGAGATGTCATAAGGCGCTAACTGTAACATGAATACTCACTAATGTAAAACATTTGAATATAAATTGTAATCTATATTAGTGCATGCAAACACCCGTCCGGGTTAGCAGGCTTTATTAATAACGCTGGTTTTATTAGCCCCGCGCAATTCAATCAAAGATACCAAAAAGCTTAATTTAAGATCTCGGGTTGACATTACTGAACCCAATTCGATACCATAGGGCTACATTAGCACTCTCATCATGCAAGTGCTAAAATACTCAAGGCAAAAGTGTTAACAGGAGGAGTTCTATCTATGAGTGTCCCAATTCAACCGCTTGCAGACTATGTGGTCGCCCAGCAGGAGGAGGCTGAATCCAAGACAGCCAGCGGTCTGTATCTGCCGGATAAAGCGCAGGAAAAACCCAAAGTGGCTAAAGTACTGGCCGTGGGCAAAAAGGTGGAAGGTGTCAAGGCTGGCGATCGGATCGTTTACAGCTGGTCCGGCACTGACATCAAGATTGCCGGCGTCGAGTATATGATTATCAAAGCTGAAAATATTTACGGCACACTTACCAAGTAAACAAGGAGGTTTATTCAACTATGGCAAAGAAAGTTTTTTACGATGACGATGCGCGGCGACGTGTCCTGGCGGGAGCCAAGGTATTGTATGACGCGGTAAAGACGACTATGGGTCCCAAAGGCCGTAACGTTGTTATAAGCAAGTCATACGGTAACCCGACAGTTACCCATGACGGCGTGACCGTAGCTAAAGGTGTGGAGCTGGCCGATGTCGACGACGAGACTCTAGGCTATAAAGTGGGCGCTGAACTTATCAAACAAGCAGCTAGCAAGATGAACGATGTCGCAGGAGACGGTACCACCACAGTTACGGTGCTAACCTATCACATCCTGAACGAGGCCAACAAGCTGATTGCGGCTGGACACAACCCCATGCTCCTGCGTAAAGGACTGGAGGCTGCCGCCCATGATGTCATCACCAAGCTTAGCGGTCTAGCCGAGGACATCCAGGGCAAGAAGAACCGCGTGGCTGAAGTGGCCACCATCTCTGCCGGAGACAGCGCCATTGGCGCGTTGATTGCCGACGTCATCGACAAAGTCGGCAAAGACGGCGTCGTGACGGTAGAAGAGGGCCAAGGCTTACTGTTGGAGAGCGAAGTAGTAGAAGGCTTTACCTTTGACCGCGGTTTTGTTAGCCCCTACATGGTTACCGATCCTACCCGCATGGAAGTCGTTTACGACAAGCCCTCCATTGTGATAACCGATAAGAAGATCAGTTCCATACAAGAATTTTTGCCGCTGCTGGAGAAAATGGCTCAGGCCGGTAAGAAAGATTTGGTCATCATCGCAGAAGACGTGGAAGGGGAAGCGCTTGGCACCTTGGTGCTTAACAAGCTGAAGGGCGTATTCAATACAGTGGCTATAAAAGCGCCTGCCTTTGGGGACCGCCGCAAGGATATCCTAGCCGACATTGCTATCCTGACTGGAGCCACGGTAATTACCGAGGACCAAGGCTTCACGTTTGAAAACGCTGAACTCGATATGGTTGGTACGGCCCGCAAGGTAATTGTCACTAAAGACGAGACCACCATAATCGAAGGTGATGGTTCGGTTACTGAAGTAGACGCCCGTATTAAGCAGATCAATGCCCAAGTGGCAGCTGCCAGTAGCGAGTATGACCGAGAGAATCTGGAAAAGCGGCGCGCAGCCCTTTCCGGCAAAGTAGCTGTCATTAAAGTGGGTGGCGCAACAGAGACCGAGATTGAGGAAAAGAAATTCCGGGTTGACGACGCCGTAGCGGCCGTCAAAGCCGCCCTGGAAGAAGGCATCGTACCTGGCGGTGGAGTTACGCTTATCAACCTGACAAGCAATATCACCACGACTGCCAGCGATGACGATTCCGTGACAGCCGGCCGATTACTGCTTAAAAAAGCGCTGGAACAGCCCTTCCGCATCCTGTTGGATAACGCTGGCATCAACGCCGACGAATGGCTACCCCAGGTTAAGGCCGGAAAGGCCGGACAGGGTGTTAACGTCAATGACCCAAGCAAATTAGTTGACCTCAAAGCTAACGGAATTGTTGACCCGGTCAGGGTTGTCAAAGAAACTTTGCAGAATGCTACGTCGATTGCCGGCACGGCCATGACCATGGGCGCCCTGGTAGCCGAAGTACCCGAAAAGGAAGCCCCAGCCCCGGGCGGCGGCGGTGGAATGCCTGGCGGCATGATGGGAATGTAGGCCACGCTGCGCTTGCCCATGAGAGGAGGTGATTCCTCCTCTCATCGCGCAGGGAAAATGAAACATTTTCTCTGGCTGCTTACCTCCCAATAGGAAAAAAGAAGTTCGGAGTGAATCCGAACTTCTTTTTGACTTGAATTTTTGAAAAGCAAAACAACCAGCATGCCTAACAACCTAAGGTTAACGGCTTTCAGTCCCTGGTGGATAAAGGGGTTGCAAAATGGGGAGTTATGTACTATGATTATGTTTAAAGGGTGGTTTAGGAGCAGAGTATGGCGTTATTTAGTCGCAAGAAGAAGGATGAAGTTCCTGCGGAAATCCAAGAGTATTACCAGGCGGAGCGCCGCGAACGTGTCGGCGTAGCATGGCTGGTTGCCTTAGTGACGCTACTAATTACGGTAGCGGTTGTGTTGGGTTTGTTCTTTGGCGGGCGTTGGTTATATAACAAGCTGGCCAACCGGGACAGACAGACTGCTACTACCGGTCAGAATGAGACCGCCACGTCTCAAGAGAATCAGCCAGCTAATGGTGATGATAAGAAACAAGAGGGTAATTCGTCTAATCCTACTCAACCTAACCCGTCGCCGGCTCCGCCATCATCAAATCCGCCTAGCCCAGCGCCTCAGCCCAGCTCACCAGCACCAGCCCCAAACCCCTCACCCTCTCCGGGTAGTGCTCCTTCGTCGGCTCCAAATCCAGCCACCCCAAACCCGACAACTCCTCCGCCAACTAGTAGTACTACCACATCTACGCCCAATAGCGGCCCTGGCGATGTAGTAGCTATTTTTGCAGCTACTACGATATTGGGAACGATTGCTCACCGCCTATACCTAAGCCGGCGTTCTGACCACATTAATAGCTAAAGAGCCCACAGAATTCTTACTTGCGCTACGCGGAAGGTGTGCTATATACTTAAATTTACGATGGGATTTGGCAAGAATATAAACCTATATGGCGAAAAGTTCTGCCTCGTACCTTCGGTAACCAAGCTTCTTACTCCTAAGACAGCTTTCTGGTTTTCCGACCGTAGGTGAAACTACGATTTCATGAGTATTCCGAAGCTTGGCTACATTAACAGTCAAGCTTTTTTGTTTTGACCTCTAAAGCGGCAAAAAAGATAATGACAAGGTCAATTAACACAGATAACAACGCCAAATAAACAGCCAGCAACCTAAGGGAAGCAAAGGAGGGAAAAGCTATGCAAGTATCGATGACCCGTCAAGATCTGCAAAGCGCGCTGGACTATGCCAAAAACAAAATTATTGAACGTATGGTCAGCAAAAGCGAGGTACAGAATGTCCGGGATCGCATTATCGTGACCATGAACGGCCAGTACCAACAACAGCAACAGTGGGTGCGCCAATCATTTGTCCAGGTCGATCAGCAGACTCGTCGGATAGCCAATCTAGAGCAAGAATTAAAGGGCATGAGGCAGCTCATGTCTCGTCTGCTGGAAGAGCAAAAACGCTTAAATAGTGTGTTAGCCAGCATGCCCAATGTAGTTATGACGGCCGCCACGCGCAAAGAGATAGAAACTGCGCACAAGCATCCGCAGTATGAGCACCCATATTAAACGTATAGCGTAGTACGTATTTCCTAATAACGGGAAGACCGCTATCGTTCTTAATCCCTCTACTCGTCTCTATTAAAATTAGCTAACAGCTTATGGCTTGTCTTTGTGCTGTTGAGTAAAGTAGTTGATCTCGTTAACCACATCCAATAACGCTTGGGCACGGACTTTTTCGTCCGGAATTTGTTGGGCTATTTCGTAGGCTTCCTTGAGTTTCGATTGATCGTCAGATGCCTGAATCATCATCATAAGGGTTCGGAACTTTTCTTCTGGCGTTTGGTTTAAGTGCCCGACTAATGGAGATAGTTGGTGCAAGGCCTGCTGCTTGATCGTAAGCAAATCATCAGTCACTGCGGCGCCGTTTGCCGAGGATAGCACAGTAGCAGTGGGTGCTACCGTCGGTGTGACCGGATCAACAATGAACCCTTCGGTAGTCGTATGTACAGGGGGTGCTGTGGTACCGGTGTCGTTAGGGCTCTCGTCTCCCAGCCCAAGGTTGTCGTCAACGACCGGATCGGTCGGAGCGGTTACCTGACCGTTGTGAGCTTGATCGTCTTGGTGTTCGTCCTGGTTATCGTGCCCAAACATATGTTCCCCCCGGTCCCATCTTAGGGACTTTTTCGATTATTATGTTAAATATTTACCCATTTACTATAACATAAGCGGCTTTGTAGCCTCCTAACAATCTACTCGTAACATTGGCGATCGGACAGACCGCTATCGCTCCTCTCCGTACTCTTCAAATATACTTCCTTTACCTGAAAGGCTCTTACATCTCACCGGGGTTACGAGTAACAATCCAAAGAAAGATCCTTAGCAAGCTCTTTAAAACTATCTTTGTGTTTCGAAATAAGATTTACTACTCTATAGTTACTAATACCGGAGGATTTATGCTTGACGATCTGAAATATATTCATGAACGCGACGCGCAGGACGCACTAGGTATAGCCGAGAAGCAATGGCAGCAACTTCAGCACGAGTTTAGCCTCCCAAAGGTCTCTGGATCATTTGAAAATATTGTGCATGCCGGTATGGGAGGTTCAGCCCTATGGGCCTTACTGAGTACCAGTTGGCCAGGTTACACGCTGCCCTTTGAGGTCGTCCGTGATTATGACATACCTCCGTACGTAAACAAAAAAACCCTGTTTATAGCTTCAAGCTATTCGGGTAATACCGAGGAAACTATATCGGCCTTATCGCAAGCCGAAAGAAAAGGTGCACGTATAGCGGTTGTGGCATCCGGCGGTAAATTAGCGGATATTTCGATAGCAAAAGGCTACCCGCTCGTCGAGCTGCCTAAGATCGATAAACCGCGCTACGGTGCCTTATATGGTCTCCGGGGTCTGATAAGCTTAATGGATCGCTACGGGGTACTGGCTCAATCCGGTACGGCCGAAGCGATGCAAGGAGCTGCTGAATTTTTGAAGGAAGCTGTGCAAAATTGGCTTCCCACAGTTCCCGCGCGGAATAATAAAGCTAAGCAGTTAGCCCAGGAACTAATGGGCCGCTCGCCGGTCATTTATGCCGGTAGCCATCTTTTCCCGGCGGCCCACAAATGGAAGATCAGCTTTAACGAAAATGCTAAGAATGTTGCCTGGACGTATCCTTTTCCAGAATTTAATCATAATGAATTTACTGGCTGGACATCTCATCCGACGGAAAAACCTTATGGGATAATCTACCTTATGTCCTCATACGATCATTCTCGAGTAACCCGGCGTTATGACCTGAGCGACAAGCTGCTAAGCGGCCGTTGGCCATCTCCACATAGGGTAGAGGTTCGAGGAAGCAACAAGCTGGAGCAGCTGCTCTGGGCTGTGGCGCTTGGCGACTTTGTCAGTTTATATTTAGCCTTTCTTAATGGTTCGCAGCCGATTGAGACCGGGGATAAAGACATCATAGAAAGGTTTAAAAAAGAACTTGGATGAGCAGCGCGTTGGTGGCTTTGCAGCGCCCTTACCTGATCACATAAAACTTATTAGCAACCGACTTGAGCCGGCTAATACATTGAGACTCGTAAAGTAGACACGGGGCATCCCTGTTTTATTCCAGTTGCAGAGAAGTACATATATGAAGTACGGACAGGACGAAAGCGGAAGCACCCCTAGCTACTAACAATACTGCTATTATTAATCTGTAATATGTGCGACCACATAAATTAATCGCCTTGTAGTCCAATGAAAACGCTCTCCTCACCCTCAACCATCAAATCGCTTGGAACGATTATGGGCATCTGGGCTCATCCGGACGATGAGTCATTCATGATGGCTGGCTTGATGGCTGTAGCCGCCCAGAATGGCCAGACAGTTGTGTGCATAACGGCTACGAGGGGGGAGGCCGGTATACAAAATGAACAAAAATGGCCGGCCGCCACTTTAGGTGATATCCGCGAGACAGAGCTGACGAGTGCACTAAAAGTACTAAAAGTTAAGCACCATCACTGGCTTAGCTTTCAAGATGGTTGCTGTTGCGATGTTGCAGACGAGACTTCGGTATCTAAAATCACGGCCCTCATAAAACAATACCAACCGGATACGGTGATTACTTTCCCTCCGGATGGCGTGACCGGCCACTGGGATCATATAGCCGTGAATCGTTGGGTTAATTTAGCACTGAATCAGGATTTGGGATTTAGTCCAGTGCTATATTATGCGATTTTTAATTGCGACCAAGTCGATAGATTTACTGCCGTTATAAATCAGAAATTTAAATTTTACTTTAACGTTGAGGAGCCTTGTCGTATCCCGGTTGAAAAGTGCGACATGGTATTAAGTTTTTCACCTGAGATAGCCCGTCTAAAATTCGAGGCGCTAAGGGTGATGCCGTCCCAGACGGAGAGCATGTTCGGAATGTTCGATAATGCATTTTTGAAAAAAGGATTGGCCGTTGAGTCGTTCGTAAGCGCCCAGAAAGACCTGCGTTGGGCTAGCCCTAAACGTCGAAGCCCGTTGCCAATAGACCGTTAAATTGGTTTGAGTTTGAGGCCGAGCTGAAAGGCGATGAAGCTGGCTATCAGGTGGAGCGCGAACCAGGTAGCAAATATAAACAAGTAGGTAAGAACATTCAGCCGTACAATGATAAGGCTAGCTAATAGCCCCCCGACAATGTAATCTGACTGGTCAAAAGGAAACCAGGAATGACCGGGCTTTACTCCGACCCGTCGTTTGAAGAAACTTTTTATGGCGTCACCGAACAATGCGCCGGCGCCCAATAGCGGCCCTAGCCAGAGTACTTCAGGGATACCGTAGTCAAGTTCCGTTACCAGAGACCTGATGCCGGCACTATGCTGGTATAGAGAGTATTCAATCAGTACAATTATAGAAGCCACAACTACACCGCTGACAACACCCCGCCATCTTTTATGGTCGCCAAAAATACGTTTGCCGCGAAAGGATTTTCCGAAGTCCATAGGAGTATCCCACTCATTAAGTCGCGGAACCTTATTGGCTAAAACCGGTGTCATATTGGCTATGCCAGCGGGTAAAAAGAACCACACGGCAAAGAAAAAGGTGTCCATCATTAGTTATTATCTGGCCTGACTTTCTTTATCAGTCGATGATATTTTGGGTACAACAATTCCCGGACACCAGGGCGGGTGGTAATTAAAGTCGCCCGTCGCATATTTTCGACCAAATTGTCACTGTCCGGCATTTCGCCGATTCGGGCATACGTTCGGCCTAAACCCCGCATTCCATGCGCATCGCTACTGGCTACTCCCGGAACTCCGTTCAAGCGTGCCCACACCACCACTTGGGCACCGCGCTGCTGTAAAAAAGCCCGCCCATTGCAGACTTCTATCAAATCAATCCAATCACTCAGGTTGTCTAATGTTGCAGGGTGCAAACCGTGGCGGATTGTTTCAAAGGGATGCGGCACATAAACCAGGCCTCCCTGGTCCTTGATGTCTTGCATGGTAGCCTGTGCGGACTGGCCGGGCCGCACTGTTTTTGTAAGAAACAGGCCGATAATCTCGCCAGCCTCGCTCATAATTTCTTCGCCGACGATGATTTTTTCTCCCAGTTCACTATGAATAGCACTAGCCATATCTATACGGTTATGGTCGGTTATGGCAATGCAATCTAGCACGCTTTCTTTTAGCGCTTGGCGGTATTGTTCCAGTTTAATGCCCCCGTCTTGCGAGGCGATAGAGTGTGTATGCAAATCAACTTTGTACATGTTGAAGCGCCCGTATTAACTTAATAAGCCTCTCCAATGCCGTTATCCATGCCAAAACGGCTATGACAATGACTGCCTCGACTAACTTACCACTGGCCAAGCCAACCAAAATAACTGTTATCCGGATATCAAAACTCATTAATCCACTTCGGAACGACTTGTTTAGCTCGTGCTTGTTTAGGTTATCGCCAGCCACGACCGCCTCTCCC
Organism: uncultured Candidatus Saccharibacteria bacterium; assembly: GCA_964633325.1. Lineage (GTDB taxonomy): Bacteria > Patescibacteriota > Saccharimonadia > Saccharimonadales > CAZWFS01 > CAZWFS01. The sequence continues at coordinate 3,440 of CAZWFS010000001.1, read as the reverse complement.
CATGCGTTAACGTAACTCACTAGTAGCGACGCGCCGCAGGCCGCTACGGCCCATACGACAGCGTTAGGCTGTCCGCCGTTGATCAAGGCCAAGGCGATGCCTATATAAATAATAATCTCCTTCATGCGATCAGTGATCGAATCCAGCAGCATACCTACCTTGCTGACGCGTTGCTGGACGCGAGCCAGGGCGCCATCAAGTGCGTCAAAAAGCCCAAAGATTACTAATAACACAGCAGCCAATAAATATTGCCTAGTGGCAATCAGCCATGAGATTGGTATATGGGCTAATAAAGCTGTGACAGTGATCGCGTTAGGGTGTATGCGCCCGCCGGTCAAGCTGTTTAGCTCCCGAGCAATCCGCACGAATATGGACCGCGCAACTTGGCGTATGGGATCGAGAGGGTTCATAGTGCCCATTATACCTTAGGCTCGCCATTTATAAGGTGTTAGTTTGCTATAATACCTCCCATGTCTCAGATAAAGCTTGACCTCAAGACGAGACGATTACTAGCTGTCCTGGCATTATCAAGCCTGACCAGCCTTTTGCTTTACGTTATCCGATCATTGGCCGGAGATAGTAATCGCTATTGGTTCCTGAACTGGAACCTACTGCTGGCCTGGCTGCCGCTTATCTTTGCCTGGCTGCTAAAGGAACGGTTAAAGAGCTCCCGGTGGCTAAGCGGGCCAAACTTGATTCTGACGGCACTATGGCTTGGGTTCTTGCCGAACAGTTTCTATATTGTGAGTGATTTCATACATCTGCACAGTACCGGCGAGGTCAGCCTGCTTTACGACGTGGTACTGTTCGTACTGTACGCCTGGAATGGCTACGTACTGGGCTACAGCAGCCTATACTTAATACACAGGGAACTGCTTAAGAAATTGCGCCAACGGTATGCGCATCTCATTATCGGGACTATATTGTTGTTGTGCGGTTACGCCATCTACTTGGGGCGTTACCTGCGCTGGAATACGTGGGACGTGCTAATTAATCCGGCTGGGCTGCTGTTTGACGTTTCTGATCGGTTCATCAACCCAGTTTCCAACCCGCGCATGTTTACTACCACCGCCATGTTCTTTGTGCTGCTAGCCAGTATCTACGCCTTCATTTTCCGAATAATCCAAATTTTGTACCCTCAACCCGCCACGGCGAAAAGAGCAGCTCGCAAAAGACCTGCTGGCAAGAACACCTAGGCCGCCGATAACTCCCTCTGTTATACTCGTGCCATATGGATGACTTGAAAACCGCGATTGCCGACGTAGTTAAGGTTGCGTTCGATGTACCAGTAGAACCGGAGTTAACCCGGCCGGATGAAAAGTTCGGCGATTATGCCTCAAATGTAGCCCTGCAATTAGCCAAGCAACTAGACAAAAAACCGCGCGATGTGGCCAATCAACTGGCTGACGCACTTCGCCAAAAAATGAGCGATCAGATGAGCGAAATCACCGTTGCCGAACCAGGCTTTATCAACTTGCGATTGCGCGATAAAGCGCTTTGGGGTTCTGTGAGCACAGAGTTGGCCACTCAGCCATATGCCGATAAGACAGTCGTCATCGAAACGAATAATCCCAATGCATTCAAAGACATGCATATCGGCCATGCCTACAACTCGATTATCGCTGATACCATAGCCAATCTGCTTGAAGCTGGCGGCTGCAATTTGCACAGGGTGAGCTATCACGGCGACGTCGGGTTGCACGTCGGCAAAAGTATGTGGGCAACCTTTCGATTTATTGGTGGTGAGCCCAGGAAGTTGGAAGAAATTGCAGAGTCAGAGCGACCAGCTTTCATGAGCAGGATGTATCAGGAAGGCACCAAGGCGTATGATGAGGACGAAGAGGCAAAACAAGCTATAGGTGAATACACAAAAGAGTCATTTACGCTCACTGACCCCGTTTTCAAGGAAGTTTACGAGACATGTAAAGGCTGGAGTTTCGCTTATTTTGACCAAGTTTTGACTAGGCTAGGCAGCAAACCGATTGAGCGTCGCTACTTCGAGCGGGAAGCGGATGAAATCGGACGGAAGACAGTAGAGGACCATATAGGTAAAGTGTTTGAACGAAGCGACGGCGCGGTAATTTTCCCAGGAGAGAAGTACGGGCTACATACCCGTGTTTTTATCAGCTCCCAAGGCAATACCCTGTATGAAGCACGTGACCTCGGACTTATCCAGCTGAAAGCGCACGAGTTCAAGCCTGATGTCAGCTACATAGTTACGGCGGTCGAACAAAAAGAGTATTTCAAGGTCGTCTTCAAGGCTGCCGAATTAGCCTTGCCAGACCTTGCCGGCGTTACTCACAATATCCCGACCGGGACTGTCAAACTCAGCAGCGGTAAGATGAGCAGCCGGAAAGGGACGTTCATCAACATCGGTTGGCTGATCGATGAGATTAGCAAAGCCCTGTTAGCAAAGGGTGGTGAAGGGGCTGCTACCCAGGATGCTATCATTGGCGCGTTACGCTACACACTACTGAAAGTCCGGACGGGCGGCGACGTCATCTTTGATATCAGTGAGGCTATCAGCCTGGAGGGCAACTCTGGTCCATACCTGCAATACGCCCATGCACGGGCAAGAAGCATATTGAAGAAGCATAAAGCCGAAAATCCAAAGTCGGAAGAAGAGACACTGGAGCCGGAGGAAAGGTCATTATTGCGAAAAGTGAGTGAGTATCCCGAAATTGTTGAGGATTCGGTTAAAGGCCTATTACCCAGCCATATAACCACATATCTATATGAGTTGGCCCAAGTATTTAATCGGTTCTATGAGCATAACCGTGTGATTGATGACCCTCGTCAAGACATCAGGCTGCAACTGGTAAAGTCATATGCTGATACCCTCAAAAACGGACTGGAATTATTAAACATCCCAGCCCCCGAAAGGATGTAAAAATGCAAAGTACGGGACCACTGCTAACCAGCTGGTATGTTTAAATAACCTACGTAACAGGAAATAACATATGCCCAAAAAAGAATCAGAAGCTACCGAGAAACCACCCGTACAGGCGCTGGAAAAGGCTAATGTAATCAAGGATAGGATCGCCCACAAGCAAGTGGTTGGTTTTGTCGACTTCGTCCGCGAGCAGGGCATTGTGGGCTTGGCCATCGGTTTAATCGTTGGTGTGGCGGCCAAAGGTCTTGTTGATTCAATTGTTAATAATATATTTAACCCCATCATTGGCGTCTTGACCGGAGGTGTTGATCTGGGCGATAAATTTATATGCATCAAACAGTCTGGCGAGATGTGCGCAAGTAAAATAGCTTACGGACAAGTTGTAAGCGATCTTATAAGCTTTATCATCGTCGCCATTTTGATTTATCTGATGTTCAAGATGCTGAAGCTGGATCGGCTAGACAAGAAAAAATAGCGCTTGCCGATGCACTTTTACCCGAATCTAAAAACCCATCCATACCTGATAGCCCAGTAAAACCCGCAGATA